>JBMFOU010000007.1:0-117373 GCA_049969475.1 Bacteroidales bacterium | reverse complement strand
TATTTTCCCAGGATCCCCCCCCACCCCCGGGAGGTGGTCATGGCCAGTCAGGTAACCAGACCCCTGGAGGCTCGGCACCCATAGGGAGTGGAGTGGCCCTGTTGGTAGCCCTGGCAACCGGGTATGGCGCCAAAAAAGTGTATGATTTTCGTCAAAAGAAACATGCCTGATACCAAGCCTTGTTAAATCTGAACCCCGGCCGGCTGGGCCGGGGTTCGTTTATAAGATGTCATTTATTCAAAAAAGACCTTACCATGAGAAGATTTTTATCCATTGCTGTTTTCATTTTTACTGCTATTTCACTCGATGCAGTAAACGTTACCTTTCGGGTAGATATGAGCCTGCAGACCGTTTCGCCCCTGGGCGTTCATGTTGCAGGGAGTTTTAACGGTTGGAGCACCACAGCAACCTTATTGACCCATCAGGGCAATAATATTTATGCTGTTACGCTTGATCTAGCCGGGAACTCGAGCTACCAATACAAATTTATCAATGGAGATACCTGGGCCGGTGAAGAAATTGTTCCACAAGCCTGTGGAGTTCCCAATGGTTTGGGAGGATATAACAGAGAAGTTACCGTAGGTTCTTCAACACTAGTAATTCCTATAGTTTGTTTTAGCCAATGTGGCCCTTGTCCCCCTATGGTTCAGATAACTCTTCAGGTAGACATGAGTCTGCAAACCATCTCACCCCAGGGAGTGCATGTAGCGGGTAGTTTCAACAATTGGGATCCCGCTGCCACACCTATGAATCCCGTGGGTAATGGAATATACACAGTGACCATGAGTGTAGGCGAAGGTTCTACGCATCAATATAAATTTATCAATGGAGATACCTGGGCAGGAGAAGAAATAGTGCCTTCGCAGTGTGGGGTTCCCAATGGATATGGAGGTTACAACCGGGAAGTGACCGTAGGAAATACCAATCTCACTGTACCCGTGGTTTGCTTTAGTGAGTGTGGGCCGTGTAATGTGCCTCAGGTGAATCTTACCCTACAGGTAGATATGAGTCAGCAAACGGTATCACCCAATGGAGTGCATGTAGCCGGGACGTTCAACAGCTGGAGTGCTTCCGCTACCCCTATGACTCTCTCAGGAAATGGGGTATATACGGTTACCGTTGCTGTGGATCAGAATACGTCACCCGAGTATGTCTTTATTAATGGAGATGACTGGACGGGGGCCGAGATTGTACCGGCTTCGTGCGGTGTATCCAATGGCATGGGTGGATTTAATCGCCAGATTTCGGTGGGCACCACCAATACCACCGCCCCCCTGGTGTGTTTCAGTTCCTGCGATCCTTGTCCGGGCATGGTAAATCTTACCCTTCAGGTTGATTTGGGTATTGATCCCGTTTCACCTCAAGGTGTACATGTTGCAGGTAGCTTCAATGGATGGAGCACCACAGCCACACCCATGAATTGGGTTTCGGGCTCCATTTATAGTATAACGCTATCTGTCGTTGAAAACTCGACTTATGAATATATTTTCCTTAATGGAGATACATGGAACGATGCAGAAGTAGTTCCGGCTGGGTGTGGGGTTCCCAACGGTGCCGGAGGATACAATCGTCAGGTTCAGGTAGGAAACAGCACCGTTACGGTGCCTTTGGTATGCTTCTCGCGTTGCGAGAGTTGCCCAGCGCAGAGCCAGGTAACCTTCAGAGTAGATATGTCGCTTCAGAGCGTAGCCCCTGAGGGCGTTCATATCGCTGGAAGTTTTCAGGGTTGGGACCCTGCGGCCTCTCCAATGATTCAAACAGCCAACAACATTTGGGAAATTACTGTTATGCTTTACCAGGGAGAAGCTTACCAATACAAATTTATTAACGGAAATACCTGGGCTGGAGAAGAAATCGTTCCAGCGTCGTGTGGTGTGCCCAATGGAAGCGGAGGCTACAATCGTGAGATTACTCCCGCAGGTAGTTCCACCATTTTGCCTGCCGTATGTTTCAGCGCGTGCGATCCCTGTCCTGTACCCCGCAGTGTCACTTTCAGAGTAGATATGAGCCAGCAAACGATATCACCTGATGGAGTGCATATAGCAGGAAGTTTCCAGGGATGGGACCCGGCTGCAACACCCATGACAGAAACCGGCAATGGTGTTTTTATATATACTACTTCAATATTGCCTGGTGAATTGGTTCAATATAAATTCATAAATGGAAATACCTGGGCCGGAGAAGAGAATGTACCCGAAGCATGCGGAATGCCCAATGGAACGGGTGGCTTCGATCGGTTCTTTACCATGCCGGCTTCTGACACCTTGCTGGGTTTGGTTTGCTTCTCGGAGTGTGGTCCCTGTCAGGGAACCAATTTTGTGGATGTTACTTTCTATGTGGACATGAGTGAACAGAGTGTTTCTCCGGATGGCGTACATCTGGCAGGTAATTTCCAGGGTTGGAATCCTTCATCCACCCCCATGACCTACTATGCCTCCGGAATTTATACTATTACCATTTTGTTGGAAGCAGGCCAATACATTGAATACAAATTCATTAACGGCAGCGATTGGAGCGGGGCTGAGCAAGTGCCTTCCGAATGCGGCGTTCCTACTGGTGTAGGAGGTTATAATCGCTTCTTAACTGTTCCGACATCTGACACTGCTCTGCCTTACGTTTGCTTCAGCTCTTGCAATCCTTGTGTGGTTGCTACCCCGGATGACCCAATGTCTTTCAGTATGGATATTTATCCCAATCCAAGCCAGGGTTTATTGGTTGTCGATTGGACACAACCCATGAGCGAAAAGCTGGAAATTTCCCTTACCTCACTCACTGGCCAACAGCTCCTGCGCCGTGAAATAATGGCCGAAGCGGGTTCACACAGAATGGAACTCATTATTCCATCTTATAAAGGATTAGCCTTCCTTTCAGTCCTCAGGCAAGATGGCACGCTGTTGACCTATAAAGTGATTTTTACAAAATAAGAGGTTACTTATAAAAAAATCAGGAGGGCAAATTTCATGGTAAAACTGCCCTCCTTTTTTATTCCCCATATCTTGAAGGGATATTAAGGAACTATCAGCCTGATAACTTCCATAGCGTCGTTTTCCGGAATTACATAAAGGAAGTAAAGCCCTGAGTGCAGATGGGTTGTAGGAAAGGTCAATTTTTCATTATCCATTGTCCATGATTGAATTTCATTTCCTGTAATGGATTTCAAAACCACTCGGATATTTTTCCCAAACAGGGTTCGCCGGGTTAGGGTAGTAAAGTCCCGGGCGGGGTTGGGATACAGATTATATTTGCTCTCTGTTTGGTTTTCAATACCTCCTGGTCCGGCAGGTAGCAAGGGGATATGATAATCAGCCCCTCCGTTATTGTTCCAGGTGTTATCGAAGTAATGTATCACAAAATCAATCCCTTGCACTTGTTGAGTCGGTTGATTGAACGGCCCTAACTTAATTTTAATATGGCCGTTGTTGTCGGGTGCAGAAAAAGGGCTTTCAACGGCCGGACCTGTTCCATTGAATAGGTTTGAGGCAGGAGGCCAATAGGCTACAATGGGTTGTTGCCAGTTTTGCCCCTCTACACTTACTCCCCAATGCAACCAGGCTGATTTGTGGGCATATTCTACGGTAACAGTGATGCTGTCATTTACAGTGGGAGCCGAAGGAGCCCAGGTTACGTTTTCCACTCCGGTGCCTCCACCTCCACCGCCTCCCCCGCCGCTGCTATCGCTTATGGGAACATAAAAATCCTGGCCATTGTTGTTGTTCCAGGTGTTGTCATCGAAATGAATGACAAAGTTGATGGCTTCTACTTCCTGGCTGGGATTATTAAACGGACCCAACTGAATATGAATATCTCCATTGGCTGCAGGAGCTCCAAATGGCGTCTCAACGGCAGGTCCTGTACCGTTCCAGAGGATGCTTCCTGTGGGCTGGTATGCAGCGATGGGTTTCTGCCAGTTTTGACCCTGAGTACGCACGCCCCAGTGAAGCTTGGCTGTTTTTCCCGGATTGCTTACCGTTATGGTAATGATTTGATCTTTAGTGGGTGTTTCGGGACTCCAGGTGACATCTCCACCGGTGCCGCCTCCTCCACCTCCACCACCCCCGGGTGTTGCTGTTTTACCTACGTAAACATGTTGTATGGGAGTGCGGAAAACATTTCCCTTTCCGTCCACCGCTTCTACATAATAATCTACCAGTTGCTCATCAAATCCCGTGACTTCTGTATAATATTCGTTCGCAATATAATTTGGCATAATGAAAAAGTCAATGTCGGGATTGTTGGTAACATTGCCTGCCGGAAAAATTCTTTCCGTCATGGTTTTGCTTTGCCAGGGTCCCACGCCGGGCCCTCCGGCATAGGTGTCGTTGTCGTTGTCAGTCAAGGGATTTACCCCGTCGTTATCTACCCGGTATTTCAGCGTTACCGACTGAAGTCCGGAGACATCGTAGGCAAAGGTCCACACAAAGAAGTTTTTAGGATTTTGAATCTGTTGGTAACCATACGTGGGCCCAAATCCTGTGCCCCCGGGATTGTAGGGCCAGCGCTGGGGAATAAATACGGATGGTGGCGTATTGTCGGCCCCTGCATGAGCCTGAATGACCTGGTCGGCCAGGGCTGTTGCTTTATTGCATGCAAGGGATTGTTTTACTTCCATATCGAGGGAGGTGCCATAATACATATACCCACTATTATAGGCCGGAAGTAAAAAGTGCCACGCTTGCGCTGCCAAAGGCGATGAGGCTGTGGGATAGACAATGTCTGCTATGTTGAGGTTTCCGCTCAGGTCTTCGGCAGTGAGTACGCGATTTTCGGCTGCTACCAGAACTGCCCAGTTGCGCGCATCTTCTGTCCATCCGTTGGGATTGAACTGGTGGTTGCTGGTTTTCATGGGCCACAACCAGTTGATAAATTGCGGATGCCCCCAATCGTTTTCTGCATTCACCCAGGCTCCGTCTTCTACATGGACTATATCATTTTCCGGAACAGGATGATTGGTAAGAAATTGCTGTATGGTAGTAGGCACATAGCCTTTAGATGTGGCGGCAGCTGCAAATTGAGGTACGGAGTTCATGTAGTAATCGTATCCTCCTCCCCAGGCATTGTCGCCATCGTGGGCCATTAGCACGATACTGGGTTGCGCATTGTTGTTATAGGGAGCTATGTACTGATCGATTTCTCCCGTACCCATCATGGCATAACCGTTTTTATAACTCAGCACATCGCACATGGGAACCACCGTGATTTTAAATTCCAGGCCCGTGGCAGGGTCCACATATTGGGCTTTATGGGCCTGGTAGCAGTAGGGAGCAGCAAAAGTACCCCCACGGCCATCAATCTGTCCGCTCCACCAATGATTGCCGGTGGTACTTACAACATCCGCCTTGTTGGGCGGGTCGATATTGCAACCGCTGGTGCCGAAATTCAGGGGATAATCGGCTAGCGTGCGGGCCAGATGACTGTTGGCTATCACACTCCATTCAAATCCTTCCTCAGCCAAAACCTTTATATTTCTCTCACTGAAGGCACACTCGGCTGGCCAGTAACCTTTAGAATAGACGGGATTATTCCCAAAAGTAAGACCGTAGATATATTTATGCGCTTGCAATTGTTTACGGAAAACCCTATCGCTGAGGAGAGGTGCCAGGGCATGGTGCATGGTAAATCCAGTGATATCCATGCGAGGCTTCCCTCCCTGGGTATTCCATCCGCGCGCGGTTACGAAGTTGTTTTGCCATCCGCTACTATATCCCCACAGCCCTGCATTGGCCAGACTGTTTACATTGTAGATAAGGCATCCGGAATAATTAACCTGGGCCCCAGCTTCAGGAAAACTCAGGAGCGATTGCACTGCGTCTTTGGCCCGATATTGATAAACGGCCTTGCGGTCATCGTTGCTGAAAATTTCCTGGATGTTATTCAAAGGATGCTGTTTGCCGTCGCTGTACCAGTTGCCGTTGTTCCATTTCAGCCACTGCGATTCCCAGGCATATTGCATGCGCAAGGGTTCCCATTGGCTTACCTCCGGCCAGTATATGGGTTGTTCAAGGTGCCATAGATAGGAAGTGTGCACCTGGCCTATAACCTTATGCCACACCAACAAGGCAAAGAGAAAGAGGAAAAATAAACTATTGCTTAACCTTTGCATTTATTGCGAATTTTCGCAAAAATAATCCTTATCATATTTCTGAAACTGGATGGCAAAAAAATTAACAATTAATGATTTACCCGTTTTCGATGTGTTTTCGGTATACATTGAAAGAATTGTTTCTATATGGGGAATGCACATGCATTACCGTAAAATTAACCAGGGAAGGGGTTTTCCAGAAGATTTAATACGTTTTCGAACTTTTAGGATTTATTCCTCAACACAAGTATTTTGAGATTGAAGAAAAAGATGGGATGGAGGAATATACTTCGGACATAATCAACTATTTAAACTGATGGATAGGAGGGGGCCACAAAAGTTGTTGTTAAAAAACTTAAAGTTATTTATGCATTGGGAAATGAACTTAATGCCTGAATTTCTGTTGCAATAAGGTATCTGTACTATCTTTGCACAAAAGTTCTTTTGCTTAACGCTTATCCAGAAAGGTGGAGGGAACGGCCCTGTGAAACCTTGGCAACCTGCCCTTGGGCAAGGTGCCAATTCCTGCCTGCTTATGCAGGGAAGATAAGCCGGAGGTTACTGAATCGCAATAAAATTCATAAAGCCTGCCGGACTTATCCGGCGGGTTTTTTTGTTTTGTGCAGGGCGGTTCCCTCTTCCCAGAACCTTTTAAATCGATTCTTTTATGAGACAAACGATTTACGACGAAATAGAAAAACGTATTCTGGTGCTCGACGGAGCCATGGGTACCATGATTCAGCGCTATGGGCTCGATGAGCAGTCGTATCGGGGTGAACGTTTTAAGAATCATCCGGTAGACCTGAAAGGCAACAATGATATTCTCTGCCTGAACCGGCCGGACGTCATTCGTGAAATTCACGAAGCCTACCTTGAAGCAGGGGCTGACATTATTGAGACAAACACCTTCAATGCCAATGCGATATCGCAGGCGGATTATGGACTGGAGGATTTGGTTTACGAGATAAACGTGGCAGCGGCGCGTCTGGCCCGTGAGGCAGCCGAAGTTTGGAGCAGGACGACGCCCCATAAGCCCCGTTTTGTGGCCGGAGCCCTGGGTCCTACCAACAAAACTCTTTCCCTTTCGCCCGATGTCTCCAATCCCGGCTACCGTGCCGTAACTTTCGACCAGATGTATCAGGCCTATTATAGCCAGGCTGAGGGTCTTCTGGATGGTGGGGTAGATATTCTGCTTATCGAGACTATTTTCGATACGTTGAATGCCAAGGCGGCCCTTATGGCATGTAATGATGTGCTGGAAGCAAAGGGAAAAGGCATCCTGCTGACCGCTAACGGACAGACACGCAAGTTTCCTATTATGATTTCCGGGACTATTACCGATGCCAGCGGTCGCACTCTCTCCGGGCAAACTCCGGAAGCTTTTCTCATTTCTTTGTCGCATGGGGAGTTGCTCAGTGTGGGTTTCAACTGTGCTTTGGGTGCCCGTCAAATTAGGCCCTGGGTGGAGGAGCTTGCCCGTAAAGCACCTTTTTATGTGAGTGTTTATCCTAATGCGGGCCTGCCCAACGAGATGGGTGGCTATGATGAGACGCCCCATCAGATGGCCACGGAGCTTCAGCCTTTGGTTAAAGGCCAGCATGTTAACATCATAGGAGGATGCTGCGGTACAACCCCTGAGCACATTCGTGAGTTGGCTCGTATGGTGAAAGGCCAAAGGCCCCACCGTCCCAGCGGCGATACTCCCAGGCTGGCCTTGAGCGGGCTCGAACCCTTGGTGCAATTCCCGGGAAGTAATTTTATTAATATCGGAGAACGAACCAATGTAAGCGGTTCAAAGAAATTTGCCCGGCTTATTCGGGAAGAAAAATACGAGGAAGCGCTCAGTGTAGCCCGGCAACAGGTAGAAAATGGGGCTCAGGTTCTCGATGTCAATATGGACGATGCCCTGATAGATGCTGAAAAAGCCATGGTTACCTTTCTCAACTACCTGATGGCAGACCCCGATATTGCGCGCATCCCCATTATGATAGACTCTTCGAAGTGGAGCGTTATTGAGGCGGGCCTGAAATGCCTACAGGGTAAATGCATCGTCAATTCTATTAGCCTGAAGGAAGGAGAAGAAGTTTTTATAGAACATGCCCGCCAGATTCGCAAATACGGAGCAGCCGTAGTAGTTATGGCTTTCGATGAGAAAGGTCAGGCCGATACCTTTGAGCGACGCATTGAGGTGTGTCGGAGAGCTTATAATATTTTGGTGAACCTCGTGGATTTCCCTCCCTGGGATATCATTTTCGACCCCAATGTGTTGGCTATCGGTACGGGTATGGACGAGCATAATAATTATGCGGTTGATTTTATTCGTGCCGTGGAATGGATTAAGACACATCTGCCTCATGCACGAACCAGTGGGGGTATAAGCAACCTTTCGTTCAGTTTCAGGGGTAATGACAAAATACGGCAGGCCATACATTCTGTTTTTCTTTACCATGCCATCCGTGCAGGGCTCGATATGGGTATAGTCAATGCTGGAGATATACCGGTTTATGACGAGATAGGGGAGCCTTTGCTTACTTTGGCTGAAGACCTGGTACTTAACCGCAGGCGCGATGCCACCGAGCGTTTGCTGATATATGCTCGTCAGATGAGCGATGAAGGTGCTGCGGAGGGAGAAAGCCACGAACCGCTCTGGCGTAAAAAACCTGCGGTAGAGCGACTTAAGGAAGCTTTGGTGAGAGGGATTGCCGATTACATCGAGGCAGACCTGGCTGAGGCACTACCCCTTTTCCCCTCTGCCCTCAGTATTATTGAAGGCCCCTTGATGGAAGGAATGAATGAAGTGGGCGACCTGTTTGGTAGCGGCCGCATGTTTCTCCCTCAGGTTATAAAAAGTGCTCGTGTAATGAAAAAGGCCGTTGCCTGGCTTACTCCATACATCGAGGCTGAGAAGAAAGCGGGAGGTCGTCAGCCGGCTGCTGCCGGAAAAGTACTACTGGCTACCGTGAAGGGCGATGTGCACGATATCGGGAAAAATATTGTAAAAGTGGTGCTCTCTTGCAATAATTTCGAGGTGATTGACCTGGGGGTAATGGTCCCGACCAAGACCATCCTCGAAGTAGCCCTCAGCGAGAAGGTGGATATTGTGGGGCTGAGCGGACTGATAACCCCTT
Source organism: Bacteroidales bacterium (assembly GCA_049969475.1). Lineage (GTDB taxonomy): Bacteria > Bacteroidota > Bacteroidia > Bacteroidales > TTA-H9 > UBA2030. The sequence continues at coordinate 108,166 of JBMFOU010000007.1, read as the reverse complement.
CGCTGGATGAAATGGTGCATGTGGCCCAGGAAATGGAGAAACAAGATTTAAAGATGCCTTTGCTGATTGGTGGGGCCACCACCAGCGAGTTGCATACTGCCTTGCGCATTGCGCCAGCCCGTAAGGCACCGGTTATTCACGTACGCGATGCCTCCCTGGCCGTACAGGTGGTTGGAAAACTCATTTCTCCCCAGGATAATAACCAGTTCACCAGGGAAATAGATGCCCGCTATCAGGCCCTGCGCGAGCGCTACCGGGAAGGAAGTACAGATAAAAACTATCTAAGCCTAACCGAGGCCCGTGCAAATGCTTTCAATCCTGACTGGAGGAAAGTAAAGCCTGATACACCTCATTTTTTAGGAGTAAAATCATTTTCTACCTACGACCTGGCTCTTTTGGCTGATTTCATAGACTGGACTTTCTTTTTTCATGCCTGGCGATTGAATGGAAAGTTTCCGGCTTTATTTAATGATCCGGTTAAGGGTAATGAAGCTCGTAAACTTTATGCAGATGCCCGGAAAATGCTCGACGAGATCATCAAGGGACAATGGTTGCAGGCAGCCGGTGTATTTTTCATCCTTCCGGCCCATTCTATTGGCGACAGCGTGGAGGTTTTCCACGATCCCCATAAAAAACAAAAAGCCGCTACTCTGCATTTCCTCCGGAACCAGGAAAGAAAGCCCGAGGGGTATCCCAATTTGTGTCTGAGTGATTTTGTGGCTCCCTCAGGAGAGGGTGTGAGTGATTATATGGGTGGCTTTGCCGTAACGGCGGGGCATGGCATTGAGGAAAGACTGAGGTTTTTTGAATCGCGAAACGATGATTACTCAGCCATCATGCTCAAAATATTGGCTGACCGGCTGGCCGAGGCTTTTGCCGAACAGCTGCATTGGCGTATTCGCAAGGAATTTTGGGCTTATGCTCCCGACGAAAATCTTACCATCGAACAAATACTTAAAGAAGAGTACAGGGGCATACGACCGGCTCCGGGATACCCTGCCTGTCCGGAACATAGCGAAAAAGCCACCCTTTTTCAATTACTGGATGCACCCCGCGCAGCGGGCATTACCCTTACCGAAAGCTACATGATGGTTCCCGCAGCTTCCGTTTCAGGCTACTACTTTGCCCATGCTCAATCACAGTATTTTGCGGTTGGAAAAATAGGACTTGATCAGGTGGAAGATTATGCGTCCCGCAAAGGCATCTCCGTGGTTGAGGTTGAGAAACTCCTGGGTCCTTACCTGAATTATTCACCCCGAAATTCACAATGAAATGCATATCTCACAAATTCTTTCCCAAACAAAGAAAACACTCTTTTCTTTTGAAATTTTACCTCCGCTCAAAGGCGGTTCATTCGAGGATTTATACAAATCGATAGAGCCTTTGCTCGAGTTTAACCCGCCCTACATCAATGTTACCTATCACCAGGAAGAGGTATTTTATAAAGATCGGGGGAATGGTTTGCTCGAGAAAAAGGTGGTGCGTAAGCGCCCTGGAACAGTAGGTATTTCGGCTGCTCTGCAATATAGATGCAAAGTAGCCGTAGTTCCACATATAATATGTGGAGGGTTCAGTAAAGAAGAGACTGAAAATGCCCTTATCGACTTGCATTTTCTGGGTATACACAATGTGCTGGCTGTACGTGGCGACCCTGAGCGTTCCCAGAAGGTTTTCATTCCTGAACCGGATGGCCATGCGCACACCCTCGATCTGGTAAAACAGATTGTAGCCATGAACCAGGGTCGCTATCTCGATGAGGAGTTGAAGAACAGTACCCCAACGAATTTCTGTGTGGGAGTAGCTGGCTATCCGGAAAAGCATCCTGAGGCTCCTAATTTCGACTCCGATATTCGCTACCTGAAGATGAAGGTAGATGCTGGCGCTTCCTACATTGTGACCCAGATGTTTTTCGACAATCGTCACTACTTTGCATTTGTGGAGAAATGCCGACAATCAGGAATTGATGTACCCATTATTCCAGGGCTTAAACCTATTTCTGTCCGTCAGCATTTATCCATCTTACCCCGTACCTTTGGTATCGATCTTCCGGATGAACTGGTAAGGGAATTGGAAAGATGTACTGATAACCAGCAGGTTCGTCAGGTGGGTATTGAGTGGGCTATACAGCAAACCCGTGAATTGATTGTGGCCGGAGCACCTGCCGTGCATTTTTATACCATGGGTAAATCCGACAATGTGTATCAAATTGCCCGACAGTGTTTTTGATGTTCAAGGAACCCAAAAGGCCTGTACGGAACCCACCAGAATTTTTGCCTCTACTTTAAGCGGAAGGTTACGTCCGTCGTCGGTAACCCATACAACGATTCTTTCGTTGCCTCTGAAAACGGTACCTTCGAGCGTGGGGGCAGAGAACCGATAGAGCCGTCGGGTGGTGCCGTCGCGCAGGGAAGTTTTTTCGTAACCCTCAAACTCAAAGTAAACTTCATAAATTTTATCATCAACGGCAACGTTAAGGGGGATCTTAAGTCCGGGCGCCTGGTGGGAATAATCGAAGGTGCGGGCGAAATAGGCACCGCTGAGTAAGTCGAATAAACAACCCTTGAAGGTATGTTTTTCCTTTTTGAAGGGTCTTTTATGGTTTTGGGAAGAAATGAAGATTTGTCCTCTTTGGGGATCAAACTGGTAAAGATTAAAAGTTTCTGCGCCCCCTTCAGAAGTTTTACGCAGAGCTGTTAAGGGTCTGAAATCTTTCTGTCTGACCGAAGCCTTAAAGGTATCTCTCACCTTAAAAAACCAATCGTAGGAAGGGAGTGTGTGGCCCGTAGCCAGAAACTCCCACGTTCTAACTCCTTCCTGCGAACGCTCCCGTGTTTTCAGCTCTACACGGGCTGCCCGTAACCATAGAGGCCCCCAGTGATAGTAAACCTCCATGCGGATGGTTTCTCCATCGTAGAATGGAACTAAGGGTCCCTGGCATTGGCTCCATGCCGAGCCGAAAGGAATAAGAACCCAGAGCAGGAGCAGGTTTCTGTACATAGCGCAAAGCTAATCTTTTAAGATAAATTTGCCGGAAAATTTCCCATATGTCCACTCAAGATTCTGAAAGAAAAATTGAAAAAACGGCACGTCGTTTTTATCATCAGCTGCCCTGGTACGAATTATTTCTTTACCCGCTGATGCTGGTAGGTGCAGTGTTTTATTTCCAGGGAAAAAACTGGGGAGGGAGCCTTTTTCTCCTGGCAGGACTTATCCTTTCGATGGTATATCTGATGTTGTGGTTTTATCCTGAGAAAGGCTGGTTTTTACGCCTGATGGCGGTGGGCCTCTCGTTTGGCTTGCTGGGCTGTATTTTTACTCTGCTACACATGCAAAGTGATGTGATGTTTCTCGTAATGGGAGGGCTGGCCTTATTGGCAGCATTAATCTTGTTTTTCAGCAAACTACGGGAACAGCGTGTTAGGGGAGATCTTATCCGGATGGTCCTGGTATTGGCTGCCGTAATATTTCTCCTTTTCTAGCTGGTGAAGGGCTATTAGTTTGTTAAAAGTGGGGGGGAAAAAATAAGGCCGCTCCCAAGAGTAGCCTTTATATTTATTTGATTTTTAATAATTTCAGAAAGCAGATTCGAACTGGCGCAGAAAACGGAGGTCGTTTTCGAAGAAGAGCCTGAGGTCTTTAATTTGATAGAGGCCCATAGTCATGCGTTCGATGCCCATGCCGAAGGCAAAGCCCGTGTAAGCTTCGCTGTCGATACCACAAGCGTCGAGGACAGCCGGGTCTACCATACCGCAGCCCAGGATTTCTATCCAGCCGGTGTATTTGCAAATATTGCAGCCTTTGCCGCCGCAAAGGGGGCAGCTGATATCCATTTCTGCGGAAGGTTCTGTGAAGGGGAAATACGAGGGGCGCAAACGGATCTGGGTTTTTTCGCCAAACATTTCGCGGGCAAAGTAAAGCAGTGTCTGCTTTAGGTCGACGAAAGAGACGTTGCGATCCACATAAAGGCCTTCCACCTGATGAAAGATGCAGTGGGCCCGGGCTGAGATGGCTTCGTTACGGAAGACTCTTCCAGGAAAAATCATTCGAATAGGCGGGCGGTTTTTTTCCATTACCCTAACCTGAACACTGCTGGTATGCGTGCGCAGCATTACATCGTTGCCCCCTGGTCGTTTTTCAATGAAAAAGGTGTCCTGCATGTCGCGGGCCGGATGATCAGGGGTAAAATTTAATGCAGAGAAATTGTGCCAGTCGTCTTCAATTTCGGGACCTTCGGCCACGGTAAAGCCAATGCGCGAAAAAATGGAGATAATGCGGTTGCGCACAATGGATAGTGGATGACGGCTGCCCATGTTGTAGAAATCAACGGGCAGCGTAAGATCTGTCAGGTGGGTATCCTCTTCGGTCTCCATCATGCGCGACCTGAGCTCTTCTACCTTTTGCATTACGCTTTCTTTCAGGCGGTTGAGCATCATGCCGGTTTCTTTTTTCTCGGGCCCCGGTACCTGCTTGAATTGTTCAAACAGATCGTTGAGTATGCCCTTACGGCCGGCAAATTTTACTCTGAAAGTTTCTATTTCCTGTGCATCGGCCGAAGCAAAGGCTTCCACTTCGGCCAGATATTGTTGTATAAGTTCTTTCATGGATGATAAGTAAACAACAGTTATTCAATGATTTGAATGGTCATCCGCACATCTTTCTCGGGTTTATCACCGGGTAGGGTTTTTACGGAGGCTATTTTATCGAGCACATCAAATCCTTCCGTGATTTCCCCGAAAACCGTGTAAGCCCCGTCGAGATGGGGTGTCCCCCCTTTTGTGGCGTAGGTCTTTATCTGTTCGGGGGTATAGTTGATGCCATTGCGGGCCGAGAATGTCTTCAACGTATTTTCATCGATAAGAGTACCCTGTACAATGTAAAACTGTGAACCCGACGATTCTTTTTGGGGGTTTACCTGATCGCCCAAACGAGCAGCGGCCAGGGCACCTTTTTTGTGGAACAATTTGGGATTGAACTCAGCCGGAATGCGGTATCCGGGGTCCTGGCGGCCATCAGCATTCTGTCCGCCCTGTATCATAAAGTTTTTGATGACCCGGTGGAAAGGTGAATTTTTATACCAACCCGTCTTCACCAGCTTCACAAAGTTGTCGCGGTGCAGCGGAGTCTCGTTGTACAAAAAGCCTTTCATGTCGCCGTATTCGGTATGAATCACAAAGTGAATGACCTTTTCTTTTTTCTGTGCTTCGGATGTATTCATAAAAAATGCCGTTAGAATGAAGGTGAACAGGAGTATTTTTTTCATAAGGCCCTAAAATTTATGCACGTGATGGTTTTAGAGGTGCAAAGGTAGTAAAATCAGCAGGATTGAATTTTGGGGGCAGCTAATCCTGGCGATTCATTTTTCTGAGAAAACAGGTTCTGCAGAGTGGAATGTAAGTGTCAGTTTCCCCCAGGAGCACCCGTTTATCGTTGGCTACTTTGCGATAGGAATAGTGCGCCAGGTTTCCGCATTCCATGCAGATGGCATGCACTTTTGTAACGTATTCGGCAATAGCCATCAAAGCGGGCATAGGGCCAAAGGGTATACCGCGGTAGTCCATATCGAGGCCGGCAACAATTACTCGTTTTCCTTCGTTGGCCAGGCGAGTACAGACCTGCACAATGCCCTCATCGAAAAACTGCCCTTCGTCTATGCCTACTACCTCCACCTCGGCGGTGTAGAGCAAGATCTGCTCTGACGATTCGACGGGGGTACTACGTATGCTATTGGCGTCGTGCGAAACGACATCGGTTTCGTGGTAGCGCACATCGATGGCAGGTTTGAAAATTTCTACTACCTGACGGGCGATACGGGCCCGGTTGAGTCGCCGGATGAGTTCTTCCGTTTTGCCGGAAAACATAGAACCCGTGATCACCTCAATCCAGCCTGATGGCGCATTCCTGGGTACTGAAGGTTCTAAAAACATATAATATACGGGGCCTTTTGGTGTTTTATAGTAACTTTACATGCAAATTTAAAGACCCTTGCCGATTATGCCAGAATCTGATAGAAAATTGCTTCTCGACGAAATTCGCGATCTGATGTTGGTCCTTCAGGAACAAGCAGATGCGTTGTTGGAAAATGAGGGGAATTTGTCGCGTATTGAATTTGATTTATTACTGGGTAATCTGAGAAATATTTACGATAAGATTTTTCGACTACAAAAATCGGTACTGGAGCCCATGAGGCAGGCGGAAACTCCGGTCGAAAAACCGACCCCTGCTTTCCATCTTAAGTTCGAAGGCAGGGAAATTCCTTCTAAACCCGAGGTGAAACCCAAGCCGGCTCCAGCTGCAGAACCCCCTATTAAATCGCCTCCGTCTTCTACCCCTAAACCCACCACCCCGCCTACCCCAAAAACCGGTGACCTTTTTTCTACCCCTCAGCCCTCCCTGGCCGAAAAACTACAACCCGAAAAACCTTCAGTGATCGATCGCATCAGCTCTCAGGTTGAAGATAAGAGCGTGGCTTCTAACCTGATGCACAAACCTCTGGCCGATATAAAAGCAGCTATAGGAATCAATGAAAAATTCCTGTTTATCAACGAGTTGTTTGGCGGTAGCATGCAGGAATATACCCAGGCCATTCAAGAACTTAACCAGGCCCGTAATCGGGAGGAAGCTCTTGAGATTTTTGAAAATTATGCGGCCCGCTATAAATGGAATCCACGCTTACCTGGAGTCATCAAGCTTAAGGAACTTGTACAGCGTCGTTATCTTTAGTTCTAAATGGATAATCCCCCTTTGAGCGGAAAGGTTTGCAGGGTTTTATATACAGGTCCCTGAGGGGTAAGGGTGCTCCACACCAACAAAAACTGGCTGACCGTAAATGCCGGGAAGCTAATATCTCCGTATTTTCTCAGCAGGTCTTTGAGAAGCTGTGGGGCAGAAAAATTCTTAGACCGCCCCAGTGTAAGATGCGCCTTGAACGGCTGGTTTTCAGTCTCAGTGTTGAGAATTGTGTGACAAACCTCATCTACCGTGGCGGCCAAAGCAGGCAGGGAATGTTTGGGATCCTCGAGTCCTGTCCAAAAAACCCGGGGCGCTTGCAATGAACCAAAATATCCCAAACCGCGGGGTATGATTTCGAATGGGGAATAATTATGGGAGATTTCCTGCAGTGCTGAAACCAGCCTTTGTATGTTGGGGTCGGGTGTGTCGCCAATGAATTTGAGGGTGAGGTGAAAGTTGGCTTCGGCGGTCCATTTTACCTGTGTTTCTCCGGCCTCTTTCTTTAATTGCCTGAACCAGGCGAGAAATTCCGGGGAAAGCGGATAATGGATGGCAACAAATATTCTTTTGTCGGGCATGCCGTATTAGTTTCCGTACTCTTCGGGGTTGAGTTTTTTCATGATTTTGATTCTCTCGTCGAGCAAAAGGTCTTCCTCCTCCTGAGAGAGGTCACCTTTAGCGAGGAGTCGGTCGATTTCTACCAAGCGGCGGGTAAGCTGCCCTACAGGAATATCGCTCCGGGTGTCCAGGGGTTCTAATATGGGTGGCTTTGGGGCAGGGGCAGGCTCCTCTATAGGCTCACCCAGCATCTCAGATAGCTGGGGAATAAGTGTATTGAGCATCTTTTCAAAAGGTTCCATCATCTCTTTAAACATATTCAAGGCTCCCGGGTCGGAGCGTATCTTTTCGAACTGCTCGATAAGAATATCCATTTGATCGAGCATGCGGGGGTCGACGCCCTTGAGCTGCTCGTCCGACGCTTGCTCTCGAAGCCGTTTGAAAATGCGAATGAGGCGGTCGAGTTTGTCTTCGAACCTTTCGTCTTCCATGCTTATTTTTTCATGATTTCAGCAAAGAGGGGATAAAAACGGGCTATGGTTTCAATTCCTCGGAAGAAATTGTCCAGAGGGAAGTTCTCATTGGGCGAATGAATAGCATCGCTTTCCAATCCGAAGCCCATGAGCAGCGATTTGATACCTAGGACTTTTTCGAAGGTAGAGATAATGGGTATGGAGCCCCCGCTGCGCACAGGAATGGGCTTGCGGCCAAATACTTCAAGATAGGCTTTCTCAGCAGCTTTGTATGCCGGAGAATCGGTGGGTGCCACGTAAGGATGGCCTCCGTGCAGGTTAGTTACTTTCACCTTCACCTGTGGAGGCGCTATTTTTTTGAAGTGATCTTCAAACATCCGGGCAATCCATTCATGGTCTTGCTGGGGTACCAGGCGCATAGAGATTTTAGCAAAAGCCTTGGAGGGTAGCACGGTCTTGGCCCCTTCACCGGTGTATCCACCCCAGATGCCACATACATCGAGGGTGGGGCGTATGCCGGTGCGCTCGAGGGTGGTGTAGCCTTCCTCGCCCCATACCTCGGCAATATCGAGGGCGGCTTTGTATTCCTCAAGATTAAAGGGTGCTTCGTTAAGTGCTTTGCGTTCTTCGTCGGTTAGCACCATCACATCGTCGTAAAAACCGGGAATGGTGATGCGGTTTTGTTCGTCGTGGAGGCTGGCAATCATTTTTGCAAGAATATTGATGGGATTAGCCACAGCTCCTCCAAACAGTCCCGAGTGCAGGTCCCGGTTAGGGCCAGTTACCTCTACCTCCAGGTAGGCCAATCCCCGAAGTCCTACGGTTATGGAGGGAATCTCGGGTGAAATCATCCCTGTATCGGATACCAGGATAATATCGGCCTTGAGCATCTCCTTGTGTTCGTGGCAGAAGGCTTCCAGGTTGGGCGAACCCACTTCTTCTTCTCCTTCAATCATGAATTTCACATTGCAGGGCAGTTGATTCGTTTTTACCAGATATTCAAAGGCTTTGGCATGCATGAAGCTCTGCCCTTTATCGTCATCGGCCCCGCGGGCATATATCTTCCCATCTCTTATTTCGGGCTCGAAAGGATTCGATTTCCAGAGTTCCAACGGGTCCACTGGCATTACATCCATATGGGCATAAACCAATACAGTAGGTCTGGAAAGGTCAATGATTTTTTCTCCATAGGTTACCGGATTTCCTGGTGTTTCGTAAATCTCTGCTTTATCGGCACCTGCAGCCAGCAAGGCTTGTTTCCAATACTCTGCCGCACGATACATGTCGCTTTTGTGCTCGCTCTGACTGCTGATGGAAGGAATCCTGAGCAAACCGAACAGCTCCTCCAGAAAACGTTCCCGGTTTTGGGCTATATAGGTTTTAATGTCATTCATATAATTAGGTATTGAGTTTAGTTTTTCTTTGAGTGAGAAATAAAATGCAAAGTTAAGCTCAAACAGGCTCTGCCGGCAAATTCAACTTTCCTCTGATTATCTCCTGACCATTGAATTCAAGCCACGAGAAATGCCAGAGCCAGTCGCCCACATTATAGTAAGTGCATGTGGGGCTAAGCTTGAGTTGGAGTGGTAAATGCCAGTGTCCGAAAACAAAATAATCGATATCCGGGTGTTTTTCGAGTAACGACCGGGCATATACAGGCAATGCTTCATTGAGTAGCCACTGCTCGTCTTGCAGTTTTCCGCCGGCCATTTCCTTTTTTTCGCGCTCAATATTAGCATACCTGCTCTGCCCCGACCAGTAGAGGGCTAGTCGTATGCCCAAATCGGGATGAATCTGACGGAATAGAAATTGGTTGATCGGGTTTTCGAAGACTTTTTTCAGGAATTTATAGCCGCGGTCTCCGGGGCCCAAACCATCTCCATGAGCCAGAAAAAATTTTTTCCCCCATAACTCTGTCATCTCAGGTTTGCGGTGCATGATGAACCCCAATTCTTCTTCGAAATAGTTGAATGCCCAGATATCGTGGTTACCGCGAAAATAGTGTATGGGTATTCCTGCATCACTTATGTGGGATAGGGCACCCATCAGCAAGGCATAACCTTTGGGAATTACCTTTTTATACTCGAACCAGAAGTCGAAAAGGTCGCCCATGATGTATAGTGAGTGGATGCGGGGAGCAATACCCTCGAGCCATCGAACAAAAAGGCGCTCCCGCACCAGGCTATCTGCCCGGGTAGGAACGCCAAAATGATGGTCGGACGTGAAAAAGATACTTTTGCCAGAATTGCTCATGGCACAAACATAAGCAAAAAGCCTTTTTTGCGCCAGGGTTCAACAGTTTTTTTAGAGGGTGGGTACGTTTTCTTTGAATAGTTTTACGGCGGTTTCGGTGCTGGTAAGCGATCCTGGGCCAGCGATACATCCACCCTCACAGGCCATTACTTCTATTAAGCCTTTGAGATTTTTATTTTTAGGTAGAGTCTTCATTAAGGCCACATTTTTTCGTGTGAGCCCATCAACACAAGTGGTAGCCAACGGGGTGCATTCAGGCAGATATGCTTGTACCGAAGCAGCCACGCCACCGCTTCGGGCAAATCTTATTTCGGTAATAAGATTTTCTTCTGGGACCTTTTCTTCGCTCACCACGTCAATACCCCGCGCAATGAGCAGGGCACCGAGTTCCTCAAAGGTCATTACATAATCTATGAGTCCTGGATATTTGCGGGCCTCGGCTTGCTTGGCCACACAAGGACCGATGAATACCCTGAGTGCTCCGGGATGCCTTTGCTGGGCTAGTTCTGCTGTAATGACCATGGGCGAAGGGGTTTCCGATATAAAAGGTTTTAGCTGAGGAAGATGCTTTTCGATTAAACTTACGTAAGCCGGACAGCAAGAGGTAGTCATAACCGTTTGGTTCTGCTGACTTTTATGAAGCCATTCCTGTGCCTCGCGTTGGGCGGTCAGCGCTGCCCCTTCAGCCACTTCCTCTACTGTGCTGAATCCAATTTTTATCAGCGCCGATTTTACCTGACCCAAGCTTGCCCTAAACTGTCCTGCTATGGCGGGTGCTACCAGCGCAACAAGCGGTCGTTGTTGTCTTTTTATTTCATAAAGAATATGAATGATCTGCGAACGATACATGATGGCACCAAAGGGACAGGCAGTCATGCACCGGCCACAATGGATGCATTTCTCAGCATCGATATGCTCCTTGCCATCGGGTCCCCTTTTAATGGCTCCCACCGAACAGGATTCTTCGCAGGGAATGGGTACATAAATGATAGCATGGTAAGGGCAGGCTTGTTGACATTTGCCACAACCCACGCATAAGGTTTCATCAATATAAGCCCGGCCTTCGATTATACGTATAGCGCCTTGAGGACAGGAAGCCATGCAGGGAGAGGCCAGACACCCCCTGCAAAGATTGCTTACTGTATAGTTGCTTTTGATGCAGCCATCGCAAGCCTCGTCAACCACGGTAAGTACTCCGTAGCTTTGGTCAATACCACTGAGGGCGCGGAGGGCATAGCTGTAGAGGGTTTCTAGTTCATCGGTTTCGTCTGCCACATTGTACCCCAGCAGGGCCATTATCCTGTATTTCAGAATGGCTCTAGCCTTGAAAGGACAGCAACGACTGGCGGCCTTGCCCGTGCGAGGCATCATTTCTATGGGTATCCGGTCGATATTTTCCAGCGAGTCGTCGAGCATGAGCCGGCAGAGCCGGGTTAGCAGCTCACGGCGCAGCAGCGTTGCATTATTCGTTTGTGCCATGGTTCACTCGTTTGAGAATACTGTCAATGATTTTTTGAGGATTTGCCTCGCTAATAATTTGGTCATCAATCTTTACAAAAGGCGGTCTGCCCAATTCTTCCTGCTGATGACAAAAACCCGGGCATACCATTCCTTTGATGGTTATCATGGGTTGGATTTCCTTAGGCAGGCGCTCCTGAAGGGTTTCAAACATTTCTCCACCCATCACAAAACACAGCGTACCATAGCAGATTTCTATTGTTATCTTTTTCATAATTAGTTAAATAAAATCAATATGCACTTCTTTCAGGAATCTTTCTTCTAATAAGCGTTTGATTTTCTGCACCACGTTTCTGCGAATTTCAAGTTCCACAGGTAGGTTGGGGTCCTGGTGGGCCTCGTTAATCCGGGTTCCGGTCAGGATGTATATTTGATCATTGTTGAGAAGATAGGAGATGAGGAGGCCGGCAGCATCGGTTTTTTTTACCGGATAGGTGACACCTTTTTCCAGACGCGACGCTACCTTTCCCAGCGTTAGGACTCCTTCGGTGATAAGGTCGATACCTTCCATCATGGAATAGGGGGGCACCTCAGCAGATACGGAAGAAAGGCAGACTTCGATGTTACGCTTTAGCTCGCGGCCTACAATCTCGGCTGTAGTTCCACCACAGATAATTTTTTGTCCTTCAAAATCATTAATTCTCAGGGCCAGCCTGCGATCGTCCTCAGGATGAAAGGGCGGGCCGGTGCAAAGCAAGAGTTTGCGGGGGCGCCGGAAGTAGATGACAGCTCCTGAAATGTCGTCGCGCGCATGGAAAGCATCATTGGTATGTGCATGTCCTACGATGCGCGATGCCAGTTCTTGTGCCGAAATATCCGGTTTTGACTCCAAAACCCCTTTCAACCATTTTTTTATCTCAGGTATTTCCCAGCCAAAAGGATAAAGCGGTGAACCAATGCCCGATTGACTCACCCCATCGGATACAATAATGATACGGTCGCCAGGACGGGCATGGTATTCAATGAGTTTTAGTGATCTTTCTACGGCTCTCTGACTTTTCTGAAATACGTGTCGTTTCTCAAGCCCACGTATGGCTTCTGCCTGACGGATAAATAATAAGTCGGGGTTATCAAAATTTACAATTCGGGTATGAAGTTCAGAATCAATATCCACAAGGGTGAAGGTGGAATAGCTGATTTTGCGGACCTTATCTACTGGCAGGGTGCTAAGAATATAGCGGGCAACTTCCTGGGGCTCGTAGCGGTGAAGGGTGAAATTGAGTCCCATGGTTGACGTTAGAGTCGCCAGCACATTCGCCCGGACTCCGCTGCCGAGTCCATCGCTCAATACGGCTACAATACGGTTTTCTTCGGGAATGCGCTTCGACAAAAATACATCCCCGCAAACCACCTCGTTTTCTTTAGCTACCTGCGAGAAACCTATCTCAATGTAGCACTCCTCCCTGGGACTCTCTTTCATGTTCCTGGGAATTGATCAAAGTATTAAGCAATACTTGTGTTTGAACTGCATTTTCGCCCAGCAGTGCGGCAACTTTCTGCACGGTGAGCATGTTGTTGTAGATGACCTTGCGTATTCGGCGATTTACCTCTTCACCAGCTAGTCCTGAATGATTAAGGTCTTGCAGTATGCCACAGACGATGCGATTTTTTTGAATAGTGAAAACAGAAACGCTGTAATGACGGCCCTGGTGTTCAAAATCGCGGTCAATAACATCAGCCCCTGAAGACAGGACATTGGTAAATATTGAATGAAATTTGAGCAGTTTGCGCAGATCGGCATTTTTAAGCCCAGGCATAGCCTCCCAGAGCAGTTGGGCATCGGCACCTATCATTCGGACAAAAACGTGGTTGCATTCAATGATATGAAGCCGCTGATCTACCAGCACCACGCCAAAAGGCATACGCTGCAGAAGGACACTGGCTTTGTCGTTAGCTACCTTTCGCATATACGATACACACATTTGCCTTTCGGCCATTCCATTCAGCATGGCAATGGCAAAGTCGCGGCAGCTATTATATCCACAACCTCCGCAATTCAATTCATCAATTTTACTGGCCTTACCAACGGTACGCAGCGCTTCCGCAATATCGTTCTCCGAAAAGGAACGGGCCTTAATAGCCGGTTGGCGAAGTGTATTCATTTGAAGGTGGCAGCTACTCACAGGCGTTGTCATCTTGAGCTCTAAGCCCTGAAGCTCTCTTTGAAAGGAAGTAATGGCCATATTTTTTTGGAGCCATCCCTGGTTGGTGGTTGTTCCGGGTCCATTGATACAACCACCTTCGCAAGCCAACAACTCAAGAAATAAAAGACGGCCTTGAGGAATTTCTGGCACTGACGTCTCCAGGGCCGATTTTATCTGTTTTAATCCCGAAATACTGATGTACTGTACATCTGGCATATTCTCTCGTAACTGCTGCAAGGTGCGTATCATTCCCCCCTCAATGGGATAGATGCTTCCGTGGCCAGCCCGATTGGGAAGCAGGTTGCCAAATTCTTCAGGAAAAAATAACCCCGGAGCTATTCCACTTTCTTCAAACCACTTTCTTATCTCCTGGAAGGTCAGGGCTGATTCTACCAGGTCCTGTTCTATATCTGCCTCTGTCTTTTTAGCCACACACGGTCCAGCAAAAACCACTTTGATATTATCGCCATACCACTGCTTTAACAGGTGAGCGTGTGCCATCATGGGCGATGGAAGGGGTATAAGGTAAGGTGTCCATGCCGGGGCATATTTTTGAATATAACTGACCGCTGCCGGGCAAGCTGTGCTGATGACCAACCCGTTTTTTTTGTTGGCCATATATTGGGCTGTAAGGAGGGAAACCATTTCAGCCCCATGGGCGGTTTCAGATACGCCCGCAAAACCTAGTCGGCGAAAGGCTGCGACAAGTTCATTGATTGAAAACTCGCTAAATTCGCTTACAAACGAGGGGGCCAACGATAAATATACCGGATCATTCCCGTTCAATAAACGTTTCACCCGTCCCAGGTCATCCCTTATCTTTTTGGCCCGGGGCGGGCAAACTGCGGTGCAATGCCCACAAAAGATGCACAAATTGCTGATTACTGAGGCTCGGTCGGATTCAATGCGTATGGCTTTTACCGGACATTCCCTGACACATTTATAGCAGTCCTGGCAATTGTTGGTTTCAGTATATACCGGTTGCTGAATGTCCATCGGGAATCGTTTTATCCTGAGACTTTTTCGCTGAGGGCCGTTTTTAATAGATTGATGACATTGGCGGGCTTGACGTTTTCATAAACATGCCCGTTGATGATCATCACAGGACCATGGTTGCATAGTCCTGTACACAATTGGCCCTTGAATTCAACATTTGCCTGTAGCTTTCGCTCTTCGAGCCAGGCTCTTATGAGATCCAGGTTAATACGATTGCCTCTCGAATAGCAACTGCTGCCCATGCAAAGAATGATTTTGTCTTTCTCCATATTTCTTGCGATTTTCAAAATATTCAGGATAAAAACCCGGGGACATATATCCCCGGGAACCAACCAAAACCTATTCTATTGAAAAGAAATCCAACTGTTTGTGAAGCAATTAGAAATTTACTTTTTCTCCATAGTAGGCTGCGGTGAATAGTCGCCTAAAGTCTGCGGCAGATGTGGCTCGGGGATTGCATGCCGTGCAGGCGTCTTCCACAGCATTGGCAGCCATACGATCTACGTTGGCAAGGAAATCAGATTCTTTCACCCCATAGTCTTTGAGGGTTAAGGGAATGTGAAGCTGTACGCTCAGACTTATGCAGAAATTGCGGTATGCATCGGTGAGCTCCTCTGTGGTTTGTCCTTCGAGGTTCAGGTGCCGGGCAATCATGGCATAGCGGTCGGAGCAAACCTTTCGGTTATAATCAATTACAAAAGGCATGTAAATGGCATTGAGGCAACCATGAGGAATATGAAACACCGCACCTGATTTATGTGCCATGCTATGGACAATACCGAGTAATGCATTGGAAAATGCCATTCCGGCCAGGCATTGGGCAATGTGCATCTGGTCGCGGGCTTCCTGGTCGCCATGGTATGACTTTACCAGGTTGTCTCTGATCATCTGAATAGCCTGAAGGGCCAGGGGATCAGAAAAATAACTGCGGTTGGAGGCCACAAATGCTTCCGTGGCATGTGCCAGGGCATCCATGCCTGTATGCGCGGTAAGCTGTGGAGGCATGGTGTAGGCCAGTTCAGGGTCAACAATTGCTACGTCGGGTGTAATTTCGAAATCAGCCAGGGGATATTTTATCTGTGTGCTATAATCCGTGATGACTGAAAAGGCGGTTACTTCAGTGGCAGTTCCACTGGTAGAGGGAATAGCTGCAAAACGTGCTTTGTTTCGTAACGGAGGGATATTAAAAGGTTTGGCAATGTCCTCAAATTGGGCCTCAGGGTGTTCATAGAAAACCCACATGGCCTTGGCTGCATCGATGGGCGAACCTCCTCCAATGCCAATAATCCAGTCGGGCTGGAAACTTAGCATGGCTTGAGCTCCTCTCAATACGGTTTCTACCGAAGGATCGGGTTCTACCCCCTCAAAAATGTGGGTTTCCATTCCTGCCTCTTTCAGGTAGGCTTCCGTTTTATCGAGAAATCCGCTTTTGCGCATGGAACTACCACCTGTCACTATAAATGCTCTTTTCCCTTTCAGGTTTTTAAGTTCTTCGAGGCTATTTTTTCCAAAATAGATGTCGCGGGGTAAGGTGAATCTTGACATTTTAAATTTGTTTTTGATTTGTTAGCGCGCTAACAATAGATATGCCAATAGTTTTATAATGCTGATAAACAAATAGTTATTTTGCCATACACAAGAACTATTTGTTGAGGTGTACCAAATTTAAGCACATTCACGTCTTTGATGTATTTGGGCGTGTTTGTTTTTAGTACACTTCAAGAATATCTCTCTTTGGGTGTTGAAATTAAGAATCCTTTGTTGTCCTAAATTTGGACAGTCTTGTTTGTCAAATCTTACAGCTACGCATGAAGCGTAAATTCTAATTTTGCACCCTCATTTTCAGATAAATGAAATACAAAAACTTGCTCCTTTGGGGTAGACTCCGGCTTCATCTCTTCCTACTGCTTGTACTGGTAGTCCTTCTAATTGTCGGCCTGCTTCGAACCCCCCTGCTGCGTTGGTACGCCGATCGGAAAATTTCACGCTTCAACGAGCGCTATCAATGCAGCTTAAAGGTCGATGGGCTAAGCTTCTCAGGTCTCGCAAGCATGCATGTTAGAAAGATATTGTTAATAAATCATCAAGGGGATACTTTGATAGGAGGAGAGGAGCTAAAAGTAAATTTAGGTTTCTGGAACCTGGTTAAGCTGTCCTTTCGTCCCAATTCGATTGAAGTTGAGAAACTTACTATCAATGGGTCGTATCAGGATGGCAGAAGTAATTGGGACTTTCTTTTCCGCTCCTCTGTTCCAAGAGTAGATACCCAGCGAAGGGAGCCACCCGATATTGCCCGACGTGCGCAATTTTTTTCCCGTCTGTTTTTTGATTTCCTGCCAGCTTCCACGCATCTCCTCCATTTTCAATGGATGGTTTCGTATCAGGGAATTCCCCTTAAAATTGTCGCCGACTCCCTGCACTTTAGTGATCAGCCTTTTAGCAACAGGCTGGTTGTCAGTGACGACAGTACAGACTTTTCCTTGAGGGTAAACGGATACCTGAATCGAAAAAAGCATCAAGGGGAGGTAACGATGTATCCTGATAAAGCCACCGGGGAATGGTTACCTTTTCTCCCACGGGCTGCCGATACACGTATGGCTATCGATACGCTTCGGCTTTGGTTTAGGGTTTATCCAGAAAATGCATCCATCTATCGGGCAGAACTAGCCGGCGAAGGGGTTCATCTGAGGGTAGCTAACCCGGCGCTCAGCGATGAAATAGTCAGCTTGTCGGAGACCAGGGGTAGGGTTGGATTCATCATTCAAAAAAACTGTATAGAAATTGATACAGGAGCTTATGCTGAGGTGAACGGTCTTAGAATTCCTTTTTCGGCCCGGCTGTGTTTAAACCCTCATCCGGTCGTACAGTTGAAGATTCAAACGGGTTGGTTTCCTGCCCAACGCCTGTTTGACGCTTTACCAAAGGGATTGTTTTACAATCTGCAGGGGATGAAGGTGAAAGGGGAGTTAGCCTATACCATGGATTTTCGTTTGGATACCCGAAATCCCGACAGCCTGTGGTTTGAGAGCCGCCTTGATAGGCGGGGGTTTTTTATTCAATCGTTCGGTCGTACCCCTCTCAGTCTGATGAATGGGTCCTTTCTCTATACAGCCTACGAAAAAGGAATACCCGTGCGATCTTTTGTGGTTGGTTCTGAAAATCCCGGCTTTGTCCCTCTCGACCAAATTCCTCTTCACCTGCGCTATGCCGTGATGACTTCCGAAGACGGGGGCTTTTATCAGCACAACGGCTTTTTGCCCGATGCTTTTCGTGAGGCCATGATTGCCAACATCAAAGCGGGCCGCTTTGTAAGAGGGGGAAGCACCATTAGCATGCAGCTGGTGAAAAATGTTTTCCTCAACCGGCACAAAACCATTACGCGTAAGCTGGAGGAAGCCCTTATTGTTTGGCTCATCGAAAATCAGCGCCTGACCTCCAAAGACAGGATGTTTGAGGTGTATCTGAATATTATTGAGTGGGGGCCACTGGTTTATGGCATCAAGGAAGCGAGCCGCTTTTATTTCAACAAACGCCCGGCGGCTCTTACACTGGCCGAAAGCGTTTTCCTTGCCGGAATCATCCCTTCTCCTAAAAACTTTATGTATTACCTAAACAGTGAAGGCAGGCCCCGTCCTTTCCTGCAGAATTACTTTCAACTGATGGGAAATAAAATGTTGGCTAAGGGTTTCATTACCGAGGACATGCTTCCCCAGCTCGATCCCAACCATGTTAAGATTACCGGCGAAGCCTTTCGTTTTATTCCCCAGGCTGACACCCTCCCTTCCGACAGCATCTGGATGCCCTTGCCAATCAAGGAAGTTTATTGAAATTCGAATAAAAGGTTAATCTCGATGGGGACTTGGGTCCGCTGGATTCCCTAATAAAAAACCTGCCCCTTTTCAGAATTGGTCTTCTGTGATTGAGAATCAATATCTTATAAGGGCAGGAGGAAAACTTGCAGCGTCTGTCGAGCGCTTAAGACTTTTATTTTGAGGCAATTTTGGCCCAGGTATCCTTCAGGGTAACCGTACGATTGAAAATCGGCTTTTCTGGCGTACCCTCGTAGTCGGGGAAGAAGTATCCTAGACGTTCAAACTGGAAGTGTTCTCCCTGTTTGGCATCAGCCAGGGCGGGTTCTATAAAGGCCTCAACTATCTTCAGCGAATTGGGGTTGATATGGTCGATAAAGCTACCTCCCTCGGGTACGTCGTCGGGGTCGGGCACATTGAAAAGGCGGTCGTAGAGTCTTACTTCGGCTTTACGTGCATGGGCAGCAGATACCCAATGAATGGTACCTTTTACCTTGCGGTTTGCCGTAGCACCCCCTGTTTTGCTATCCGGGTCGTAGGTGCAATAAACGATCGAAATCTCCCCGGTTTGGGGATCACGCTCGTATCGCTCGCAACGGATGATGTAGGCGTATTTTAGTCTAACTTCATTGCCAGGAAAAAGCCGGTGAAATCCTTTGACGGGCTCGGCCATGAAATCATCGCGTTCTATCCAGAGTTCGCGCGAGAACGGAACCAGGCGGGTGCCGGCCTCAGGGTCTTCCGGATTGTTGATGGCAGGTAGCTCCTCTGAATGGCTTTCCGGATAGTTTTCGATGATCAGTTTTATGGGATCAAGCACCGCTAAACGGCGGGTGGCTCGTTTGTTGAGATCTTCCCTTACACTGAACTCCAGCAGCGAAACGTCGATGACATTGTCTCTGCGGGCCACGCCAATGCGATCCGCAAAATTACGTATCGACTCAGGGGTATATCCTCTGCGGCGCAAGCCACATATAGTAGGCATGCGTGGATCGTCCCAGCCATTTACATAGCCTTCTTTTACTAATTGGAGCAGCTTACGCTTACTCATTACGGTGTAGCTCAGGTTGAGGCGCGCAAACTCAATCTGTCGGGGCCGGTATTCTGTGTCCACCAGTTGATCGAGGAACCAGTCATAGAGTGGGCGGTGCACCTCAAATTCAAGCGTACAGATGCTATGGGTGATACCTTCCAGGTAATCGCTTTGTCCGTGGGCGTAATCGTACATCGGGTATATGCACCATTTATCGCCCGTGCGGTGGTGGTGGGTGTGAAGGATGCGATACATGATGGGGTCGCGCATAAGCATGTTAGGATGCGCCATATCTATTTTTGCTCTCAACACCTTGCTTCCTTCCGGAAATTCACCCGCCCGCATACGACGGAATAAATCCAGATTCTCTTCTACCGAACGGTTACGATAAGGACTTTCTACTCCTGGTGTGGTGATGGTACCCCGTTGCCGGCTGATCTCTTCGGCACTTTGGTCATCCACATAGGCCTTGCCTTCCTTAATGAGCTTTTCTGCCCATTCATAGAGCTGATCGAAATAGTCGGAGGCATAATACTCCCGGTCGTCCCATGAAAAACCTAACCAACGGATGTCTTCTTTGATAGACTCCACATATTCAACATCTTCCTTTGTGGGGTTTGTATCGTCGAAGCGCAGGTTGGTCAGCCCTCCGTATTTCTGTGCCAGGCCAAAATTGAGACAAATAGATTTGGCATGGCCGATATGCAAGTAGCCGTTGGGTTCGGGTGGAAAGCGGGTGTGAACCCTCCCTCCGTTTTTACCCTGGCGGAGGTCTTCTTCTATAATTTCTTCCAGAAAGTTGAGTGAAGTTGCTGATTCTTTGCCTTTTATCTCTTCGGCAGGTTTTTCGAGGTTTTCGCTCATACGACGTTTGTAATTAGGTTCAAACAAAAGGAACCGGGACTGCAGCCCGGCTCCCGTATTCCGAAGGCGCAAAGATAAAACAGATGGGGGTTGTGTGCAAAGATTTTGATAAACAATAGATTAATATTCATCAGGAAATAGTTTTGTTTTTCATGGTAAATGGTTATATCTTTGCAGGCCTAAAAGGTCTCGTGGCCGAGTGGCTAGGCACAGGTCTGCAAAACCTCGTACAGCGGTTCGAATCCGCTCGAGACCTCTCCAAAGAAAAGTTTGTTTTCTTGACATCGTCTTTGGTTTTTATTTTCTTAAAAATTCAAACAGAGCAAGAACGAATAAAGGAATCTGATTAAGGCCGCCTCTTACATTGGAGACGGCCTTTAAATTTTTTCATCCAGTTTGCCTTTCTGTAGTTGATTGGGCTGAATGATGAGGTTTTCTATGGCTTTGAAAACTCTTTGTCTTCACACCCTGGTGTTTGCGAAGCATCCCGTGCAAATTCTGGCCCGATAAGTTATAAGAATGTCGCTGATTACCAGATTTCTGCTTCTATGTGATAATCGTAGGAGGAATTTACCGGTTTTCCGCTTTTGAATTACCTTAGCCGGGTAAACGGCCCGCCATGAAAAAAAGTACGCATCGCAGTCCACGATATATTTTTTTCAGAATTTACCTCATTTCAGGCCTCATTTATTTTCTTCTTCTGCTTCCTTTTCTTCTTACGCAGTACATACAAAATCTCGAGAAGTTTGAAGAAGTAGAAAGATTTTTTGAAACAAGGGACAGTGTTTCTACTAAAATGGGGCCAAAGATTGCCGACGCATCCGGATCGAATACCATTACTGCTAAGCAACAGACCTCTCTTAAGACCGACCCTTTCAGCCTGCAAACCAAAGCCCTGATGCTGGCCTTGTTGTTGGGTTTTCTTTTTAATTACCCATTTAAGCGGTATTTAAAACTCAGATTGAAACGGCGTCCGCTACCTCCTTCCCTGGCACGGTTTTGTCGAAAATACCTTCTCCTGACCCCTATCATCAATGCAGGTATTGTTTTCTTTCTTCTCATGCTGGTGCATGCCTGGCTTATATTTGATCTCGATCGAAGCACGGCCTATACAGCTTTTGAAAAAATTTTTTATAGCCGGTTTTTCTATATTTCAGCAGTAGCATCAGTTCTTATTTCCACTTTTATCTATTTCTGGCAGAAGCACCGGGTGCACTTGCGCTATCTCGAGCATTTCTTTTCTGCCGAAGAGCTGAGACGTAGAATATTTAAAAGTCGCCGGGGAACTTTAGGCTTTCGACTGTGGATGGCAGGGGGAATGACCACCTTACTGCCATTGGTGATTGTCCTTATTTATCTTTTTCAGTCGATAACCTATTTTAAGGAACTACCTTTGGACCTTCATGCGCTTTCGGAAGAACAGAAAATTCTGCTTTTAGGCAGCAAGCTCATTGTTCACAATATATCACCGGAAGATACGCTTCTGGCCTCTATGTTTTACATCAATGCGGTAAATTCCTGGTTTATGTTTGTTGGCATTTACAGTGGCATCGTAGTTGCCTTAATCTACATCTTCTTTTTTGTGAAATGGACCACTGAAGACATCACGCGTCCAGTGAATGAGCTGTTGCAGAAAATGGAGCAGACCGGCCGGGATGCCCAGGCACATTACGCACTGGTGAAAACTAACGACGAGATCGGTGCATTGACCGAGGGTTATAATGATATGTCACTTAAAATCAACACATTTATCAGCAATGTCCAACGACTTAATGAGGCCTATTATCGTTTTGTTCCGCGGCAATTTCTCGATTTGCTGGGCCGAAAGGATATAACTGACGTGAGCCTGGGAGACCAGGTGGCCCGTGAAATGTCGGTGATGTTTACCGATATCCGCGATTTTACTACCCTTTCGGAACACATGACCCTGCAGGAGAATTTTGATTTTGTCAACAACTATCTGGGCTTGATGGAGCCAATTATCCGGTCACATCAGGGTTTTATTGATAAGTACATGGGCGATGCCATCATGGCCTTGTTTGACGGGGATGTTGAGAATGCGTTGGATGCGGCTGTGGAAATGTCTCTCACACTCGAGGAATATAATCAAGTGAGGGAAGCAGAAGGCAAACCCCCCGTGCGGATGGGGATAGGAATTCACACGGGTATGCTGATGCTGGGTATTGTGGGAGGATATGGCAAAATGGAAGGCACGGTAATATCAGATGCCGTCAACCTGGCTTCCCGACTCGAAGGTCTGAACAAAGTGTATGGTGCCCGCCTGATCATTAGCGAGGCCACGTATGCAAAGCTCAGTCATCCTGAGGAATACCTGCCTCGCCATCTCGACCGCGTGATGGTAAAAGGTAAATCGAAGGCAGTAGAAATATACGAACTGCTGGCAGCCGAGCCAGAGCCTTTTCGCTCGCTTAAGCTAAGTTACAGACCTGAATTTGAGAAGGGTGTAAATCTTTACCGTCGAAAACAGTTCGAAATAGCGTTGGCCTTGTTTGAGAAAATACTCAACCTCCACCCCGATGACCTGGCCGTATGCCTATATGTTTCCCGTTGCAGAGAACGTATCATTGCCGGTGATTCTCCTTTTTGGGACGGAAGCGAAAGAATTTCAGAAAAATGAAGCCTGCGTTTTTGTGTGTTTTGTGGCTGTTAACCTCCTTTCTTTTGAAAGGTCAGGAGCCTTTGCCCTTAAGTACCGGCCTTTCTTTTACAATGGGAAGCATTATAAAAAATTATCCGGTTTTTCCCTCCCGCGATGCCTGCCTGGGAGCCCATCTGGAGTTATCTTTGAAAGCAGACGGGCGTAAGCCCTGGCAGCCCAGATTTCGTTATCCTGATGTGGGCATGCTTCTGGGGCATTACTGGCTGGGAAACGAAAAGGTGCTTGGGCAAGTAAACGGCCTGCAGGCTTTTTTACGGATACCGCTTTCAACCCTTCCACGAAAGGGTATTTTCTATTTCAGACCTGCTATTGGTTTTGCCTGGTTTTCAAAACCCTATGATAAAATTGAAAATCCCGATAACCTCTTGGCAGGTTCTCATCTTTCCAACATCACTACTTTAGAGCTTCAATATGGGCACATACTGTATCGCAACCTGGAAGGTGTTTTGGGGCTGGGCTTCTCTCATTTTTCAAACGGCCATACTTCCCTTCCCAATGTGGGGACCAACTTTCCCTCTCTCTCTGCCGGAATCAGATATGTGCCTCAATGGTCTCCTCATTCGCCTGATACCCTGAAATTCGTTAAGCCTGAGAGATGGAAATTCAATGCAGAGGTGGCCTTGGGTATGCATGAATTTGGGGAGACTACCGAGCCCACCGATGGTCGAAAATACCCGGTGTATGGTGCCTCGTTGTTTATGAGCCGAATCCATGGTATTATTCATAACTGGAGTCTGGGGTTCACCTGGAATTACTACACTTCATTTTATGATTTTATAAAAGCCGAAGAGTTATTTGCAAGTCATGTCCGCTGGAATGCCAGCACATTAATTGTTTTTGGGGGCCATGAATTTTTAGCTGGGCACGTAGGCATTGATACCCGGGTAGGCATTTATCTGACCAATCCCTTCAGAAACAAGTATAGCCGCGAAATTATTCATGTGGTTGAACACCTGAAGTTATGGAATACCAACCGCCTGGCCCTGAATTTTTATCTGAACGATCCGAACGGTGTTTCCACCAACGCATGGATTGGAATGTACATCAAGGCTAATGCAGGTCAGGCCGATTTTGCTGGTATTTCAGCAGGTTGCAGGTTTTAACTGGTCTTAAGAAATTTACAATGGCCTGATAAGCAGAGGACTGCCAAACTTTTAATCTTTGTATGGTAATGGATTGGTAGATATAATGTAATTTTGACCCCCCAAAACTGCTTATGGACAAAGCGTGGGTTAAGAAACCAGCCGTTGATAGTGAAATTGTGAAGCGGCTTCGTGGTGAATTGAACATCAACGAAGCGCTGGTTACGCTTTTGGTCCAGCGGGGCATTAAGACTTTTGAGGAAGCCCGGGCCTTTTTTCGTCCCTCCCTCGACGATTTGCACGATCCTTTCCTGCTCAAAGACATGGACAAGGCGGTGGATCGAATCGAGTTGGCGGTAAACCGGGGTGAGAAAATCCTGGTGTACGGAGACTACGATGTGGACGGAACCACGGCTGTTGCGCTCATCTATACTTTCCTTCGTGAGTTCTATTCTAACCTGGGCTTTTATATCCCCGACCGCTATTCGGAAGGATACGGAATTTCATACAAAGCCATCGACTTTGCAGCCGACAATGGGTATTCATTGATTATTGCCCTCGACTGTGGAATCAAGGCCGTGGAGAAGGTAAAATATGCCACCACGAAAAACATCGATTTCATTATTGCCGACCACCACCGACCGGGTGACGAACTTCCACCGGCGGTAGCCGTGCTTGATCCCAAACGACCCGACTGCAATTACCCTTATGAAGAACTCTCAGGTTGTGGGGTGGGTTTCAAAATCATTCAGGCATACAGCATCCGTAAAGGATGGCCTTTTGTAAACCTACTCAAGTACCTCGACCTGGTGGTGGTAAGCATAGCGGCCGATATCGTTAATATAACTGGCGAAAATCGCATTCTGGCTTATTACGGCCTAAAACTGCTCAATTCGCAACCCCGGCCGGGCTTTGAAGCCTTGCTGGAAATTAGCGGAATCAAACGTCTCGAGAAACCTGAAAACCCAGAACGCGTGTTTTCGAAAGAACTCACTATCAGTGACCTGGTTTTCACCCTCGGACCCCGCATTAATGCAGCCGGACGTATAGAAAGCGGAAACAACAGTGTTGAACTGCTGATCTCGTCCTCCATAGAGGAAGCCCGTCATTTGGCTGAGCAGATTAATGCCTGCAATACTGAACGCCGTAACCTCGACAGCAATATTACTCAGCAGGCATTGACCATGTTGCAGGAAGACCCAACGTCGAAGGACGCATTTACCAATCTTATTTATTATGCCGACTGGCACAAGGGAGTTATTGGTATTGTGGCTTCACGGCTCACCGAAATCTATTACCGACCCACTATCGTGTTATGCAAGTCGAATGGTCTCATCACAGGTTCGGCCCGCAGTATCAAAGATTTTGACATTTACGATGCCATCGATGCTTGTAGTGACCTACTCGAACACTTCGGCGGCCACACGTATGCTGCTGGTCTTAGTTTGAAACCTGAAAATCTTCCACGATTCCGCCAACGTTTCGAAGAATACGCCCGCGAAAAGTTTAAGGGTGTTCACCCTGTCCCGGAAATTGAAATCGATTATTACCTTACCTTAAGTGATATCACGCCTAAATTTTATGATATCCTGAAACAATTTGCACCTTTTGGGCCAGGCAATATGTCGCCCGTTTTTGCTACCGAAAAGGTGATGGATACGGGCTATAGCCGACTGGTAGGGAAAAATCACATCAAGCTCTCGGTGGTTCACCCGCATATTTCAGGATATCCCATTTCTGGAATTGCCTTCCAGCTCGGCCAATACTTTCCTGAAATACAAAAAGGGACACCTTTCAGTATTTGTTACCACATCGAAGAAAACGAATGGAACGGAAAGGTATCCCTGCAACTTAATGTGAAGGATATAAAATTTGAGCCTGGTTCTTCTTTTGATTGATTAATGGGCGGATGGAGAGACTTTCACAGTAATTTCATTAAAAATTTGGAGTGCGGTAGTAAGGGTTTGGAGATCGGAGAAAAGTTCACCGGTAGCTCCACTGTAGTGGCTATGTCCTATGGGTTTCATTCGAATAGGGCTTACCGGAGGATTGGAAGCATCGAACTCTGCCGCATAAACCACGGCAGGCTGCGCTGAGCTGTGATAATCTGCGTCATCAGGATAGAGGGCATTGTTCCAGTAGGGATTCCAATCCCACGTCTGATTGACCTCCATTAATATTTTAATTTTTCCTACGAGGGGCTCTGAAGAGCGGGTCTTTATGGTAAATCCAGCGGGTGGGGTTGGGCCGGTGATAGCATCGGGCAGGGGCGAAGTGGCCGAGGGAAGATAGTTACCCTGTTCGTTTTTTATGCCCCGTTTATGCCCCCAATAGGGAACGGCTGCTTTTCGTTGAACGGGTGCCGCTTCCCATCGTCCCTTTTCGGCAGTACCAAACCGGAAAACTCCTTTGCCAATATATTGAGTAGCAAACAAAGTTTCGATGTAGGTACCGTCTTCTTTCTCTAACCAGACAACAAAAGTAGGATGATTATGTCCTCGACCCGGAATGGCTGTTATTTCCAGTTCTAATCCTTGTCCCATGGAATTGGAGACTATCGTAGTGTCTTTCTTTATCCCTCGGTTTTTCTTTTTTTGAGCCGGGAGATTAAGGGGATTAACCATTAAGAGAGCCCAAATGAATACAAGTATGTAGGATGTATTCTTCATCTTCTTCATTTTTAGAGTTCTACAATAATTCCTACCGTAGGCAAAGCTTGTCCGCTTTCACTTTTAATGCTCCGCAAGAGGTAGCGGCTGGGGTCGTTGGGGTCGATGAGAAGATTACCCTCTGGGTCGCGATTGGTGAGATAGTCGGGCAAATCAGCCTTAAAATTGTAAAGATTTTGAATGTCAATATAGGCTATGAGCGTCCAGCGGTTGAAAAACCAGGAGCGATCGATGCGAACATCCAGTTGGTGATAGGCCTTGAGTCGCTTGGCATTGAACTGACTGTAATCGAGGTAACCCTGATTTTTGACATCCCAAGCCGACCGCAGAGATGAGGTCAGCAAATCGTAGGGGGTGTAAGGGGCTCCTCCCAGAAAACGCCATTTTGCACCCACCTCCCATTTTTTCCCCAATTTGCGGGTTGCTACCAAATTTATCAGATGACGATTATCCCACGAAGAGGGGATATATTGATTATTGTTTCGGGTGAATTCGCTGCGCACAAAAGTGTACGATGCGATAAGGTTAAATCTAGCCAGGGCCCGGGTTCTTACCAGGAGTTCCAACCCATAAGCTTTGCCCTTAGCCGTTGATACCACAGGTTCGTCGCCCACCACTCCATAATCGGCTCCTTTGCTGGCTAATGCTATACTGTCGAGCAACGACAGAGGATAATTCCCGTATGTTTTAAAAAAGCCTTCCAGCGTAATCTGTGATTGTTCATTAGGCTGGTACTCTACGCCTCCCACCCAGTGATTGGCCCAGATGTAGGTAATCTTGTTTTCTTTATTTTCGAGAGCCCCTTCCTTATTGCGATAACCGAGGGTGGTATAGGCAGGCAGTTGATAGAAGCGTCCCAGGTTGAAATTGAGCAGCCAGCCTGGCGCTATGGTATATGAGGCCGAAAAGCGCGGGGAGATTTGCTTCAACGGATTCGACATCTCAGCCGAATAATCAGAGAAGTCGGTCCTTACTCCCAATGAGAGCAATAATCGATCTTCAAAAAAAGGTTTGCTGGCCTGCACAAATGCATGACCTTTCCACAGGAAAAGTTTTGAGTTATAATTGATAGTATCAGGCAAGCCGCCACTAAACGAAAGCCGGAATGTACTGTTGGTATAACGGGCATATTCTGTACCGAGCCCCCAAATCAGCTTAAGGTCGCCCAACAGCGAGTAGCGCTCGAAGCGAAATTTGTTTTCACTTTCATCCGACGAATAATCCTGGAGTTTCGGTTGGTTTTCGTCGTTGTTGAAATATTTAAAGGCTTTGTTTCGTAGCATGTTACGGCTGAGTACCCAGGTGTCGAACCCGTCCTTGCGGAAATGCTTCCATACTGCTCCGATGGCATAATTCCATTGGTCGTTTTCGGGCAGATAGCCCAGAAGGTAACTTTGCCGCTCATCTGGGTTTTTAATAGATGTGTTGAGCCTCGATTGATCCAGCGCGCCAATGCTTATGATGCTTAATTCATTTTGCTTATCGATGCGGGATTTTACCTTGAGTTGATAGTCGTTATAAACCGGTAAAAAGGGAAGACCAATGGCTCCGAATAGAAACTGAAGGTAGGAACGTCGCACGGAGAAGAGCCATCCGGTGTTTTCTGAAATAGGTCCATTGAGCGACAGACCCAGGTCGGAGGCACCCACGGTAGCCCTATAGTTGGTTTTATCCTTGTTGGGCTCAATTTGCTGCATTTCGAGCACAGCACTCAGGGCATTGCCCCTGGATGCGGGAAAGGCTCCGGAGTATAAATCGGCACCCCGGAGAAAATCAACGTTTATTATACCAATGGGTCCACCAGAAGCTCCTTGAGTACTAAAATGGTTGAGGTTGGGAATTTCTATTCCATCGAGGTAGAACCGGTTTTCTGAAGGACCACCACCCCTGATAATCAGGTCGTTGCGGAAGGCTACTGAGCTGGCTACCCCGGGTAAGGATTGAATAACCCGTGAAATATCGCGATTCCCTCCCGGGTTTTTCTCGATTTCTGAAATATCGAGACTGCGCATACTTAGCGGACTCTCTTCCTTCCGCTGAAAAGGTGAGGCTTTGATTTCTACAGTATTAAGCAAAATCTTAACCGGTTTCATGGCTATTTCCACATAAGTGGTTCGGGCGTTGGTTACCAAAAAATCCTCGGTAGTAAACATTTCATAGCCCACCTGGGTGGCTACCAGTCGTTTAAAACCCGGTTCAACACCGAAAAAGCTGAAATTACCATCTAGATCGCTGGTACTACCAATATTTGTTCCGTAGATGATGATGTTGGTGAAAGGGAGAGGTGCATTGGTGCGTTGGTCGAAGACCCTTCCTTTAATTACTCCGGTTTGAGCATGAAGCCACAAGGGCAATAATAAACTGAAAACAAATGCGATTCTTTTGAGCATGGTTTTCATTTAGTAAGTTGACTGATTATGCGACAGGCCTCTTCCACATGGCGTTTGAACTGCAGGGCCGAGCGGAAAACTCCCCTGATGATTCCCTCTTTGTCGATGATATAGGTTGCCCTGCCCGGAAGCAAGCCCAGAAGGTCCCTGGGAACCTGATACAAACTACTGATGTGGCCGCTCTCGTCAGAAATTAGGGGATAATTGAGTGAATGACGGGCGGCAAATGCAGCGTGAGATTTGGGAGAATCGGGACTAATGCCTACCACCACCGCCTCCGAGGCCTCGAAAAAGGGCAGTGTGTCTCTGAATGAGCAGGCTTCTGCCGTACATCCTGGCGATTCATCTTTGGGATAGAAGAAGAGAATAATGTTCTTTTTCCCTTTATAAAGCGAGGGGGAAAAGACCCATCCATCATGAGCGGTTGCTGAAAAATCTGGTGCAGGTTTATTTAATAAGGGGTGGTTCATAACTGGTTTTTGTATTTTCAACAGCTCACCTTTTAGTTTTGTTTAATTTATAGGACACAGGCTTAGACAAAATTATTGCAATGCTTTTTTATAAGCTTTGAGGGCACGGTCGCGGGCAAAGGTATGCTCTATGATGGGGTAAGGATAAGAGCCCGTATCCAGTTCGGGTATCCAACGCCGGATGTATTCTCCTTTGGGGTCGAATCGCTGAGCTTGCAGGCTGGGGTTGAAAATGCGGAAATATGGGGCAGCATCTACTCCGGTGCCTGCGGCCCATTGCCAGCCCCCGTTGTTGGATGCTAATTCGAAATCGAGCAGCTTTTGGGCAAACCAGGCTTCGCCCCACCGCCAATCGACCAAAAGGTGCTTGGTGAGAAAAGAGGCCGTGATCATACGTAAACGGTTGTGCATATAGCCGGTCTGAGCCAACTCGCGCATCCCGGCATCTACCATAGGATATCCGGTGCGGCCGGCTTTCCAGGCTTCAAAGTCTTCTTCCCGATTCAGCCAGGGTATTGTGTTGTACTCGGGTTTAAAAGCTCCTTCTGTCACGTAAGGGAAGTGCCAGAGTATCATCATATAAAACTCACGCCAAATCAGCTCATTGAGATATACTGGGTTCAGGTGTAGGGCAATTCTTACCAGATGTCTGATGCTTACGGTACCAAATCTAAGATGCATGCCGAGTCGGGTGGTCCCCTTCATCGCTGGAAAATCTCTGGTTTTGTCGTAAGTGCGGATGATTTCTTCCGAGATATCGGAAGAGGGAAGGGTTTGATCCGATTCCTTAAAGCCTACTTCTTCAAGCCCAGGTAAGTGAAAGGGTTCTGTTGAGAGTAAAGCGTGAAGATGTTTTTCTGAGGGGTAACTTTCAGGAGGAGTGAGCATCGATTTCCATGCTTTGCTGTAAGGAGTGAAAACCGTGTAAGGGGTTCCGTCGGGTTTTAGCACCTCGTTTTTTTCAAAAATAACCTGGTCTTTGAAAGTATGGAATGAAACGCCATGGGCTTTGAGCCATTGCTCAACCTCCTGATCGCGAGCAGTGGCATAGGGTTCGTAATCATGATTGGTGTAAACCGCATGGACGTGAAAATGATTTAACAGCTTTTGAAAAACTTCAATAGGTTTACCTATATCCACCCATAAGCTACTTCCGGCCTGGGCCAGTTGCTTGTGTAAATGGCTGATTTGTCTGTGGATAAAAGTGACACGCGCATCGCTGGAATCTTCGAGCTTGTCGAGAATTTGGGTATCGAAGATAAAGATGGGTAGAACCGGCAATCCCGCCGTGAGTGCTCTGTACAAACCATGATTGTCTTCGAGCCTAAGGTCGCGGCGAAACCAAAAAAGGTTGATAGGCTGTTCTGGTTTGTTCATCTTTGTTTTTTCAAAGTTAAACAAACCCGTGGGGCAAAAGTTTCCCAGGAATTAGGGTTTGGAGGGAGGATTTTTTTTCACCCCAAAGTAGCCTAGTACCATTGCTATGCCTGTAAAAATAAAGATCATCGAGAGGTGGGAGGCCCAGGGCTCGAGGCGGCTGTAGGTAGCCAATAGGTCGCCACTAAAAATACCAAGAGCCAGCCCAATAAGTAATAGCCCGGCTTTTAGCTGAAGAGCACTTTCGCAACCCCGTGAACCTTCGTCGGGGTTAAGACCTCGTTGTATCAAGGTCATTCTTTCTTTTTGCCGCAGAGCGAGGTAAACGATGGCCACTACCATGGTGAAAAACCCCAGAGGAATTAAAATCTCCGATCCGTTCATAAGTGTTCTTTTTATAATATCGACGCCGCAAACCGAAACAGGTTACAAACCATATTAAATTTTTACGATTCTCAGTTTATGGACCGTGGAGGGAGTAATTTCGTGAGGTAAATGTAACCCGGAATACCTTTAAGCGTCCAACCCAACAAATGATGGAAAACGGCGAAGGACATATCATTCAGCGGGCACGAGAAGGCGATCAGGCTGCCTTTGCTATCCTGGTTGAGCGCTATAAAAATCAGGCCTTTAGTGTGGCTTTGCCCATTGCCGGTAACCGCGAGGATGCCGAGGAGATAGCCATGGACGCCTTTGTCAAAGCCTGGAATGCACTTCCTTCTTTTAAAGGGGAAGCTCGTTTTTCTACCTGGCTTTTTCGCATCGTTTACAATACCGCTATTTCCTTTCGCCGAAAAAAACGTCTCGACACGGTGCCTATGGACGAAAAGCTGGTGGATAACTATAGCGAAGATGAATTAAGTACGGGTTTGCAGCAACTTACCACCGACGAACAAATACAACTAGTAAAAAGGGTGATGAAAACCCTGCCTCCTGACGATGCAGCCCTGATGGAACTGTTTTATCATCAGCAACTTAGCATTGAGGAAATTAGCCAGATAACTCTGCTTTCATTGTCTAACGTCAAAGTGAAACTGCACCGCATCCGTAAACGTATTTATGCCAGTATTCAGACCCATCTGCGGGCTTCTGAAATACGCATTAGATAATTATTGAAGCCACTAAAGACATACATAATATGAACACTACCCATTCTCATCCCGACCAACTCCTCCGCCAAATTTTTGCGGCTGTGCCCATGGAAGAGCCAGCAGAGGGTTTTACTGAGCAGGTGCTGCAACGGATTCCATCTGTTCAGCCTGGTATGAATATGACGTCAGAAGCTCCTTTTAATATGGGATTCAGGGCACTGCTAGCCCTTGTCATCACCATCGGGTTCTTTGCTTTATGGATTTTTACGCGCGATTTCAGTTTTACGGATGGATTTTTGAGGGTTTTTGGCTTGCTTTTCAACGATTTCAGCCTGAGTTCGATTCGGTATCTCATGCAGAACCTTTGGGGACAAATTATGAATATCAAACTATGGAGTATGCTGGCCGGCACTGTGTTCCTCACTGGCGGGGCATTGATGGTGATTTACCGCTTGGGGGACGACAGGAAAAATATGGGCTATTTAGGTAATTTGGTGGTCTTTTGGTAGAAGCTTTTGGGGACAGGGGTAAAAATGAATTTTGGGTCGCGCTATCACCTCCCATCCATCAAGAGTATGAAGCCCTGCAGGTTGATGCGTATTCTTTAGCCATTATTATGTGAAAAAGTTGAGAAACTCCTTAATGTGAACTCTTACCTCTGATTGGGGGTGTTTATATTTGCATACCTATCCCGTTTGTATTATGATTTAAATCCTTTTAAAAAGGCTCTATTGGGGTTAGGAATCACGAAGCTTGGATAAGGTATTTTTTAAAAAGGATTATTTTTGGGGTGTGATGGAAACTCATTTACCTAAACGCATTGAATTTATTGACTTTGCCCGGGCACTGGCCATATTGGGGATCGCGCTGTATCATTACCTTATGCCTTTGAATTCAGAACGTTGGTTTCAGTTGGCCATCACTTTTGGAGGCACGGGTATCCATTTGTTTTTCTTTTTGAGTGGTTATGGCTTGGGCCTCTCCCGACCTTTACCTGCTTTGCCATTTTATCGCCGACGTTTTGTGAAAGTGCTGGGGCCCTATTACCTCTTTGTAACCTTTGTGTTTCTCTTAAATCTCCTTATACCGATTTATCCTGGACAGGGATGGAAAGATTATTTATCGCATATCTTTCTTTACAAAATGTTTTTCGAACACCACATGGTGAGTTTTGGGTTCCATCTGTGGTTCATGTCCACCCTTATACAACTTTATCTGCTTTTCCCATTGCTGCGCCGCTTAGTGTCAGGAGATAAAGGTGAAATCTGGGTCGTGTTTTTTGCCATGTTGGCTTTAGCCTACAATTTATTGATTATCAAACTTCACCATGCCTCGCATCGAACATGGAATAGTTTTTTCCCGGCTTATTTGTGGGAGTTTGCCCTAGGCGTCTGGCTGGGTTTACGAAAGGATGAGCGGATTTTTCAACTTTCCGGTCCTAAGGCCCTGGCACTAGGCCTTTCGGGATTAGTGGGTATGGCTTTGATGACATTTTTAATAGGTCAGGCTGGGCGCTTGCTTAATGATCTATTTGCTTTCATGGCCATTATGGGAGTGGTTGTTTTTATATACAACCTGACAAAAATATTAACTCCTTTAAAAGGCATTTATAGGTTTTTGGTTTTATCAGGGCCCTATTCTTACGAGTTTTATCTGGTACATTATCTTGGTTTTAGTGTACTGAAATATTTGGAACGCATGGGAATACTCTTTTACGGCTGGTGGGCCTTGCCTTTGTTGCTATTCATTTCGGCCAGCATGGCATGGTTCTTCCATCGGCTTTACCAGTGGATAGGGTTCAAGTAAGAGGGAATAGAAATTATTATGAGGGATAAAACTTATGATCTCAAGGTAGCCAACAGGCGTTTGGGGTGGAGGAGCAGGTCGAGCGCATCGTGAATGTCTTTCACCACTACATCGGCCATCACAAGGGCCTCCACAGCTGCACCTTCGGTTTGTAACGTAAGGATACCTATGGCCGCTTTACGCAGCATGAGTCGGTCGTTACGCCCGTTGCCTATGGCAATGGTTTTCTCTGCCCCAAGGTTTTTCAAATATTCTGCCTTCTGCAAATCCTGGTGCACCGGATCGATGATCAGG
Organism: Bacteroidales bacterium; assembly: GCA_049969475.1. Lineage (GTDB taxonomy): Bacteria > Bacteroidota > Bacteroidia > Bacteroidales > TTA-H9 > UBA2030. The sequence goes on along the minus strand of JBMFOU010000007.1, from coordinate 73,930 downwards.
ATATGGCAATTGATGCCATCGAGTTGTTCACGCACATTTCCATAGGAATTGGCCGTTACTACATGAATTTCAACGTGACGGGCCAGTTGCTCGAGGCGTGAAGCTACGCCGTGCTGAAGCATTCCATCGATGCCAAGCGTGCCGTTGAAATCGAGCATAAGGTGATGAATTTCGAGGGTTTTAAAACCCGGAATATCGATGATAAGCATGGGGCAGCTTTGTTTTACCCATGTTTAACAAAAGCTTTTCGATTTTGTTTGAGAACGACCCCATTGTAACTGAAGGCGAGGATGAATAGCCAATGTCTTTCTTCTGCCCGTTGTGTTGTATCACTCAATGGGCGGCTTTTTGCTCGAGCAGGGTAGGACCTTTTTCGTTGAACATCCAAAGCAGGCGGACGGTTATCAGATTGTTGTACTGATCACGGGTTTTGATGTAATCACCGTAAATATTGTAGAAGTCGCGGGTGCGGATTTTGCGCATGGAATAGGAATAGCGGAGATTGATTTTTACGTTTTTTCGTAATGGTAGCCTGATGTCGCCAATAATTTCCCAATTGTCGCGGCGGTAGGGTCCGTTTTGCAGGGTGGTTGTCTCCACCAGCTTGCCATGTTCTTTTTCGGTTACCCCCACCAGGCGTCCGTAACTCACGCCTGCACCGGCACTCACCACTTCTTTATCCGTAAAATGAACCAATAAGGGCACTTCCACATAATTGAGCCGAAGGCTGTACTGACCCGTAATTACCGAGCCATTGGCCAGAGTATCGACATAGATTGGGGCCTGGCGGCTTCCTTTCTGGGAAAATACCGTTTCGAGGGTTACTGACCATTTTTTATTGAAAGGCAACATGGCCGCCGCTCCAACATTGGCTCCCAGCTTAGTAAATCCATAAATCTCGTCCCCGTCTACCTGACTCAGGTTAAAACCACCGATGAGGATTCCTCGGAATACTTGAGCTTGCAAGCGGGGCCATAGGCTAGAAAGGACAACTACTAAAAGAACAAGGGTGATTTTTTTCATTATCAGTTATTTGTTTTTATAATCCAATCAACACCAAATCGGCTTTTTGAAACAAAGCCCGTTATAGTTTCATGCGTCTATATCACGCATTGAGAGGGAGATGCGTTTTCGGGGAATATCCACCTCCAATACTTTGACTTTTACCTTTTGATGAATTTTAACTACTTCGGAAGGGTCTTTCACATATCGGCCTGCCAGCTGGCTGATATGTACCAGGCCGTCGTTGTGCACGCCAATGTCGACAAAAACGCCAAACTTCGTGATATTGGTAACGATACCCGGAAGCACCATGCCAGGACTAAGATCTTCGATCTGGTGTACGTTTTTATCGAATTCGAAAAACTCGAATGAATTTCTAGGGTCGCGGCCGGGCCGGGCCAGTTCGCTCATGATATCGGTGAGGGTGGGTAATCCAATCTTTTCGGTGATAAAGTCTTCGATTTTTATTCGGGCCCTGAGGGTTTCATCCTTCATCAGCTCGGGGACTTCCACACCGAGTGAGCGGGCCATGGCTTCCACCACATGATAGCTTTCGGGGTGCACAGCGCTGGAATCGAGGGGGTTGTCGGCTCCGGGAATGCGTAAAAAGCCGGCAGCCTGCTCAAAAGCCCTTGGCCCCAGGCGTGGAACCTTGAGTAGCTCTTGCCGGTTTCGAAAAGGACCCTCTTTTTTCCGGTATTCCACCATGTTTTTGGCCAGCACCGGACCTATGCCTGACACATAAGTGAGCAATTCCTTGCTGGCTGTATTTACGTCCACTCCTACCTGGTTTACGCAGCTTTCTACTACATCGTGCAGCGATTGCTGAAGAAGGGTCTGGTCTACATCGTGCTGATACTGACCTACCCCAATGGATTTAGGCTCAATTTTTACCAGTTCGGCCAGGGGGTCGATAAGCCGGCGGCCAATAGACACAGCCCCCCGCACGGTTACATCGTAGTCGGGAAATTCCTCGCGGGCAACCTCAGAGGCCGAATATACCGATGCGCCTGATTCATTGACTACCACAGCTATGATATCCCCCTCGAAGGGAATGTGCCTGATAAAAGTCTCGGTTTCGCGGCTGGCCGTACCGTTGCCAATAGCAATGGCACCGATTTTATAAGCGTTTACCAGATATTTAATTTTTTGGACGCTCTCTTTCACCTTGTTTTCTGGGGGATGAGGCCAAATAGTTTCATTGTGCAGAAGCTGTCCGTGCTGATCGAGGCAGACCACCTTGCATCCGGTGCGAAAACCCGGGTCAATGGCCAGCACATTGCGACCGTGGAGAGGTGGAGCCATGAGCAATTGCCGCAGGTTTTCCGCAAAAACACGAATGGCTTCTTGATCGGCCTTTTGTTTTAACGCGCTTCTATATTCATTTTCGAGTGAAGGCTGTAAAAGACGTTTGTAAGCGTCGTAGGCAGCCACTCTTACCTGCTCTCCTGCTGGAGTATCGCTTTTTACAAAAAGATCTTCAAGAATCTGAAAGGCTTTTATGGCAGAGGGTTGAATCTCAACTTTCAGAAATCCTTCATTTTCTCCCCTCAGAATAGCCAACAAACGATGGCTGGGAATAGAGCGTGCAGCTTCTTCCCAATCAAACCAGGAACGGTATTTCTGACCTTCCTCTTCTTTCCCCTTTAAAACCCTAGAATAAATAACCGCTTCCCGCTCGAACAAACGGCGCAGACGGTTGCGGGCGCGCAGGTCCTGATTGATCCATTCGGCTATTATATCTCTTGCTCCTTGAAGTGCCTGTTCAATATCTTCTACTCCTTTGGAAGGATCTATGAATTCGGCGGCTTTTTTTTCAATATCTCCAGGGCGCTGCGCCATGATGATTTTGGCCAGAGGTTCCAAACCCTTTTCCATAGCAAGTGTTGCCCGGGTGCGGCGTTTAGGACGATAGGGTAGGTATAAATCTTCGAGTTCAGTTATCGAAAGGGCATTCTTGAGTTTTTCCAGTAATTCGGGCGTCATTTTCCCCTGCTCCTCCACCGAGGCAATGATTGAATCGCGGCGCTTTTCCAGTTCGGTTAATTGTTTGTAGCGGTCACGGATGGCTGCAATCATTACCTCATCGAGGCTGCCGGTTAGCTCTTTTCGGTAACGGGCAATAAAAGGAATGGTTGCCCCCGACTCCAATAACTGTATGGTGTTTTCTACCTGTTGTCGCTCGAGCCGGAGTTCGAATGCAATTCTTTCGATGATGGCAGGGAGCATGAGTTTTTTAGGGCAAAGTTATTAAGTATGACTTAGCCTGCCCTATTATTTCGCAAATTATGGCTCATGTAGAGGTTTCGGAGGTAAGGATGATGTTATTTATCCCTCACGTAAAGCTTAAAATCCTTTCAGATACGCTTTGCGCAAACTGTCCTTTGTCTGTGCACTGAGTTTGTAGTTATATTCATAGATGGCGTTTTCCCAGTCGCCATACATGGGATTGGGTAAAATGATGAAGCGCTTTCCAAATTCAGCACGCAAACTGTCGGTGATTGTAAGTCGCCTGGCTACCCCTTGTTTTTCCCAGAGATCTGTAAAGTCGTTAAGGTTATCTCCCACCAGAAGTAGAATTTTATACTCAATGGCAACATGCTGCCTGCGGGTTTCTTTGTTCGACTCAGCGGTGCGGAACAACACGTGGGAGGTATCTGCCTGGGGGAAACCTTCCTTCTGTAAATTTAGAAGGGTAGCTTCTGCTTCGGCTGGTTTGCGGTTGGTAATGTAGAAAACATCTACTCCTCTGGAAACTACGTAGTTCAGAAAATCAACGGCACCCGGCAGAGCTTTGGCGCTGGCTTTTGCTGTCCATTCGGCCCAACCTTCCGGAAAACTTTTTCCATTCAGAATGCACCAGGCTTGATAAGGACTGTTGTCGAGTACGGTTTCATCAATATCAACCACTACCGCCTTTTTGCCTTTTCCTTCGGTTTTAAGCATCTCGTCGAGGCGAAGCCGGGCCAGATTATAGCTCTGGTAATAAAGAGCCCTGCATTCGGCTGCGTGCTGATACCACAGGGTGGCTAGCTGCATGTAATCGTTTGTAAGGACAGGGGTCTGATTTTCAGTTGGATTTCTATGGCAGGAAGCCAACAAAAAAACTGCCATTAAGGTGGAAAGTAAGAGATTGTGTTTATGCATAAATGGGATAATTTAGTCAAATGATATTTTTTCCAGATTATTCATTTGATTCAGAATGCGTTGCTGGCGGGCTAAAAGGTAAGCCGAAGGTCGGGCAGGATTGCGGCGCAGGGGAGAGGGTAAAATGGCTGCCAACAAGGCTGCCTCCGATCGTGTAAGTCGATCAGCACTTTTATGGTAATAAAATTGTGCAGCGGCTTCGGCCCCGTAAATTCCTTGCCCCATTTCCGCAACATTCAGATATACCTCCAAAATTCGTTTTTTGCCCCAAAATACCTCGATAAGAAAAGTGAAATAGGCTTCCAGTCCCTTTCTTAGCCACGAACGCTGGGGCCACAGAAATACATTTTTAGCGGTCTGCTGGCTAATGGTGCTGGCCCCTCTGATGCGCCGGCTTTTCTTATTATGTTCGCGGGCTTTCTCTATGGCATCGAGGTCGAATCCGAAATGTGTCATAAAGTTTTGATCTTCAGCTGCTACTACGGCCAGCCACAGGTTGGGAGAGATATCTTCCAGGGGTGTCCAATCTCTGAGTATCCGGGCTTCTTTTTTATCATCCTTCAGCGCCTCTGCATATCTGATAAGCATCAGCGGGGTGAAATACACAGGCACAAAACGGTATAGAATGACCACTAGCAACGTGGAACCCAGGAAAAAGAGAACCAGTCTGCGCAACCATTTTCCCAACCAGTGCAGCGTTTTCTTCATCAGAGGGACTAACTTTGAATTAAAACTTTAATGATTTTTAAACGTTAATTTTGACAAGGGCTCAAAGTTACACAGAGCGTAAGGAAATATTTCGTTTCCATTAGGTCGTTATTTTAATTTCTTGTTTCTAAAATATTGTTAATCAAAAATTTTTACAGATGAAGAATTTTGTTTTTCACAATCCGGTTAAAATTATCTTCGGTAAAGGGCAAATTGCCAAGCTGAGCGAAGAAATATCTTCTTCCGCCCGAATTTTGATGACTTATGGCGGAGGAAGCATCCATCGCAACGGCGTATATGCCCAGGTGAAGGAGGCATTGAAAAACCATGAAGTGTATGAGTTTGGAGGAATTGAGCCCAATCCCAAGTATGAGACCTTGCTGAAGGCTCTGGCTCTGATTCAGGAGAAAAACATTGATTTTCTGCTGGCTGTTGGGGGTGGGTCGGTAATCGACGGGACCAAGTTTTTGGCAGCAGCAGTTTTTTATCACGAAGGGGATCCCTGGGATCTTTTAGCCAAACGCGTAGTGGTGAAAAAGGCGTTGCCCATTGGGGTAGTGCTCACGCTTCCTGCTACGGGCAGCGAAATGAACGGTGGATCGGTGATTTCGCGTGTAAGCACACGTGAAAAAAAGGCTTTTGGCAGTCCCTTGCTTTATCCCCGTTTTTCGATTCTCGATCCCGAAGTAACTTTCACCCTGCCTGAAAGGCAAAGTGCCAATGGTATTGTGGATGCTTTTGTTCACACTACCGAGCAGTATTTAACTTATCCAGCCCAGGCCCCCATGCAGGACCGAATGGCCGAGGCCATTTTGCTTAATCTTATTCATGAATGCCCCAAAGTGTTAAGCCATCCGCACGACTACGATGCTCGGGCCAACATGATGTGGACTGCTACCATGGCCCTCAACGGGCTCATTGGAGTAGGGGTTCCGCAGGACTGGGCTACGCATATGATTGGTCATGAGCTTACGGCTTTGCATGGCCTCGATCACGGACTGACGCTGGCCATCGTATTGCCGGGAGTTCTCACGGTTATGAGGGAAGAGAAGAAAGAAAAACTGGTTCAGTACGGACAAAGGGTATGGAATATTATAGGGCTTTCAGAAGAGGATACGGCATCAGAGGCCATCCGGCGAACGGATGAATTTTTCCGCTCACTAGGTATGAAAACCCGTCTCTCTGAACATGGGATAGGGGAAGAAACCATTCGTGAAATCGTCCGCCGATTTAGCGAACCCGCAAAGATAACCTTAGGGGAGAGAGGAACCATTACCCCAGATAAAGTCGGGGAAATTCTCCGCAATAGATTGTAAAAAAATGGATGTATGCGATTGAATTTTCACTTTAAACTTGGGGCAGGCACGGCAATAGGACTCGTGTCTGCCTTTTTTGCTCAGGCTCAGCCCGATGTTGACATCATGGCAACCGATATAGCCCGGCATATTCAATACCTGGCTTCCGATGCACTTCAGGGTAGGGATACTCCCAGTCCAGGGCTCGATTCGGCTGCTGTGTACATTGCCCGTGAGTTTCATAATCTCGGCCTGGCACCCGTCGGAAACTCCTATTTCCACGATTTGGGTCTTGCCCGGGTAGACCTTGGCCCCGTGCAGCAACTTACCATTCACACACCGCAGGGCTCCAGCCTCGGTTTTCAACTAAAAGACGATTTTGTGCCTCTGGAATCTATTGGTGACACCAGCATTACGGCCCCACTTGTCTTTGCGGGATACGGATTGCACCTACCCGACCAGGGGTATGACGATTACAAGGGAATCGACGTCAGAGGGAAAATAGTAGTGGTACTTACACATTTTCCCAATGAAAATGCTGATGCCGAGAATTCAACCCCGGAAAAAAAGAAGATATATGACTATAGTGTCAATTCAAAAATCAAGACAGCCCGACAGTTGGGAGCTGCTGGATTGATTGTAGTAACCGATCCGCTAAATCATGTATTACTAAAACCCAGGGTGGGATCGTGGCCAGCGCTGAGCCGATCCACCCATAAACCCCTTCCTCCTCTGGTATTTAAAACGGACCGAAAAAATTTTCCGGCTATTTACGGTGGTGAACGCGTTATTGAGGCTTTATTCGGGAGTGTTGATGAGCTAAAGGCCTTGCAGGCTGAGATTGACAAAACCATGAAGCCCCGAAGTTTTGAGATGAAGGGTTTTAATGCTACACTTATTACTTCAGTGAAAATAGACCCCGTAAAGGCCAGCAATGTGATGGCCATCAGACCTGGTTCTGACCCTCGTCAGAATGGGCAATATGTGGTTTTGGGGGCTCACTACGATCATGTGGGCATGGATCGCAGCGCCGGACCCGGACAAGATGTCATTTACAATGGTGCTGACGATAATGCCTCGGGTACGGCTGCTGTTTTGGCTATAGCTAAAAGTTTGGTAAACGGGGGGTTTACCACGGGTCGCTCGCTGGTTTTTGTACTTTTTGCCGGGGAGGAAGTTGGTTTGCTGGGTTCGCGGAGTATGGTTAAAAATCCTCCCTTCCCCCTCGATAGCATTGCCGCCATGCTCAATTTTGACATGGTGAGCCGGGGCGGCCCCGATACCCTTTATCTGGGAGGTTTGAAACTCAGCCCCGACCTGCAAAGCCTTGCCCTGCAGGAGATAGAGGGAACAGGCTTGCGCCTTATTACTTCCCCAAAGAGCGATGGACTGGGAGGCAGCGATCATGCCCCTTTTCTGCAAGCTGGTATTCCTGCCCTACATTTCTTCACGGGCCTGCATCGCGACTATCACCAGGTTACCGACGAATTCTCAAAAGTTGACCCCCAAAAGGCTGCTCTGGTGGCACAGCTGGGTCTGCGTATGGCCCTTCGTATCGCCGATTTGCCCCAAAAACCCCGACGTGTGCCAGAATTTTATCTAAAAAAGTAGCGTAATTTTAAACCTTATTAAAATTATCATCATGAAAAAAACAGTTTTATTATTTCTCAACGTCTTTATCGTTGTTTCAGGACTTTATGCCCAGAAAAAGAATCCATCCCTCTTGTTGGATAAAGGCCAAACGCTCAATTACCAGGTTACTGCTGATATCGACATGACGCAAAGTATGATGGGGCAGGAACTCCAATCAAAAATCAACAGTAGCTCCCAAGCAATTTTTACTGTAGAAGACATTCAGCAAGGCAACTATTTGATCAGGCAAATGCTTAAAGATGTAGAAATGCACATGAAAATGCAGGAAATGGATACTACCTTCCGTATGGCAGAACAAAGCAATTTTCCTGCATTGCTCGTAGGCAAGGACGGTAAGGTGCTGAGCCATACCCAATCCACTGACACTAAAAGCAAAGGTGGATTTTCACCAGATATGGCCGGCAATACAACTTTTGTTCCTTTCGTGGAGTTCCCTAACTATACGGTCAAAAAGGGCGAATCGTGGAATACAACATACAACGATACCACTCTTTTTGCTGAAGGACTATTAATTAATAAGGTAAAGACCGCTTATACCTTGGAAGGTGAGGAAAAAAAGGATGGTAAAAAATGTTTGAAAATCAGTTATAAATCAACGATTGAGAACGAAGGGTCTACCAGCATGCAGGGCATGGAGTTTTATATTGAGGGAAGCGGCGCCATGCATGGTACACAATGGATTGATGCTAAAACCGGAATATTGGTGGTTGACGAAAGCGTAATGGAAAATCAGATGAGCCTGAGTCTGAGCGGACAGCAAAATTTTGTTATCCCGCTTTCCATGAAAACCCAGGTGGTGCGCAAGCTTATTCCCTGATTTTCTTTGAAAAGATTCTCCTAAACAAAGGCATTCCCCCCGGAGTGCCTTTTTATTTTTTAGTCGCTAAAGTTCGAGACGGTCAAGCATAAAGACTACGGCAGGGCAGGTTGCGGCATTTTTAAGCGTAAGGGAAAGAATTTTTTGCTGGCCGGTTTGATGCGTGTGGGGGTAGGCCGCACAGGCTTCGGGCCTTACCTCATATACCAAGCAATAATTATCGTCTCCTAAAAAAGGGCAGGGCATGCTTTTAAAAACAAAATCCCCATCTTCGTCGATTCGAAGATAATGATCGGTAAATTCCGATGGCTTAAGGCTGAGGTAGCGAGCGAGTCGGCGTATATCGCGGTCTTTCAGCCGTGGGCCCAGGGTACGACAGCAATTTGCACACTGAAGGCAATCGATCCGTTCAAAGGCCTCGTAATGTAAACCATGCATCTTTTCATCGAGGCGAAAGTTTTTTTTGTTCTTTATTTGATTGATTTTCTTGACAAACTCTTGCCTTCGGGATCTAAATTTGTCAAGGCTTTGTTGGTAGAGCGGGTTCATGGAATTACCCATGGAATGATAGGTATGTAAATGTGAACGTGTGTATTACGTTTGAAATGGGTGGGCATTCTTATGCAAATCCACGTTTCCTTTTAATTTCTTCGTAAGCAGCGTTTATTTGCCGGAGTTTCTCATTAGCGGCGCGCTGAATGTCTTCTCCCAGGTGAGCCACGCGGTCGGGGTGGTGAAGGAATACCAACTTTCGGTAAGCCCTTTTAATTTCTTCTTCCGATGCGTCTTCATTTACACCCAGAATGGTATAGGCCGTATGGAGGTCTTTCACAAATAAACCCTTCAGGGTGTCGAGGTCTGTGCGGTAGATGCCGAGATAGATGCCCATTTGCTCAATTACCCGAATCTCGGATTGAGAGACGTCCTGGTCGGCTGCAGCTATTCCGTAAAGAAAGTGGAGCAGTTGAAGGCGCTGGGAATACTCCATATTGTCGGCAATTTGCTGACACACATCGCGCAGAGGTACTTCGCGTTGGAGTAGGGTCTTGAGTATGGGAAGCATCTGGGTCGCTTCTTCCTCGCCAAAAGTGCGCACAAGAAAGTCTTTGACATACTGGAGTTCCGAGCGCATCACTTTTCCGTCGGCTTTCATGACAGCCGAAGCCAAAATAAGCAAGCTTACAGAAAAATCGCCCCGGCGGGTATGCTCGGGCTCTCCAGGCGCTGTGGCCGGGCCTTTGTATTCGTAAGCTGCCGATTGCATATCGTCGTATATACTCCCCAGAATAAATCCCAGAATTCCACCAATAGGTCCTCCCAGAGCCCATCCGAGGCCTCCGGCTATCCATTTGCCATATTTACTCTTGTTTTTTTTCGATTGCATAACTCTGCTAATTGTTGTTACAAAAATCCCTATGACAACAAGCGAGAAGAGAAACTTCAGCATTCCTACCTTGCATTAAAAGGCAAAAGTAAATTTAAATAACGAGTGATACCAATATCCTATCTTTGCAGGCCAAAACGCTCATTCTTTCAATGAAATACTTCAGGTATACCCTGGCCAATGGATTGCAAATATTATTACAAAAGGTTACGTCGCCCGTAGCTCATGTGGGGGTTTTCATACGCTCTGGGACGGTGAACGAACCGCCTCATTTACAAGGACTGGCCCATTTTACGGAGCATGCACTTTTCAAAGGATCGCAACGCCGAAATTCCTACGAGATACTCAGCAGCATAGAGTCGGTAGGGGGAGAAATGAATGCCTATACCTCCAAGGAAGAAACTTGCTATTATGCTTCTTTTTTGAAGGAATATCTCTCCGATGCCCTGGATGTTTTCAGCGATATGCTTTTCAATCCCGTTTTCCCCGAAGAAGAAATTGTGAAAGAAAAGCAAGTGGTACTCGACGAGGTGGAGTCGTACCAGGACAACCCAGCCGAACAGATTTTTGATGATTTCGAGACGCTTCTTTTCGGCAAACATCCTTTGGGGCGGCAGATCCTGGGAAAACGAAAGGATGTGATGGCCATCACCCGAGAGGATTTGATAAGCTATGTAAGTTCCAATTACCAGCCCTCGCGTATGCTTATCTCTTGTGTGGGTGATTTCGAACCTGAATCTTTGATTCGGCTGGCCGAGAAATTTTTCGGTCATCGCCTGGAGTATGCTCCCCTGCAGGTTGCATTACCCAGGCCACGAAAGAAAAAGCCTTTTCACACCACCCGTAAAAAAGCCAATCATCAGGCGCATGTAGTTACAGGGTTGCTTACCGAGGGCCCTCAAGAAAAGAGCTACTATCCACTCAACCTTCTCAATCTTTATATCGGAGGCCCCCTGATGATGTCGCGGCTTAATTTATCAGTCAGAGAAAAATACGGTTTGACTTACATCATCGAATCCAATTTGAATTACTATTCTACCACGGGTCTTTTTACCATTTATTTTGGCACTGATACCGCTCAGGTGGAAAAAGTGCTGAGCATCATTCGTGAAGAAATTAATCGGCTCAGAGATAAGGCACTGACAGCAGCTGAGCTTGAGACCTTAAAGCGACAATATACTGGCCTTGCTGCCATTGGATGGGAAGTCAACCAGAGCCGCATGCTGGGAGCCGGCAAAAAGACCATTCTGGGTGGCTATGCCGAAACCTTCGACGAGATGAAGGAAAACATCCATCGCATCACAGCTGAAGAACTTCAGGAAACCGCTATCCGCCTGCTCGACCCCGAACATTTTAGCACTCTCATTTTTACCCCATGAGTGAAGATTGGTTTAATCCTTTGTCAGAATTAGAACAATATTGCATCGTTCATTCGGTAGCAGAAGGGGATTTGCTTAACGAGATCGCCCGATTTACCTGGACAACAAAGAATTATCCCCGAATGATCTCGGGGCATCTGCAAGGCCGTCTGCTGAGTTTTTTGAGCCGGCTCAGAAGGCCTCAGTGTATTCTTGAAATCGGCACATTCACGGGATATTCGGCCCTGTGCCTGGCCGAAGGATTGCAGCAAGAGGGCGAATTGCACACCTTCGAAATCGATCCCGAGCTGGAAGAGCCTGTTCGCAGGTTTTTTTCCCGCTCGGCGCTTGGGGGAAAGCTTTTCTTTCATTTGGGCGATGCCTTGCAAATTATTCCCTCGTTGAATATCAGACCCCAATTGGTGTACATAGATGGAGATAAGGAGCAGTATCCAGCCTATCTGGAAGCATGTATGCCCATAATGGAGCCCGGAAGTCTACTGATTGCAGATAATACCTTGTGGGGGGGTAAGGTACTCAGGCCGCAAGGGAAAAAGGACAAGGAAACGGAAAGCATACGGTTATTTAATCATTTGGTAAAAAACCATCCCCGGCTCGAGCCCCTGCTGCTACCTTTTGGCGATGGGTTGACCCTGGCCTGGGTGAGATAGTTTGAGTTATTGGATTGCCAAAGGTTGTAACCTCCACCTTAGTGGGTTTATACGCATTGCCTTTAATACTTGCCCGATCCCGCTACAATTTCCTAAACTTCAACTGACTTGATGAGTCGCTTCGGTTTTTTTGTCCAGGGGGCTTAACTATTTTTTAACAAAAATCCGCGGGCTGTGTTGAACCTTTTTTGTGTTTTGTGGGTTTATTTGGACAAAATCTAAACAAGAAAATCTGCTATGTTGCATACTGCCACGAAAGAATTAGTTTTTCCTCAGCTTCCCTATGAGTATCATGTGCTCGAGCCTTACATCGATGCCATGACCATGGAAATTCACTATACCAAGCATCACAAAGGGTATTTTGATAATCTCCAGAATGCCATTAAAGGCACCGAAATGGAGAATATGCCATTCCTCGAGTTGCTCAATCATATCAGTCGCTTCCCGACGGTGGTGAGAAACAATGGGGGAGGTCACTACAATCACAGTTTGTTCTGGGAACTGCTCAGCCCCCAGGGCGGTGGAGAACCCTCGGGCGAGCTGAAGGAGGCTATTGTAAAGAAATTTAATTCATTCGATGAGTTTAAAAATGCCTTCTCCGATGCTGCTAAAAATCGTTTTGGCAGTGGCTGGGCCTGGCTGGTAGTTAAGGCTGACGGAGGTCTCTCGGTTACTTCTACACCCAATCAGGATAATCCTTTGATGGATGTGGCTGAATGCCGGGGAATTCCCATTTTGGGGCTCGACGTGTGGGAGCATGCCTATTACTTAAAGTATCAGAACCGTCGCCCCGAGTACATTACCAATTTCTGGAACATCGTGAACTGGAAAAAGGTGGAAGATAATTATGCCAATGCTCTTTCTGCTCTCAGATAGGTTGATTTTTGGTTGTTTAATTTGATTTTGGTGATTGATTCTTGATGTGAAAGGGGTTGTCGGGAGACCACCTCTTTCTTTTTTTAAAAGCGGATTAAAAGCATATCCGTTAATTTTTAGGGGTGCTTCGGCGGCGTGAATACCGTGAAAAACACATGATGAAAAGTTAAATTTATGGCTAATGCCTTTGTTCCTGTTTAGGCTGAACTTACACAGGGCCTTGTTTGTTTATTACTGTAAAACAGAGGCCCAACCGATAATACTTCCTATCTTTGCAGCCCCTGTTTTAATTTAATCTTAATAACAAGACTATGGCAGGCGAAACCAATGATATACTGAATGAAGTAACAGGTTCGGAATACAAATACGGATTTGTAACTAACATAGAAACCGAATTGGCTCCCAAAGGCCTATCGGAAGATATTATCCGCTACATTTCGGAAAAAAAACAGGAGCCTGAATTCATGCTTGAGTTCCGGCTTAAGGCCTATCGACGGTGGAAGGAAATGAAATTTCCGGAATGGGCGCATTTAAAGATACCCTCCATTGATTACCAGGATATACATTATTATGCGGCTCCTAAAGTCAAGAAATCGCCTCAGAGCCTTGAGGAGGTTGACCCTGAACTACTTAAAACTTTCGAAAAATTGGGAATACCCCTGGAGGAACAGAAACGCCTGACAGGTGTGGCCGTCGACGCTGTAATGGATAGCGTATCCGTTAAAACCACCTTCAAAGACACCCTGAGCAAGTTGGGTATCATCTTCTGCTCTATCAGCGAGGCTATTCGCGAGCATCCCGACCTGGTGAAACAATATTTGGGCAGTGTGGTGCCGCCGGGGGATAACTTTTTCGCTGCCCTCAATTCGGCGGTCTTTAGTGATGGGTCGTTTGTTTACATCCCGAAGGGGGTAAGGTGTCCATTGGAGCTTTCTACTTACTTCCGTATCAATGCGGCAAATACGGGTCAGTTTGAGCGTACGCTTATTATAGCCGATGAAGGAAGTTATGTGAGTTACATGGAAGGTTGCACGGCTCCTATGCGCGACGAAAACCAGTTGCATGCCGCCGTGGTCGAAATCGTCGCTCTGAAAGATGCTCATGTGAAATACTCTACAGTGCAGAATTGGTATCCCGGCGACAAGAATGGCCAGGGTGGTATCTATAACTTTGTAACCAAGCGGGGAATCTGCAAAGGAGCTAATTCAAAAATTTCGTGGACCCAGGTAGAGACCGGTTCGGCCATCACCTGGAAATACCCTAGTTGCATTTTGATGGGAGACAACTCGGTGGGAGAGTTTTACAGTGTTGCGGTTACCAACAATTACCAGCAGGCCGACACGGGAACCAAGATGATACATATCGGGAAAAATACCTCAAGCACAATTATTTCTAAAGGTATTTCAGCTGGACATAGCAATAACAGCTATCGCGGGTTAGTGAAGATTACCAAAAAGGCTGAAAATGCCCGTAATTTCAGTCAGTGCGACTCATTGCTGCTCGGCGATAAATGTGGGGCCCATACCTTCCCGTATATACAAACCGAGAATCACTCTTCGGTGGTGGAGCATGAAGCTACTACCAGCAAAATCTCGGATGAGCAGCTATTTTACTGTCAGCAGCGAGGTATTGACAAGGAATCGGCTATTGGCCTTATTGTCAACGGCTATGCCCGGGAGGTGCTCAAGCAACTGCCCCTCGAATTTGCCGCCGAAGCTCAGAAACTGCTGGCTATCAGTCTCGAAGGCAGTGTGGGTTAATATAAAGTTCAAAAAAATTAAAATTAATATATTATGCTACTGCAAATCAAAAATTTACATGTTAGTATTCAAGGAAAAGAAATCATAAAAGGTATCAACCTCACCATAAACGAGGGAGAAATACATGCCATCATGGGGCCAAATGGCACGGGCAAAAGCACCCTTGCTTCGGTGATTGCCGGAAAGGAAGATTACGAAGTAACCGAAGGAGAAATTATTTACAAGGGAATGAATCTTTTGGAAATGCCTGTTGAGCAGCGGGCCCGCGAGGGGATATTTCTCAGTTTTCAGTATCCGGTGGAGATTCCAGGCGTAAGCATGGCCAATTTCATGCGCACCGCCATTAACGACATTCGTAAATACAAAGGATGGGAACCCATGTCGGCCTCAGAATTTTTGGCTCGTATGGAGGAGAAGAAAGAACTGGTTGAGATACATTCAAAACTCACCAATCGTAGCGTGAATGAAGGTTTCAGCGGAGGAGAGAAAAAGAAAAACGAGATTTTCCAGATGGCCATGCTCGAACCCATCTTTGCCATTCTCGACGAGACCGACAGCGGCCTCGACATTGATGCCCTGCGGGTAGTGGCCCATGGGGTGAATAAGCTGCGTCGCCCTGACAATGCTTTTTTGGTGATAACGCACTACCAGCGCTTGCTCGAGTACATTATTCCGGATTATGTGCATGTGATGTATGACGGTCGAATCGTGAAATCGGGCCGTAAGGAGTTGGCCCTCGAACTCGAAGAAAAAGGCTACGAGTGGATTAAACGGGAATTTGAATACAAATAAAAGCGGTCGACCATGAACATCGTTTCTCAACGTTTGAATGATGCTGCCTTTTGGGTTGAAAAGACCCGGGAGGATTCCATAGTTTTCGGGGCTAATGACAGCCCGGGTATGTCGAAACTGCGGCAGGATGCCCTGCAAAAATTGCCTCTTCTCCCTGCTCCCTCCACTTCGCTTGAAGCATACCGATATACCGATTTCGAAAAATATTTTGAAAGGATCTGGGAATACTATACTCAGCCTGTTGATTTGCCTTCTAACGTAGAGTCATTCTTCTCCTGCGAGGTGTATGGGCTCGATACCTGGCTCATTACTATGTATAATGGCTGGTACACCTATAAAAACGCTCCCCTGAGAATTCTTCCCAATGGAACGATTATTGGCAGTCTGGCAAGGGCCATGCGCGAAGCTCCAGAAATAGTGGATGCCTGGCTGGGAAAAGCGGCTACTCTTAATGATTATTTTTCAGCCCTCAATGCTGCCCTGGCTGCCGATGGTTTCTTTATCTATGTTCCCGATGGCGTGCAGCTGGAGAAACCTGTCCAGATGGTAAATGTGGTGAATCATTCCTCACCCCTTTTTATGCAGACCAGACATCTGATTATTGTGGGTAAAGGAAGTAGCGTCAAATTGGTACATTGCGACGATTCGCATAATCATACAGCCGGATTCACCAATAGCATTACCGAAGTCTTCATCGGAAGAGATGCTCAGGTAGAGTATTATAAGATGCAGAATATTAACGATGAAAGCGTAATTCATAACAAAACGTTTATCAATCAGTTGGGAAGCAGTTCCCTGAAAACCTATGGCATATGTCTGCATGGGGGCCTCATCCGCAACGAGATTTCCAATCAACTTTTAGAACCTCATGCTGGAGCCCATCATTTTGGATTGTTTCTGATGGACAAGAAGCAGCAATCGGACAATATTGTATCGGTTACCCATGCTGCCTCCGATTGCCAGTCGAACCAGTTGTACAAGGGAATCCTTGATGATTATGCCCGGGGTGTTTTTAACGGTCACATACATGTAATGCGCGATGCGCAACGTACTTCAGCCTACCAGAGTAACCGCAACATTCTGCTTACGGACAAGGCAGTTATCAACACCAAACCATTTTTGGAGATTTATGCGGACGACGTAAAATGCAGTCACGGAGCCACGGTGGGTCAGCTCGATGCCAATGCCATGTTCTACCTGAGGGCCCGAGGCATTGATGAAAACAATGCCCGACTGCTTCTGATGTATGCCTTTGCTGCCGAGGTGCTTGAAAACATCACCATACCCACGCTGCACGACCGGCTCGATGACCTGGTGAAAAAGCGCCTGCGCGGCGAACTCTCCATCTGCGACCAGTGTGTGCTGCATTGTAAAACACCAGAAAAACCCATCGAATTTGAAATTGATATAAGCAAGATATAATATTGCCATCTTCCAAATCAATCGCCGCTGTGAGCCTTAATGTATCGAAAATCAGAGCAGACTTTCCTCTTCTTCAACGGCAGGTTTATGATAAACCTTTAATTTATCTCGACAATGCCGCCACCACTCAAAAGCCCTTGCAGGTAGTTGAGGCGGTGGGGCAGTATTATTCGTCGCAAAACAGTAATATACACCGGGGTAATCACCTGCTGAGTCTTCAGGCGACAGAAGCGTTTGAAGAAGCCAGGAAAACCGTTGCAAGATTTATTAATGCTGCTGAAGCTCAGGAGATTGTTTTTACACGGGGTACTACTGAATCAGTAAACCTGGTCGCTTCAGGTATTGCCAAATGTTGTCTTGAAGCCGGAGATGAAATTTTAATATCTGCCCTTGAGCACCATTCCAACCTCGTTCCCTGGCAGCAGGTATGTTTGGAGAAAGGTGCTCATTTAAAGGTTTTGCCGGTAGATGAAAATGGAAACCTTTTGCTCGATGAGCTGGATAAGCATCTTTCAAGTCGTACTCGACTGGTGGCCATAACACAGGTTTCGAACGCCCTGGGAATTGTGGTCGACCTGGATACAATCGTAAGCAAGGCCCATCAAATGGGCATTCCTGTATTTGTAGATGGAGCCCAGGGTATTCAACACATGCGGGTGGATGTTCAGGCCTCGGATTTCGACTTCTATGCCTTTTCCGGACATAAGATTTATGGCCCTATGGGTATTGGGGTGCTTTATGGGAAGAGGCAATGGCTCGAGAAGTTACCTCCTTACCAGTTTGGTGGAGAAATGATTCAAAGGGTAAGATTTCATGAGACCACCTTCAATGAGCTTCCATTTCGTTTTGAAGCTGGGACACCCAATGTGGAAGGAGCTCTGGGACTGGCGGTAGCCCTTGACTATCTTACACGCCTGGGGCTCGACGAAATCTTCAGATACGAAGAAGAACTCTATGGCTATGCTGTTGAACGCCTGGCATCTATTTCGGGCTTCAAACAAATAGGTAAGGCGCCTAAACAGTGTAGTGTGATATCTTTTCTGATGGAAGGTGTTCACCCCTACGACACAGGGACTATTCTCGACCAATTTGGCATTGCAGTCAGAACGGGTCACCACTGTGCCCAGCCTTTGATGGAACATCTCCGTATACCCGGTACTGTTCGTGCATCCTTGGCTTTTTACAATACCCGGGAAGAAATTGATTACCTGGCCGAAAAGCTCGAAGTAGTGAAATCTCTATTTTTGTAAAAAACCTTTTATGGCAAGCATTAAGGAAAAAGCTGACCAGATTGTAAGGGAATTCAGTCAGTTCGAAGACTGGATGGATAAGTATCAACTGTTGATAGAAAAAGGCAAGGATTTGCCTTTGATTGATGATACAGAAAAGAAGGAGAAATATTTAATAGAGGGGTGTCAGTCGAAGGTGTGGCTAATTCCTGAGTTTAAAGACGGTAAGGTTTATTATAGAGGTGCTTCCGATGCACTCATCACCCGCGGCCTGGCCAGCATGATTATCAGTGTTTATTCCGGTCATACCCCTGATGAGATTATGGCTTTTGAACCCACTTTTCTTCAGGAGGCTGGTTTACAGCAGCATCTATCGCCTACCCGGGCCAATGGCCTAAATGCCATGATTAAGCAAATCAAGCTGTATGCAATGGCTTTCAAAATCCAGTCAACAAACAAAACCTCATAACTATGCCTGATTTTATGGAAAAAACCCGGATGATGGAGGATATCATTAAGGAGCTTAAAATATTGTATGACCCTGAAATTCCGGTTAATATTTACGATCTGGGACTGATCTACGATATAAAAATCAACGACGACAATAGTGTGCATATTCTGATGTCGCTCACGGCGCCCAATTGTCCGGTAGCCGAGTCGCTGCCCCGCGACGTGAAAAATGCAGTGGAAATGGTGAAAGGGGTGAAAAGCTGTGAAGTAGAAGTAACTTTCGATCCACCCTGGGATCAAAGCATGATCAGCGATGCTGCACTGCTCGATCTGGGTCTTTTGTAGGCAGAAGAAAAACGGGTTGTTTGATATCTTTGCACCCCGTTGTAATTAACCTAATATTCAACCCAGTAAAAGGCAATGGCATACAATTATGGTGGTGTCCTGGCTCGAGTAGATAGTCCTGAGGCTTTACGCCAACTCAAGGAGGAAGAGCTTCCAGCCTTGTGTCAGGAAATCAGGAAGTATATCATCGAAGTAATGTCGAATAATCCCGGGCACCTGGCGGCCAGTCTGGGTGCTGTGGAGCTTGCCGTGGCCATTCATTATGTTTACAACACCCCGGTGGATAAACTGGTATGGGATGTGGGGCATCAAGCCTATGCGCATAAGATTCTCACAGGTCGACGCGACCAGTTTCCGACCAACCGAAAATTGGGTGGCATTAGTGGTTTTCCCAAGATGGAAGAGAGCCCTTACGATGCCTTTGGTACGGGCCATTCATCTACCTCGGTTTCGGCCATTCTGGGTATGGCTATCGCTGCTCATCTGCAGGGGGATAACCAACGACAGCATATTGCAGTAATAGGCGATGGTGCCATGACGGCCGGAATGGCTTTCGAGGCTTTGAACCATGCTGGAAGCACCGGAGCCAACATGCTCATTATTCTCAACGATAATGGCATCTCCATAGATAAAAGTGTAGGGGCGCTTCAGAAGTATCTGGCTAAGTTTACTGCCTCGCGCACTTATAACCGTTTTCGGGATAAAATTTGGACCTTGCTGGGCGGTGGAACCCGCTACGGCGTTAATACGCGTGCCATCGTTAAGCAACTGGGAGCTGCGATAAAGGGATCCCTGCTCAAAAAGAGTAACCTGTTCGAGGCTATGGGTTTTCGTTATTTTGGTCCGGTGGATGGGCACGATGTAATAAGGCTCGCGCATCTACTCGACGACCTCAAGCGAATTCCCGGCCCTAAGCTCCTCCATGTAGTAACGAAAAAAGGCAAAGGCCTGGAAAAAGCCGAGCTCGACCCTACTACCTACCATTCGCCCGGCGCTTTTGACCCCGAAACCGGTGAGCTGAAAGAGGAGGCCTGTCCCCAGAAATTGCCTCCCAAGTATCAGAATGTATTCGGCAAAACCATCATTGAACTGGCAAAGATAAACCCCCGGGTAGTGGGAATTACGCCTGCCATGCCTACCGGCTGTTCGTTGAATATGATGATGAAGGTGATGCCTGAGCGGGCCTTCGATGTGGGGATTGCCGAACAGCATGCCGTAACCTTCTCGGCCGGCCTGGCAGCTGCAGGGATGATACCTTTTTGCAATATCTACTCTTCTTTTATGCAGAGAGCCTACGATCAGGTAATCCATGATGTAGCCCTGCAAAAATTGCCCGTAGTCTTCTGCCTCGACAGGGGAGGACTGGTAGGAGAAGATGGCCCGACACATCATGGGGTTTACGACCTGGCGTATTTCAGGGCTATTCCCCATATTATTATTTCGGCTCCCATGAACGAACAAGAGCTGCGAAATTTGATGTATACAGCTCAGCAACGCAATCATGGAGGTCCCTTCTCTATCCGCTATCCCAGGGGACGCGGCGTGATGTACGAGTGGAACACCCCCTTCGAGGAAATACCTATAGGAAAAGGCCGAAAATTGAAAGATGGAACCGACCTTGCTATTCTCTCCATCGGCCATCCGGGAAATTTCGCGTCCTCAGCCATAGAAACTCTTGAAAAAGAGGGGTTCAGCATAGCTCACTACGATATGCGCTTTCTGAAGCCTATTGATGAAGACTTGTTACATGATGCCTTTAGAAAATTTCGAAAAATCATAACCGTGGAAGATGGCACCCTGAAAGGAGGATTGGGCAGTGCTGTGGCTGAATTCATGGTTTTGCACGACTACAAGGCGGAGATATGCATGCTGGGTGTCCCTGATGAGTATATTCCCCATGGCACACCCGACGAACTTTACCGGTTGTGTGGATACGACGCCGAAGGCATAGCACGCAAGGCAAGGGAGATGCTGGTAGGAGCATCAGCGTAATACGACTATTTTTCCAGTACTTTCGGTTCCATCTGCAAATCGGACCTTTAGGAGGAAGATTCCGGATTGTCCCGGTGCAGGCAATGCAGCATGAACTGGCGAAAGGTGTTTAAAGCCCGTCGCGAAAAGCCTGCCTTGAGTGTCAAATACTTCAACCTTTTCAATCTTCTGATTCGCTTTTATTTGAATGTTTTCATTTGGGGTGCAGGGAACGGGGAAAATGTTTATATTGCTGTTTTCCTGAGGATTTTGGTTCCAGGTCAACGGTAGATTTTTTATATGGTTGGGTTGCAGCAAACCGTTATAAAGTCTGAATTCGTCCAGTTGCCCTTTGTAGCTGAATTCAGAGGTGTTTTCAAACATTCTACCCAATACCAGAGGCATATCGGTAGCATTTAAGCCTCCGGTAAAGGGAATGAATCTGTTTAAAATTCCATTGAGATAAATTTCAAGAGAATAGCCGGAGAAAACCGCAGTGGCATGAACATATTGATTGAGTTCAATTGAATGCTGAGAATCCAGGTCTTTGATGCCAGAGTCTGTATTTACAGTGAACCGGAGCTTTTTATTGGGTAGTAGAGAGAGTTTGAAGCGCCCTTGCCATGAGCCGTGCGAAACGATATATCGCTCTATACCAGCATTTTCAGGCGAAATCCATGCACTCAGTGTGAGTGGTTCCCTAAAATTCAGTAGAGGGTCTGGGTAAAATTTGATATAACTACTTGAACCGGCAAAGCGGGCAGCTTGCTGGGGCAGAGCCCGCGGGTCTTCTGAGTAGGTAATATCGAAAGAGAAAGGCTGAAGGCTGTTGCTGACTACGTTGCTGTCAGCGTTCGAGAACGGGAGCCATATCAGCGGGCTGGGTATGACCTGGGTGGTATCTTTTACCAACAGAGGTATACTATCGAGGGTTGTAATGCCATATTTATTGCTAATCATTACTCTAAGCCAACAAGCGGTGTCATAGTAAGGAGCCCTGGCCTGGCAAATAAAACCCGTATCGTCAGTAAAAACCAAAGAGGGGGAATTCCACTTTATTTCGGGAGATTTTTCCTGAGACCAAATTCTCGCCTGGATTTCTGAACCTTTCTGATACCAGGCTCTATCTGTGGCGATGGAGTCGATCACTGGTTTTTCGGGAAGAAAAGCGACAATATGCAGGTGCAGGGTGTCGAAGGCTGTTTCGTTACCAGACTCAATTTTACAACCGAGGACATACATTCCTGTGTCGGCAGGTGCTGTGAGTGAGATTTCAGCTGAACCTGGTATTGTATCCTTTCCCCACATCCATTGATAGGAGGGATTTTCGTGAATATTTCCAGCATTGCACCAGGCTGTAAAAGGGGTACCTCTTAGAATAGTACGATTTTTTACTCCTAATGATTTGATGCGTAGTGGTTTATCATAATTGTAATGATAATTGTAATCGAGCACGCGAAGGCCTGACCAGAGTTGGTTGCCCTTTTCCGCAAGGCTATCGGAGGAACGATAATAGCGGATCAATCGGGCTTCATCAGGGGGAATAGAAAGGTAAAATGTATCAGAAGTATGGACTTCGAAATGGCTTTCGGTAAGCGATTCATAAATTCTGTCATAGTTTTCGGGAACCAAACAAAAAACAGATTTGGTTTCAGGATAAGGGTTATAAAACACAAAGGCAGGCAAGTCGCCGGAGGCAAACCAATCTGTTGCATTCAGGTCGATTCGCAGGATACCCTCCTGATTGGTCTTTTGTACGATGGCTGCCAGGTAACCGACAGAAGAGCCAGAATAAAGTGAAAGGTTAGTATTTGCCCAACCCCCGGCAAGAGCGTCACCTTTGGCGAAAATGGGCCAGTTCTGCCAGGGGGCTTTCAGCGCTTCGTAGGGTATAGAGGCGGAAGTGTCGTAGGGCTGAGCCCATGTATAACTATCTTGTTGATCAGGGGGTAAAGCATTGGAATAGAAAAGCCGGCTGGCGTTGGTGAGATTGAGCAGCCATCTGGCTAAGCTTCGGGCGAATCGTTTATCGTATTTGGCTACTGGAGCTAAGGCCCCGGCTTGCTGAAATCCATTCATGGAGAAAGCATAACCTGATTCTTCGTTGTCCCATACTTCTCCGATTAATCCGCTTACGTCGAAACCTCCCCAGATGCCTTTAATGGCACCCCATCCTCGCAGCGGGCCTTTATCAAAACACCATCCGAGTAGTTTTGCAATGTTATAATCTGTTCCCAGTTTGGCATTCATGCGAGCGGCGGCAGCTACACCATAGGCTAGCTGAATTTCATAAGCAGGATTGGTATTCAACTGGTTGAGAAACTCCAGAGCCTGTTCAGCAGCTATTCTCAATTGCTTGTTGCCTGTTTGTTCATAGGTGTTAAAAAGTATCCAGGCTATAGCTCCGGCAGCCTCTGGCTCGGGAACTCCGGTAGTAAGCGGTTTTAAGGTCTTGAAATTAAAAGCCCGGTAATTCATTTGGGGAATGTTCCAGGGGGTTTCTTTTCCCCCAAGGGTGTTTATACACAGTAACCATTGTCGGCTTATAATCTGCAAGTGTTCGTCAGCCTCAGGATAACATTGCGGATAAAGCTTTTTTAGTTGAAGGAAAAACACGTTGGGCATTACCTCGTACCACCAGTCGTCGCCGGTTACTCCATAATAGTTGTTAAGATACAGCTTTTGTCCGTTTTTCAGATTAAAAAAGTCTTTTACTTTGGAAACATAGTTTATTCCCTTCTGGTTGGATTTGTCGATACCTGCAAGGGTGGCACCGATGATGGCTGGCATAATGTTGATGGCTTCGGCCTGGTTGTGGTGGTATTTGCTGCCCACATAAGTATCGAGCAGAATAGCCTGGTTATCAGAATAGTTATAATGTCCAGGCTGGGCAAAGGCTATCAGTGGCAAATACTGGCCCTGCCGTTCAGGGTCGAAAACGAGTTGGTCGTAATCTCTGGCCACTTTACTCCAGTTCCTTATTTCGAGGGGCTGGGGCAAACCTGGCATGGCCTCAATCCGGGGAATAAGTATCTGACCGGGCTGGGCTAAACCCCCAACATTCAAACCCAGGAGCAGGAAAACAAACCAGGTAGATATCTTGGGCATGGGGAAAACTTATCTATGGTTTTCTAAAATTAGAGAAAAAACCCGGGCCGCGTAAAGCCCGGGTAAGGTGCATGTTAAACCATCATCACCAACCTAAACGAATCAAGGTTTATCCTGATTATATAGCTTTGTAACCTGACCTTCGGTTAAAGCAATGTTGTATAACCGCAGCTCATCGATAATACCTTTAAAGTAACCGAGATTATCGGCTGTCGTCCAGGACATGAAATTGGCGGCCAGTTCTGCATCGGTAGCTACACATCCGATGATGAAAGGCTGAGGATCGGGGTTGGTGAGCACCTGCGTCATGGGGCCAATGCCCTTATCGGCCTCGGTCCATGTTTTGGTAAGGGTTCCGTTCACATAGAATTTAAGTTCTTTCGCGGTCCCGTCGAGGGTAATCACAATATGATTCCACTGATTTGCTTTGATGGAACCATCGGTTTCGTTATCGGCATCGATGATGCCTCCATCGGATTTCTTGTAGGTAAAGAATGGTTTGCCGGCACCCTGGGTCTGCAGTTTGTAACCCTGCCAATAATTCTGTGAGAGGATGTAATTGTGTTCATAAAGCTCATCGGGTTTAATCCATACAGAGATGGAGAGGTTCTGGGGCAGGAAGACTGGATTATAGGGTACTTCAAGGTGAGCCCCTTTGTTGAAATAGATAGCTTTTCCTTTGAGACCGTCTACCCACGAGGGCATCATAGCGTCATTGCCCAGTACTGCCACGCTACCCCTGGTAAAGGTACCTACGAAGGCGTTTTGGGAGTAATCCGTAGCAGTGGTCCCTGTACCCTCATCGAAATGCCATCCGGCTATCAGATATTTACTTTCATCGATATAGCCATAGGCTTTCGACTCGAAGGTTTTCATGGCTTCCTGCAATTGGGTCATCAGGTTAGTGATTTGAGCCTCGGTAAGGTTGTCAGCAGCTGCCGTTTTTACGGTTTGGAGCACGTTCTTGAATTCATCAATAGCCGATTGAGGATAATCAGCCGTGGTAGCAGCATTAGCTATTGACTCAGCTTGAGCGATCAGGGCGTTGAGCTGGGTTTTATCGCCCCACTGTTCTTCTTCATCTTTGCCACACGATACCAGGAGGGTGGCCATGGCCAGAAGGCCGATCATGAGCAGGCTTTGAACTTTTAAAAGATGTGTCCTCATCATAGTGTTGAATTTTAAGGGTTAATAAAAAGGTTGATTATGGATTGATTGCATTGTTAGCATCAATTTCATTTTGGGGAATAGGTTGAAAGCGGTTTTTCTCAAAATTGAAGCTTTCGCCCAGGTACTCTTCAGCAACGGTTTTACCCCAACGCATGAGATCGAAATAGCGGTGAAATTCCATGGCCAATTCTACTCGTCTTTCGTGCATTATGGCCTTACGCAAAGCATCTTTCTGGGTAACAGTGATGTCTGGTAAAAGGCCGGTAGGAGGTATTCCATTGAAGCTGTTTCTGGCTCTTTGTCTAACTTTATTTAGGTTTTGTAGGGCAGAGTCGGCCTGTCCTATTTCGTTGAAAGCCTCGGCTTTCATCAGCAGAACATCGGCGTAGCGCAAATATTTATAGTTAAGGTCTCCATCGCCCTTAGTGGCAATGGGCACCTCAGAAAGGGGCTGCTGGTGCTTTTTAGTAAGATAACCAGTGGGAGACCATGTGGCCTGAAATATCTGGCCGTTAATCCATGGCTGACCATCGCGACCAATGGTCAGGTCGAGCCGGGGATCGGGTGTTCCGTCGGGAGCTTTTTCGTACTCATCCACCAGCGACTGTGTGGGCGCATTGAAATAATATCCACCTTCAATAGCCGGAGCAAACCATTGGTTAAGACAACTTCCCATAAAGGGTATCTGATTGGCTTTGTGTTGAATTTCGAAGATGGACTCAGGGTCATTCTCTCTTGCCAGAGTAAAAACCTGGGCATAATTTTCCGCAAGTTTGTAAATTCCTAATGCTTCGAGTTGATGGAAGTAATCTATAGCTTTGGCCCATTGTTGCTGATAAAGAGCCACTTTGCCCAGCATACCCAGGGCTGCCCCACGAGTTACTCTACCAACCTCGGCGGAACTGTATGATATCGGCAGCACGGAGGCAGCGAACAGCAAATCATTCTCTATCTGTTGGTAAATCTGGTTTTCATCACTTAAGGGAACATGGATGGCTTCGGGCGAATTCTGCGGCAAAAGTTTCAGGGGAACCTTCCCAAAAATATTTACCAGATTAAAGTACATGTATGCCCTGATAAATTTGGCTTCACCTATAATGCGTTGTTTTAAGTTTTCATCCATCGATACTGCGGGCACTTTGGCAATTACAGTGTTGGCGCGGGAAATGGCTTCATAGGCAAAAGTCCAGTAATTGTTGATGATGCCGTTGTTGCGGTCGGCTCTGAATTCATCGATGTAGGTGATTTCGGCCTGGTCGCCGGGATTTCCTCCCTTGGTGGCATCGTCGGAAGCCACATCCCCGAAAACCCATATGGCATTGTTGAAGGAGTTAAAGGTGATAGCCTGATACACCCCCGTGAGGGCTTGCAAAGCCTGTTTATCGTTCTGGTAAAAGGTTTCACTACTGAATTCCCCTTTGAGTTGCTCGTTCAGAAAATCTTTGGTGCAACCTGTAAGTACCAGAAACAAGGTGAGGAAAAATCCGATGCCCTGAGTTTTTATATTGAATCCATAAGTTTTCATAGGCCTGATAATTTTCATGTTAGAAAGTGATATCAACACCGAAAAGAAGTGTCATAGTGGAGGGATAAGTACCCCAGTCGATACCGTTGGCCCGATCTCCTTCGTTCTTTGAATTGTCGCTAACGGTCATTTCGGGATCCAGACCGGGATAGCGGGTGAGGGTGAAGAGATTGGTGGCAGAGACGTAGAGCCTCATTTTAGAGAGGCCGGTGGAGGAGAGGAAGCCATCAGGCAAGGTATAGCCAACCTGTAAATTTTTAACACGCAGGTAGGAGCCATCTTCCAGAAAACGGGATGATGGGCGGGCATTGTTCGATTTGGCACTCCAGGAAGGCCGGGGCTGGGTATTCGAAGTTCCCTCACCTGTCCAGCGGTTGTCAAAATAGCGTTGGGTGACAGGAAATCCTCGATAAAAACCTTCGATGTCCTGCAAAATTTGCATGTAGATTTTATTGCCGGCTACCCCCTGAAGGAAAAGACTTGCATCCCATTTGCCGTAATTCATTGCGAAATTTAGCCCACCGTTGATTTTGGGAATAGCACTGCCCAGGAAAACCCGGTCCTGATTGTCGATTTTGCCGTCTTTATTATGGTCAATAAAGCGGACATCACCCGGCCGAATATTGTTGCCCTGATAAGCCGAGAGAAGTATCTCGGTTTGATTCTGGAAAATGCCGTCCATTTCGAGCAGGTAAAAGGCTCCGATGGGTTGTCCTTCGGTGGTATAGGTGGCATAAACGCCTGATTCTACCCTACCACCGATCAGAGGCGCCTGTAGCTTTTTCACTTCGTTGTGAAGCCAGGTCAGGTTTCCTGTTACTGCATATTGCCAATCAGCCCCTGATTTTCTGTAGGTGGCTTCAAGCTCCACACCGGTATTTAATACTGATCCGTTATTAATCCAGGGAGCTTCGGCGTACCCTGCCGATGGAGGATAAGAGGCTTTGACCAGCATGTCGTCGGTGATTTTGTAAAAATAGTCGAGAGAAAAGGCAAGAGCACCTTTCCAGACTTCCATATCCAACCCGGCATTATACTGATAGGAGGTTTCCCATTTTAGATTTTCATTTCCAAGAGCTGTCTGGGCATAACCACTATTAGGCTGATTACCAAAGGGATAATCAAAATAGGGAGAGATGCGGTCGCTGTAGGCATAGAGGCCAATCTCCTGATTTCCAATGGCTCCATATCCCACTCTGAGCTTCAGGTTTTCGAGCCACGAGACATCTTTAAGGAAATTCTCCTGTTTTACTATCCAACCTCCGGATAAGGAGTAGAAATTACCCCAGCGGTTTTTGCCCACAAAGCGGGAAGTTCCGTCGCGCCGAAAAGTAGCTGACAAATAATATTTGCCTGCATGATCGTAATTTAAACGGCTGAAGAAAGAGAGCAGCGAAGAAGCATATTCATTTTGCGAAACGGTTTTCTGTCCCAGGCCATTGCCAATGTAAATAATATCTTTTTGCTGAACGGGAAAGTCGGAGTCGGAGGCATTGAATACCCGGCCGGTATTGCGGATGGCTTCGGTACCTGCCATGGCACTCAGGCTATGAAGTTGGCCCAGCTTGAAATCATAATTCAAAAAACTGTTAACTGTCCAGGTGGCCGACCTTACCTGCTGGATGCTGAGGCTGTTTTTGGCATTTATACGATTAAATGTACCCCATGTAGGATTAAACCGGCGGGTGTAACTATTGCGGTAGTCAAGTCCGGCATTGGTGGTCCATTTGAGTTGGGAAGGAAAACTAATTTCAAGCATGTACTTTCCCAGCAGATTATCATCCTTGCGGTTGTGATCGTTGAGCTGGGCCATACCCATGGGATTGTACCCATCGCCCAGGAATGAATCGTAGACCTGGTTTCCAAAATATTCTGCAGGACGGTCCACCCAGGTTCCGTTAGGAAACTTGATAGGAATGGCAGGGTTACGGAAGAAGGCATACCTAACCACACTTCCTCCATTGCCTCCATAACCATCGCCCGAACTTCCGATAATATCGGTGGAGGCGTGGCCGGCCAGAAGGCTGACTCCCATATTTACATAACGACTAAGCTCAGTATTAATGTTTGCATTGACACTAGCCCTTGAATAGCCTGTGTTTTGAATGACGCCTCTCTGGTCATAATACGAACCGGCCATCACATACGAGGTTTTTCCACTATTGCCTGTAATGCTAAGCTCATGGGAGTTGAGGGGTGCCAACACGAACAGTTCTTTTAGGTAATTGATATTGCTGAATTTGGCGGCATCTTCCGGAGTTATGAGAGGCCGTTGCAGACTCTCAGGGAGGTATTTATTGTCGTTGGTGGCTGCTTCATTGTAGACAGTGATATAATCAGTGGTATTTACCATTTTAGGGATTCTAACCACCTGCTGAAATCCTGTTTTTCCATGATATTGAAAAGTGGCTTTATCTTCGGCTCCTTTTTTGGTGGTGATAAGCACAATACCATTATTGGCCCTGGCTCCATAAATGGCAGCCGAAGAAGCGTCTTTGAGTACAGTTATGCTCTCTATCATAGATGGGGATAGTATGTTAAGAGCGTCGGCGGTGGGTATTCCATCTACGATATATAGGGGGGCATTGCTGGAGTTAATAGAACCAATTCCTCTAATGCGCACTGATACACCTTCGCCGGGTGCGCCCGTATTTTGGGTTACCATTACACCCGCAACAGCACCCTGCAAAGCCTGATCCACTCCGGCTACCGGCAACCTGACAATGTCTTTTTGTTCTACTTTGGAGACCGCGCCCAGTACATTGCGCTTTTTTACTGTTCCGTAACCAATCACTACTGCTTCGCCCAGCATATACGAAGCAGGTTCGAGCTTCACATCAATGGTTTTTCTGCCCGCAATCTCTGTTTCGTATGTTTTATATCCTACGAAGGAAAAAACAATAACACTGTGGGCAGTAATGGCAGCACTTTTCAGCTGATATCTGCCTTCTGCGTCTGTGGTTGTACCAGTGGTTGTCCCTTTCAGGAATACCGTTACGCCCACCAGGGGTTCGTTGTTCGATGCGTCGGTAACCTTACCTTCGATACTGGTCTGTGCTTGCAAGCCCATCAGGCTGCCAAACCATAGTAAAAGGGTGAATATTTTTTTCATATGCATTGCTTTTATTTCCAGGTCACAACTTTGTCATTGCAATAGACTCTGCCATTTTTAAACTTTAGAGGGGCATCAGGCGGAAGCTCTGCAATTAACAGCACTTCACCTGGTTTCAACTCAAGTAAAAACTCTTTACCTGCCTTTGGTCTTACCCATTGGTGGGTTATCATGTCAAAAAGTTTTGACTCAGAATGGGTTATATAAGAGATGCTTTTTGAATCGGGGTATGGATTATAGATTAGGAAGACGGGGAAGGGATTTTCTGCGTAAAAATCTGTGGCATTGCAGTCGAGTTTCAGAATCCCGTCCACTTGGGTTTTCTGAACAATAGCACCATAAATACCTGCCACAGCTGAGCTGTAGATACTGAACATGCTTTCCTCGGGTTGGCCCGGAGCCCATTTGGGCCCATCACCCAGGGCCACAGGGCTGACACCTATGAGTGTCTTTTTTCCATAATCGTCAAATTTTCTAAGTCCTTCGTACCCGATAATACCCCTGGTGATATTTTTCTTTTGCGGAAGCCATTGATGAATATCGTCTATCTGGTCAGGATAAAACAGGCGGCTGGCGCTTACTGCATTAAGCATGTATTTGGCGATAGCTTTGGCATACCGGGGCTCATATTTTACCATGGGCACCAGTGGCCAGGCCATGGTAACAGAATTCATCAGAAAAGCGTATCCTCCTCCGTCGGTAATACTTCCCTGTAGCCCATATACATCGTAATTGCCCCAGCGTTCAGCAATCACACCCCAGCCAAACCGACCGTTAGTATCTTGACATCCGTCAAAAATAAAATTCAACATCTTACCTACATCGTAAGAGTTGTTTTGCTCTGCATTGCACCGGGCGGCGGTGTATGCTCCGAACGGGAGCAGAATTTCGTAGAACCTGCTGGTTGGTTGTTTGTCGAGAGCCTCGAGAGCACTCTGAGTTCCCCTGAGGTATCGGGGATCTTTGAACAGCTGATAGGCCGAATATAACACCCAGGCATGTCCTCCTGCAGCATCCTGCTGAAAGGGAATCTGATTGCGCCGGGGCTCCATCTTTCCATAGTCGAAATAGGAATAATCGTAATTACCGGCCAAAATGGAATCGGCCTTATAGAATTGATTGGCTATCGATAGTAAAATTTCTTTATTGCCTTCTACCTCAGGAAAGACCTTTGAGACCGCATAATAGAGCACATTGGGATAAACATCGTACCACCAGTCTCTTCCATAACCCCCGCCCAGCATGGCTACCTCGGAATGGGTATTGTTCATCACGATGTTCCATCCATTGTCGCGGTTAAAATAATTTTGGGCCATTTTAACATAATTGTAACCCTCCTGATTGGTCTTATCGATTCCCACTAAACCAGCACTCAGCAGGGCGGATAGGGCGCACAGCGATTCATGAAACTCTCCTCTGTTTCGATTGGGCCCCTGACGTACATCGCCAATGGCAGTGAAAAGGCCAAAGGTGTTTTGTGGAAAATTACGTTTGTTGGTGTCTATCCAGATGTAAGGGCTAAAGGGTGTAGTAGCTTGATGATTGAAAACCAGGCTATCGAACTGAATGGCCTTTTGTTTCCAGTCGATGATTTTCAGGGGCGAAGGCAGGTCAGGCATTTGTTGTATTCGAGGCACAGATACCTGCTCTACGGGGGGCGGCATCTTCTCAGTACAAGCGGAGAATACCATTATTCCCCCAATAATTAATGTCCAGGACTGTAGGTTGAAATAGGTCATATTTCGTAAGATTTTCGAGTGATTAGGCGTGCAAGAGGAATCGACAACATTTGCAAGGCTGCCACAATAACCAGCGCCCAGCGGAGAGCAAACGTTTCTGACACCTGGAGAGCCAGCACAATGAAAATAACCAGGCCTGCAAAGCGACCTGCAAACAGGCCAAACTCATGGTTAAGGATGTAAGCATACGGATTTCGTTTCTCTACTACCGATACAGTGTCAATTACTTTCAGCATAATGGGATAATATGCCAGATCGTGCAAGGGTTGGAAAATGACCTTACAAAGCAGGAAAATTATTACTCCCAAAGCATTAAGTTCCCAGGCATTTATCAGAGTTCCGGTCAGGAAGATGCTTAACCCAATGCTGAAAACCGCAAGTCGGTGTTTAGGTTTGGTAAAACGGCCGAGCAGATAAATGGTGAAAGCCGTAATTCCTCCCCCTATGCCCTGGATTAGTCCCAGTGAGCCTTCGTTACCTACATAACGCATGATAAGCATGGCCGGAGCCGTAACCAGAAACCCTTGTACTAATCCTTTCAGCGCAGCCAATAAGAGCTGTAGGTTCCAGAGTTTATGAAATCTGAAGAACAAAAAGGATTTTTGCTCAGGATTGGTGTATCTGGCTCGCATGAGGGATAATCCGGCCAGAATGGTAATTAAAAATACCAGCAAGGTTACAAACTTATAGCCCATATAAATATCCAGGGTAAGGCTTCCTATCGTTAATCCATCGAATTGCGATAAAATGACACCCACAATCAAGGGTATGGTAATGTTGGAGACGGTAAAGAAAAAGGATTCAAGGCCAAAGAAATAGTTGCGGTTCTGATCTTCAGTGGAGTTGAAAGTCATCAGATACCTGTTGGTCCAGAAGAAACCCGAAGAAGCGCCGATAAGCAGACCGGCTGTAAAAAGTCCGGGAACACTGAGTTGTTTCACCTGCATCATCCCCAGCATAGTGATACCTGAGAGCAGAATCCCAAATGTATAGAGATGAGCAATGTTAAATTTTCGAAGCAAAAAACCGTTCATTACTGAAGTGATAACGATACCAGAATACATAGCCAATTGAAATAGGGCTACGTAAATGGTTTCGTTGTAGTAGCGCATGATGTAGGCTGCTAGAAAAACTTCCACTACAGGCAGCACCAGCGAGTAGAGCATGTTGGTTATCAGCAGCACGCGCATATTATAGGGCATGCCCTGAAAATATCTGTATTCACCGGTGACTTTCTCGATAAGTTTCATAACAGCGTTGATAGAATTTGATCGATCGACAATTGGGCTCCGCAAATCACTTCATCACTGGCTCCGTAATACATATAGATAGTGTCTCCATCTACATAATGGCCATTGGTAAATATCACATTGCCAAAGAATCCGGTGAGTTCGTAAGGCATTTCGGGTTTCATGAGGGGATCGTGGCTGCGCGCGAGTACTTTTGATGGGTCTTCAAGATCGAGTAGGAGAGCGCCCAGGCAATATTGATGTTTTTCGTTGGCTCCATGGTAGATCTCAAGCCATCCTTTAGGGGTTTTAATGGGAGCTGCCCCTGCACCTACCCTGGCTGAATCCCACCAACCTTTACGAGTAGTAACTATACATTTATGTTTACCCCAGTGAATGAGGTCGGGCGATTGAGCTAACCAAATGTAATTGCCTCCTAATTCGGGGCTGCTGGGCCGGTGCAATGCCCAATATTTTCCTCCAATCTTTTCTTCAAATATTGCACAGTCTTTATTGTGTGGAGGAAATATCATTCCTTTTCTGTTATAATGCTGCCAATCACGGGTGGTTATCAGTCCTACGCCCACTCCCACGGGAGATACTTCGGTAAAGGTGAGTACATACCTATCTTCTATCCAGGCCACCCGGCAATCTTCTATGCCAAACGATTCCAATTCTCCCTGACCCATGATGGGAGTATAATCTTCTGGTTCCCAAAAATGTATGCCATCATGGGAACAGACCAATCTCAAGTGGGAAAGAGTGGTCAAATAATCCTGACCTTTATAACGAATAACCCGGGGATCGCTGGCGTCGAGGTTGGGATCGTCTTTGTCGAAAGTGAGGATTTCTATTTCACCCACATTATTATATACCGGAAAGGAAATTTTCCCTTCAACCTGCCTGGGGCGCTCTGCAACCCTGAGAAGAAGCCAAATTTTATCATCAAACTTAAATACGCCTGGATTAAGAAGGCATGCTACTTCCATCCCCTCCATCGAGGGTCGGATGTCGGAGGGACGCAATAAAGGATTTTGTAAAAAGCGAACAACTTCTGCCTTGCTCATACATGTGATTTTTCTTGGCCCGAATTTATACGCAAACGTTTGCGAGCCGTGTTCGCTGGATTATTAAAATTGTACGGAATGTTACAAATGTTGAGCCTTTTAATGTTTTAAGACTCTGGTCTTTTGTTCGCCGGGTTCTTAAAGTGTACGTTGCATTGGAAAACAACCATCAGAATATTTTGAAGGACCGATTGGGGTAAGTTTTAAGGCTTATTAAGTTATTTATTAACAATGGATTGAGGAAACGGGGTTTACTGAATTTTTATTAGACTATTAATAATCAATATTTTGGTTGGCTTGCTCTTTTTTTCTGAATAGGGTGGGAGAGCAGTCGTATTGTTTCAAAAAGAGTTCATAGAAATAGGTGCGGCTATTAAAACCCGTTTGGTCTATTATTTCGCTTACAGTAAGCTGAGTGGTTTTTAGTAGTAAGGCAGCCTTTTCGAGCCGTCGTTTATTTATCAGGTCGTGGGGAGTTATGCCGGCAAGGTTCTTAAGTTTAAGGTAAAGTGAAGATTTACTGATAGCTATCTTGTCGGCAATGTAATCGGCGTTTAGGGAATAGTCTTCCAGGTTTTCGTCAATTACTTTAATGATTTTGTGCAGGAAGGGGTCTGGAATTTGAAAGGCCTGGGCCGCCTGAGTGGAAGTTTTATTAAATGATTCCCTGAATTGTTCTCTTTGCTCAATGAGCTTACTTACGCGCACTTTAAGGTGTTCAGGGTGAAAAGGTTTGGGAATGTACGAGTCAGCTCCTGCTTCAAGGCCTGAAATACGGTCTTCTATTTCTGCCCGGGCGGTAAGAAGAATAATGGGTAGATGGCTGATTCTGAAGTCTTTTCGTATACTTGCGCAGAGTTCTATGCCGTCCAAACCCGGCATCATGATATCAGAAATTATGAGGTTGGGTTGTACGGTTTTCAATAATTCAAGCGCTTCAATTCCACTGCGGGCATATATATAACGGTATTTTGTTCCCAGCACATCGGCCACACTCTGGAAAATTTCCGGGTCATCATCTACCACAAGTATCACGGGTTTGGTTTGATCAGCAGTATTTTCATCATTCCACCTTCCTTCTGAGCCAGGCTGGGTTTTCATTTCGTATTCTTCAGAAGAGTCAGTAAAAGTATCTGAAGATGAGTAGGATTCCCCATAAGGAACAGGCAATGATACCCATGCTCGGGCTCCTCCTTCAGGTAAATTGCTAATTTCTATCTGGCCGTTCATAAGCTCCGTCAGGCTCTTAGTGACGGCCAGCCCCAGCCCGATGGAATAGAAACGTTGCGATGTTTGGGGTGAGCTTGCCTTTGTTATTCCAAAAGGCTCATAGAGCTTTTTCAAATCCTCCTCTGTAAATCCCTCTCCCTCATCCATAATGGATATCTCGATTCGTTCAGATTCTGTTCTTTCTACCTTAATGGTTACTTTGCCACCTTCCCGGTTATATTTTATTGCATTGGAAATGAGATTGGAAAGAATGCGAAGCAATTTATCGCGATCGCAAAAGAGATGAGGGTTTTCGGGATAACTCACTTCAAAGGAAACCTTTCGCTGGATTGCCAGAATCTCAAGATCACTGAGAATTTCTTCCAAAATTTCATCAATTCGGCAAGGTCTGTTTTGAAGGGACTCCTTGCCTTTCTCCAACCTTCTGAATTGCATAATTTCGTTGACAAGTTTCTGCAATCGAAGGGTATTTCGGTAAATCCTCATCAGGGGTTGACTTAATTTCCGGGTTTTATCATTTTCAAGGAGCCGGTAGGTCTGAGCATTGATGACCGTGAGAGGTGTTCTTAGTTCGTGGGCCAGTTGGGTAAAGAATTCAATTTTATATTCTTGAAGTTCTTTTTCTTTTTGTTTTTCCAGTTCTTCAAGAGCCCTTTTGCGTTTAAGGGCTGCTCTGTGCCTGTAAAACCATAAAATGCCCCCCTGTATAAGAATCAATAATACAATGTAGGAGAATATTGCAGGTTTGGAAAGAAGCAGGGGCGGATCCACCCAAATTTCGAGTCGGCGGGGTGGGAGTTTCAATTGACCCATTTCATTGCTAAGGGTTACTTCAAGAGTATATCTACCGGGCTTCAAATTAATCAGGCTGATTAACCCTGCAGGGCCCGGTTCTCTCCACGCACTATCCAAGGGTAATAGTTTATACAAAATCTGATAATTGACCTTACTGGCAGCCGTAGCTGGGCTCGCCTCTAAACTCAACGAATTCTGGCTGTAAGCAACATGTAGGTGCTTTTGAAGGTTGATATTTTCAAACAAAGGTGAGAAACCTGGCTTGATGTGTTTATCAGCAATAAACAATTTATTGAAAACCAGGGGCGGTAAGAAACGCTGAATGGAAACCGAACTGGTGTTTACCCTGTCGATGCCACTGGTTCCGCCGGCATAAAAGAAATGGGTTGATGGATCGAAAAATCCAGCTCCGTCCGCATATTCTTCATTGATAAGTCCATCATTCTCATCAAAAAAGTGTGTACCTTTTCGGGCTGCATCAATATATGCAATACCTTTAGATGTGGTAACCCATAAGTTATTTCGGTCGTCTTCCTGAATAGAATGAACCGAAAGTTGCTGCATTCGCCTGAGAAGAACTTCATGTTTTTTGCTGGGTGCAGTTTCAGAAAGACTTAGTGCTGTCATACCCCCACTACTTCCAGCCCATAAAACCCCTTCATGATCAATAAAAAGGCTGAGAATATCATCATTAACAATCAGACCGGGGTTATTGGTTGTGCTTAGTTGACGTTCAATTCGGTTATTCAGATAATTAAATTTTAACAGCCCTTCCCCTCTGATACCAACCCAAATAATACCAGGTTTTTCAAGAGCTAATGCGTAGACAACCTGTCGAAAAACCATTCCGCTATTATCGTTACTAAGAGGGAGTTGAGTTGCCGACAGTATCTTATTGGGATTTTTTTGCTCGTATTGTATTCGTATGACTCCCCAGCCACTGGTACCTAAAAATGCGTTACCCCTTCCATCGTCCACAATTTTGTAGATACTGCCCATTTCCCGGATGGGAGGTGGTAATAGTTCAAGGTTCAGAGAAGAGATTTTATTAAGGTCCGGATCGATAATGTTCAATCCCCGCCCGTCGGTTCCTACCCAGATGCTCCCGCCAGGTCGCTCATAGAGAGACAATACGGAATTGTTGTTAAGGCCCGTAGCATTTGTTATAGTTCGAGTACGTACACCATTTTCATTAAGAATATTAATGCCACCTCCTTTAGTGCCTACCAGCAATTTATTTCCCAGGTTCAAAAAACATCTTACAACCGGGTAAGAAAGGCGGGTAGCTGGCAACACAGAAATGTCAGCCGAGGCGGGCCTGAAAATGTACACTCCATTTCCGTCTGTTCCAACGAATAATCCCTCCTGCTTGTCCTGATAGATATCAAGAATTCGGGAGGTGAAGGCCTTCTGGAAACCGTATTGATTGGCATCGATGATTTTTCGTATACGCAGACTATCGGTATTGAAGACATAGATATTCCCTTTTTCAGAACCAGCAAAAAGGTGATTTTTGTTGATATCGGCCGACCATGTGGTAATATTGTCTTCTTCAACGGTAATTTCAGATACCTTCCCATTGGAGAGATTCATCAGAAGAGAGGGGCCGTTTCGTTGGGCCAGTATAAGCCACAATTGGTTCTTCGTTTCAATGCTCCAGGTTTTAATAACTGGTCTAACCAGGGGGAAATGGCCTATTTGTGAAAATATTCCATTTCTAATGATCCACACGTTTCCATTTTCCCCAACCAAAATCATTAAATCTTTCAGAGAATGGATGCGCCATGCCCTATTCTTGAGCATGGAAGCCTCCCCACTTATTTTTGCTTTTTTGAAGCTATCATTCAGTGAATCATATTGATAGAGCCCCAAATTTTTTATCCATACATAAACCTCATGGTCTGGGGTCACGGTCAGCGAAATGTCAGTTTCGTGGTTGATGTTTCCTTTTAGATTGGTAAAAAAACCCTTGAAAACTCCCGATTTGTTGTTGTAAAATGAGAGCCCTTTATTGGTCAGCATCCAGAGCCCCCTGCCAGGCACTTCATAAATTTCTCTGATTACATGGTTGTGAATGTCTCCACTGGTTTTTCCCGGAAAAAAACCTCCATAGAATGGCCATCCCACCGATTGAGTCCATTCCAGGTGCCCATCCAGAAATACCCTTCACTATCTCTTATGATACTGTTAACAGCTCCGTTCGATAATTCTTCATTTCTTCCTAGGCTGATAACCGGAATACGTCTTTCCCAGGCCATAACATAATTTGGTACTATTAATTGAAACAACAATAGCAAAGCTTGATAGCACAAGGGGTGGAGTTTCATTCTAAAGGCCATTTTGCGTCGAATAGTGCGAAATTACCTATAAAGTGATAAGCAAGGCATATGAATGGCGGGTCAGTGAAAGGAAGATGCTTTGGATCGGTGTGGCCTGGAAGAAGGGGAGATTAGTTTAATTGCATTTCCATTTCCTTTAACTCATACAAATCATCGGGGAAAAAACGAAAAAGGCCTGCAAGCGATTTTGTGCTGCAGGCCAAATTATGTCGGTTAAAAAATTTGATTAGCCCAATGAGCTTTTGGCTCCGCCATTCTGCATAAGCCATGCCTTGATAAACTCCTGAATGTCGCCGTCCAGTACGGCCTGGGTATTGCCGGTTTCGTAATTGGTGCGGTGGTCTTTTACCATTTTGTATGGATGCAGCACGTAACTACGGATTTGCGAACCCCATTCAATTTTCTTTTTAGCCGCTTCAATGGCATCGATCTTCTCGCGTTTTTTTCGGAGTTCAATCTCATACAGCTGCGATTTTAGCATTTGCAGGGCCTTTTCGCGGTTTTGCTGCTGAGAGCGGGTAACCTGGCATTCTACCACAATGCCTGTAGGGGCATGGCGAAGCCTAACCGCAGTTTCTACCTTGTTTACATTCTGGCCTCCGGGTCCGCTCGATCGGTAAGTTTCCCATGTGATATCAGCAGGATTGATTTCTATCTCAATATTTTCATCTACAATGGGATACACGTACACCGAGGCGAACGAAGTATGCCTGCGGGCATTGGCGTCGAATGGACTGATGCGTACCAATCGGTGCACCCCGTTTTCTGCTTTCAGGTAACCGAAGGCATATTCTCCATCGAATTCCAGTACCACACTTTTTATACCGGCCACATCACCTTCATGAAGGTCGAGTTCGGTAACCCTGTATCCCATGCGCTCTCCATAACGCAAGTACATGCGCATAAGCATGGCTGCCCAGTCCTGACTTTCGGTTCCTCCAGCGCCGGCATTAATTTCCATGACAGCTCCCAGTCGGTCTTCCTCCGCCGAAAGCATGTTCATGAATTCCAGGTCTTCTATCGACTTCAGGGTAGCGGCATATTGGGCATCGAGTTCTTCCTCGGTGGCCTCTCCGCCTTCATAAAATTCATACATAACCTGAAGATCGGCCAGTTGTCGGCTCACCTCTTCGTAGCGGTCTACCCAGACTTTTTTATCGCGGATGGACTTCATCACTTTTTCGGCCTCTCGGGGGTCGTCCCAGAAACCGGGATCATGAGTCAGCTTTTCTTCTTCGGCAATGGCAGCTTTACGTCCATCAATGTCAAAGATACCTCCTCAGGGCATCAAGCCTCTTTTCCAGGTCTTTAATCTGTTCAGTACTAATCATATTTATTCTTCGATCAGGTTATTAAATTCTTCATCGTTGGAGGCACCCAGGATCCGGTTGACCAGGGTGGATTCGTAGCCGCGTGAGGCAGCAAAGCGTAAAAGAGCCGCTCTCTGCGACCAGTTGTCGGAAGTTTTTAGTGAAGCCTTCTTTTTGTACAACTCTTTTTCTACCAGGGCCCGATACTCCTCCTCAGGAATTTCTTCCAGGGCTGCTTGTATGATTGTGGTGGTCAAGCCCCGGGCCTTGAGTTCGGCTACAATTTTCAGCTTTCCCCATTTCAGGTTGTGAAACTTGCCCCGGGCAAAGGCCCTGGCATATCTTTCATCGTCCACAAACCCTTCTTTTTTCAACTGGTCAATGGCGTCTTTGGTTTTTGTTGCAGGGTAACCCCATTGCAAGAGCTTGCGCTCTACTTCACGGGTGCATCGCTCGGAGGAGGCACACCACTGGCGTACTTTTTCCAATATCACTGTGGGCTCTGCGATGGGTTTCTGCAACACAATGCTAAATTTTAAGGGCGCAAAGTTATGAATATCGCCCGGCCCGACAGCTATATATCAACCCTCCGCCTCAGCCAGAAGCTTGTCAACCAGCGGGGAAAGTCCTTTGCCAGCCGTTTCAGATACCACTTCCATTGCATAAAAGTTTCCAGCGTACTGAGGAGACGGGTCTATATAGTACTTGGGTGCCTGCGTAGGAACGTAATGAATAAGGCTGGCCGCAGGGTAAACATTGAGGGAAGTGCCCACCACGATAAAAATATCGGCTTTGCGGGCCAGATTAACTGCTCTGGAGAATTCGGGTACGGGTTCCCCAAACCAAACTACGTGGGGCCGTAGTTGCGACCCTTTCTCACAACGGTCACCCAACTTTAACTCCCAGTGTTTAAGTTCATAAATCAATGATGGATCGACTGTAGAACGTGCTTTTTTGATTTCTCCATGCAGGTGTAGTACCTGGGTGGAACCTGCCCGCTCGTGAAGATCATCTACATTCTGGGTGATAATCTGTACGTTATATGCTTTTTCCAGTCTTACCAGTGCCTTGTGTCCTTCGTTGGGTTCGGCCTCAAAAACCTTTTTGCGGCGCATGTTGTAAAATTCCAACACCAGCCCAGGGTCGCGCTGCCAGGCCTCTGGACTGGCTACCTCCTCGAACCGGTAGTTGCGCCATAGTCCGTTGTTATCCCTGAAGGTG
Source organism: Bacteroidales bacterium (assembly GCA_049969475.1). Taxonomy (GTDB): domain Bacteria; phylum Bacteroidota; class Bacteroidia; order Bacteroidales; family TTA-H9; genus UBA2030. The sequence continues at coordinate 33,205 of JBMFOU010000007.1, read as the reverse complement.
CTGATTCCACTTTCAGCACTAATACCCGCCCCAGTCAGAACTACGATGGTTTTTCGATTCATCATGAATGAATTTTCTCTTTACCAAAGATAATGATTATGTCTTAGAAACAGGAGTCGGGTATTCAACCCACTCAAAAAGAATGTTTTAAGATGTTTTGCTTGTATCCTTTCCGGGGTAGGTAGCTAGTCTTTGAAAAAGCTTCTGTTTTTAACCTTTTTCAATAAATAATAAAGACCCTGCGTCTAACAGATTACCTTCGGAAAGGTAGACGACCTGCATACCCGCCTTATTTATAAACTTTTCCATGTCACTGCGAAGTTCCTCATCGGTAGGGCGACCGGTGAAAACCACCTTTTCAGATAGCACTCCGGCGCAGCCCCCTATAAAGCCATGGCGAAGTCCGGGAAGCATGATATCGTCGGGGGGATAATAAAAAACCTCGAGCCCTGCTTCTATGAGCTTCTTTTCAATACCCCTGTCAGAGGTAATGAAATTGTTTCCAGGCAAAGGCAGGAGGCTGCAACGGGTGTAACCTTGTTTAACAAGAATCTGGCGACGTTGGCTTGAATGGTGAAGAATGGTGGGATCTGTAGCCGGAAGGTAATGGATGAGAAAATCAGGGGTAACGACGGCATTGTAGGGAACGGAGGCAGGGTAGGAGGCACCGGGCGTTTTACTTCCGGCCACGAGTTGTATTCCTCTTCTTTGTAAAGATTCAAGTAAGGGCAGGTCGAGCAGGGGAGCATGTACCAGCCCTGTATTTATGGGGCAAAAAAAAATGTCGGGATGGGCTGCTATGGCCTCGTAAACCCCCGGTTGCTCAGGTATTAGTAAGGGTTCAGCTATTTTTTCAAGTTCCCGGATGATGGGCCGGGGTAGTCGTCCATCAATCAATACAATAGGTAAACTCACGGTTTTTCAGGGTTGGGTCGGGCTCGAAACGAACGGAATGGAAATACGGTATAAGCCAGTTTTTATTCTGTTTTTTAAATCCAATGGCTTCAATTAAAGCTTTTGGAGCCACCCTCACGGTCAGGTGTTTTGTTTTATTCCCCTTTATAGGAATTTGTTTAAGCCGGTCATTCCAGATGAGGGTTTCGGCCATTTGACGGAAAGCCGGATGGAAAGGCCCGGCCACAAGGGATGTGCCGTTTAGCAGTTGCTCGGAGGGATGGAGCCCTACTCGCAGAACTTTTACGTTTGCTTGTTCAAAAAGTTGTATTAGCTGAGCACTCAAACGAACGGCTTCTTCCAGCTCTTGCGGCCTATATTTCCTCTCATGATACATTTTTTCAAGTGCCGTCCCCTGGATGACCAGGCAGGGATATATGCGGGTTCCCTTTGCTCCCAGGCTAATAATGGTTTGGGCGGTATTAAGGTCGTCTTCCACCGAGGCCCCGGGCAAGCCGGTCATCATTTGTAAAACCAACTCAAATCCTGCAGCTTTCACCTTCAGAGCTGCCTCCCGATTTTGACTGGCCGTGTGCCCCCTGCCTGATTTTCGAAGCACATGATCGGAAAACGACTGTACGCCCAGCTCGATGGTTTTTACAGGAAATTTCTTAAGAAAAGTCAGGGTGTCCTCGTCTATAAAATCCGGGCGTGTGGAGAAACGTATGGCATGGATGAGCCCCTTTTGAAAATATTCGGTAGCTATAGCAAGAAGTTCTTCTTGTCGATCACGAGGCAAACCGGTAAAATTTCCCCCGAAGAAAGCGATCTCTTTTACCGAATCTACTGGTTGGGTTTCCAGATGCTTATCGATAATCTCAATCACTTCTTGTCGGGAGGGTATGGACTGGCGCCCTGAGATATTTCGCTGGTTGCAAAACACGCACTGAAACCGGCATCCTTCCTCGGGTATAAAAATCGCAATATTGAAATGTTTCTCAGTCCCGGGCATTCTCTCTGATCACTCTTTCAATGATAAGCGGATAGAATTGATGCTCCAGTGTATGGATGCGCTGGGCCAGCGATTGCGGGGAATCGTCGGGATAGACAGGACAAGAGGCCTGGAAAAGAATTTCCCCATGGTCGTAAATTTCATCCACCCGGTGAATGGTGATGCCGCTTTCTTTTTCCCCCGCAGCTATTACAGCCTGGTGCACACGATCGCCGTACATTCCTTTTCCTCCGTAGGCAGGCAGTAAGGCCGGGTGAATATTAATGATTCTCCGGGGATACGCTTTTACCAGAAATGGTGGAACCAACCACAGGAATCCAGCCAGAATGATATAATCTACCCGATGCTCGCGAAGCCATTGATCAACCCATCCATTTTCAGTAAAATCGTTCCGTGAAAAAACCCGACAGGGGGTTGATAGTCGCCTTGCTCTTTCTATGACTCCTGCACCGGCTTTATTGCAAAGTACACCGGCCACGTGTATGGAAGGATGCCCACTAAAGTAACGAATAATGGCTTCGGCGTTGGTGCCGCTTCCTGAAGCAAAAATAGCCAGGTGGGTGGTTTTCATTTCAATCCTTTAACTTTGGGAATACCAGCAATAAAATCTTTCAGGTAGAAAGGTTCAAAGTAAGCAGTGCTTTCAATTTCTCCTGAGTTCCATTTATGCTGGGCCACTCTGCCCATCCATCGGGCTGAAGCTTGCACTTCGTCCAAGAAAATAATGTGTGGTCTTTCAGAAAATAAAGCCCTGAGCTTCGAGGCTCCGTTACCGGCCAAAATAATGGGTCCTTTTATACCATCAAAAGATTTCTCTGTGATAATTTCGGCCTCCACGTCCTTTACCAGGTTTCCCTGAAAATCATAAACAGCACGATACACCTCCATCCTTCGGGCATCAATCATGGGAACGATAAGTGTAGTATTTTCAGGATGAGTACTGCGTATGCGTTGAGCTACCTCCAGGGCTATGCTTTCGAGAGTACTTACGGCCAAAAGCGGAATCTGCATGGCGTAGCAAAGCCCTTTGGCTACCCCGGCCCCAATGCGTAATCCGGTGTAGGAACCCGGGCCCATGCTTACGGCCACTGCACCCAGAGCATTAAAAGAAAGCCCGGATTCCTGCATAAGTTCCTCTATCATTACCGTAAGGCGGGCAGAATGGGCATTCTTTTCAAGGGTCTCACGAAAACCCTTTAGCATCCCTTCGCTGAACAATGCCACCGAACAAACATCGGTGGAAGTTTCAAGGCAAAGAATGTGATTCATGTGTATTATTTGAACTGCAAAATTAGGTATTATGGTACTAACGGATGGGTCTGCCTTTCCAGGTGGGTTTGGTAATTAAAGCTCCTATTGCAAGTGCCGCTATGTAGATAGGATAAAGTACCTGGGCAGGAAGGAACACAACGAGCAGGCTTCGACGATGGAAAAACCTTGCTGCGTCCCACAGGAGCATGAAATCAAGGATAGATTTGGAAAGGAAAATCCACAGGAAGGGCTGAAAAAATCCGAAAGGTAGCAATCCCATGGAGAGGAAGAATATAAGATTGGTGAAAAGTACTACCCAGGCTACGATTTTTGAGGGCAAATAGGAATAATGGCCAGTTTTGCTGGCCCAACGGATTCTTTGTGCGAAAAACTCACGTAAACCCGTGGGGGCAGCGGTGTGTACAATGGCTTCCTGTGCCATGCACCAGGTAAGGGCCGAAATTCCTTTTTCTTTTATCAGCGTCATCATCATAAATACATCGTCGCCAGAGGCCAGGGCCTGGCCCGGCATGTGCTGTACCAAATAATGCCAGGTCGTTCTGCGGAAGGCTAAATTGGCTCCGTTGCACATCAAGGGGAAACCTGCCCCTATACTTCCTGCTGTACTAATAGAAAGCGAAAGAAATTCCAGCTCAAAAAAGGAGCCCCTCAGGCCTTTTCCCAGCATATGAACGGGGCCGGCCACCATTTGTAAATCCAGGTTTTCAAAGGCACTTACCATGGCCTTGACCCAACCTGGTTTAACCCTGCAATCGGCATCGGTAAATAGTAGTATCTCACCCGAAGCGAGGCTGGCCGCTGCCCTGAGTGCCTGTTTTTTCCCAACAAATCCTTGCTGAACCTCCCTAGGGCTTACGAGCTTTACCCCCGGGAGGTTTTTTGCCACCAGGGCGGTTGCATCTTCCGAATGATCGTCGGCTACAATGATCTCCAGCAATTCACTGGGATAGTCTTGCGCCTGAAGGTCTTTCAATAGTTGGCGCAAATTTTTTTCTTCGTTGCGTGCGGCCACCACAATGCTTACCTTAGGCCTAAAGGTGAAACTTTGTATGGGTTTTAGCCTCTTCCATCCCCTGAATATCAGCATAATAGCCAGTAGATAAGGAAACATCAGCGCCAAAACGATCGGAAGGATGATGTTCATGCCTTTTTACCGTTAGAGGGGAAAAATTTCAGTTTGAAAACGAAAAAGCTTCCGATGATGGCAGGCAGAGCCACGTTGATGAGCCACAGACTGGTAGCAGCGGCTATAATAGAAAGGTTTACCAGGGGATCGTTTTTAAGGCCTGGAGGGAGCATCAATTCAAATACGAAAAGTGCTACCGAATTGCGAACACCCAGTTCCGACAACGCTACGGAGGGAATTACCACCAGCAGTAAAATGATGAATGGTATGCCGGTAAGCAAAGTGCTGAAATTGAGACTTATGCCAAACATAACAAGCAGCAACATGTATTGAAAGATAAAGACCAGGTAACGCAGAAAACTGATGGCCATTATCTTAAGCATTTCGGTTCTGGTATACATGCCCAGGACACTCACCCACGAGCGGATTTTGTGCCAGCGTCGGGGCAGAAGCCTTCGGGCCAATCGAATAAAATAAGGTAGATTAGCAAAAATGAGAATGCTTCCGATGAATACAAGGAACACGGCAGGCGTAAGAATCCAGGAAAGGAAGGATAGCTGAGGTCGCCAGGGAAGAATATAGCGGTAGAAAATGACCAGTCCGGCCACAGCGCCACCGGCCAGGTAAACCAGAATCTGTGAAAAGCTTCCCAGCAGCGTGATAAGAATACCTTGGGCAGGCTGCCGGTTTTCAAGAATAAATACCCGACCAATGTATTCCCCGACGCGATTGGGCGTAAAAACACTGGCAGTAACACCGGTAAAAATGGCCATGTAAGCCTTCAGAAAGTGTACTTTCTCGATTTTACTAATCAGTCGCTGCCATTTCAGGGTTTCAAGGCCCCAATTGAGGAACATCAGTAAAAACACAGCTACGGAAAGAATCCAGTAATGACCCTGGTCAAAAAAAATCTGGAGAGATTGAGGGGAGAGGGGTCCGGCCGGGGTATTCCAGATTTTATAGGCAATATAACCATAGGCACCCAGAAGAATGGTCAGGCGAAATAGCAGATTGAGGGAGCTTTTGGTTACTTTTGCCATGCCAAAATGAGATAATGCAGACGAGCGAGGAGAAAATCATTCTGGGCATCGATCCAGGAACCACGGTGATGGGTTACGGGATTATCCGGTGCCGGTCGGCCAACCCTGAACTTATTACCCTGGGGGTGTTAAAGCTTTCGGGATTTTCGGGCCAGGCGTTAAAATTAAAGAGAATATTCGAACGTACCCTGAACCTCATCGATGAGTTCAAACCTCAGGAAGTCTCAATCGAAGCGCCTTTTTACGGGAAAAACGTTCAAAGTATGCTGAAATTGGGCCGGGCCCAGGGCGTTGCCATGGCAGCTGCAATGTTCAGGTCGGTGCCCATTTTTGAATATTCGCCCCGAAAAATCAAACAAGCCATTACAGGAAATGGCAATGCCAGCAAGGAACAGGTAGCAGCTATGCTTTCGCGTTTCATGGCTATTCCCGAGATCCCAGAAACACTTGATGCCACCGACGGGCTCGCTGTGGCTGTCTGCCATTTCTTTCAAAATTCACCCCTGCAGACTGAAAAGACCTACAACAGCTGGAAAGCTTTTCTTACCGATCATCCGGAGCGGCTGAAGTAGTTTTTTCTGTAGGCATAATATCCACCCGGAATATGAGGCGGGTATGGCTATCCACCTTATATTTTTCCGATGAACGGAGGCCGGGCACCCAAATGACTTCATCGCCACAGCAAAGCAGAGGAAGGCTTTCTTTTTGAGTCCTGGAAAGTTTAGCCTGAACAAACAAGTCGCTTATTTTCTGCCAGCCTTTCATGCCAAGGGGCTGTATGCGGTCGCCCTGATGCCAGGGCCGTACAATCAGGGGAAAACTGAGTTTATGATAATCGAACCAGGCGGAAGAATTGCCGGGTGTGAATCCCCGAAAGTCTTTAATTTCTATTTTTGAAAAAGAAAGCGTAAAACTCTTGGCATGAATCTGTTGTGTTTCGGGAAATACTTCAGCGAAATGGTCTGTCTCTGTCTGCCGTAGGGGGCTTAGTTCCAGAAAGCCTCTTTCTATGGTAATTCGGTGGGTATTCGAAAGAAACAGGCGGCCGGGCGTCCTGGAGAGCGCTTTGGCGATTTCCCGAGTCTGGTCTAAGTTAAAACCATAATTTTTTAAAAGCTCATAGAGCAACTGCGCCGTTTCTTCGCCAGGCGTAAGGTCGCTGATGTTTATGTGCCAGGCATCGCCTGATTTCACGAAGCGTTGCTGCTCTTCTTCCTGCATTTTTTTTCTGAAGACCCCCGCGGCAAAAGAAAGGCGGGACAAAGTATCGGCAAACGAGGCATCCCAACCCGGCCAGACCTTGCGTAGGGCAGGAATTATCTCGAGGCGCAACTGGTTGCGAAGGTAGTCGGTGTGTAGGTTTGAGGAGTCGGTTACAAAGGGTACCTCATGCAACTGGAGATATTCCTCGATTTCTTGTCTGGTAGCAAAAAGCAAGGGGCGTACGATGTTTCCTGTGCGGGCGGGAATACCCGCCAATCCAGCGATGCCCGTACCCCTGAGCAGGTTGATAAGCAGAGTTTCGCGGCTGTCGTCGAGATGATGGGCCGTGGCAATCCATTGTGCACCAATTTGTTGTCTGAGCTCTTCAAACCATTCATAGCGTAATTCTCTGGCTGCCAGCTGGATAGAAACACCTCGTTCATCTGCGTAGTTCCGCGTGTTGAATTTCTTCGTGTAAACCGGAATGCCCTTTTTACTCATCCATTCTTTCACAAACATTTCTTCACGGTCAGATTCGGCGGCTCGCAAGCCAAAATTGCAATGAACCACGCTAATGTGAAGACCAGCCCTGAAAAAGAGATGCGTCATGGCCATGCTGTCGGGCCCTCCGCTCACGGCTAACAGAAAATGTTGTTTTTGGGGGGTTACTGTGAGTGTTTTCAGAAATTCTTCAAAACCTGAGCTCAGCGTATCAGCCATGGATTGCTTTGCTTTTTGTTTTTTCAAGGTAATCCAGGAGTTTCATGACCAGGCGATACCAAAGCCATCCCCAGAAAGCCCCCAGAATAAATCCGGTCAGTACATCTGATGGAAAATGAACACCCAGGTAAATGCGGCTTAATCCCACCACCAGCGACCAGACAATCGGCAACCAGCGCATGAGGGGCTGCACTCTGCTCAGCAACAGGGATAGAAAAACCGCCACCCCCATCGTATTGATAGCATGGCTCGAGGGAAAACTGAATTTTCCGCCCCGGTAGTCATTTACATAATGCAAATCAGCAGCCAGTTCCTGCTGGTGCGAAGGCCTTGGCCGGCCCACAGCTTTTTTGGTAAGGTAGGCGCTTTGGTCGGTGGAGGTGACCAGAAGGGCTGTAACAAGTAATATGTAGACTGAACGTTTTTTGAACTTTTGTATGATCAGGTAAAGAAAATAGACATAGAGCGGCAACCATAGCAGAGTTCCGCTTACCTGCCACATGAAGGCATCGGCCCAGGGGGTGTGCCACCCGTTGATGGTTTTCAGGAGTTGAACGTCGATTTGATATAAAGTATGAATCATCAGAAGTTCTCAGGAGGATTTAAATGATGCCAGATTAAATCTTTGAGTTCAGTAATTCCCTGACCGGTAACCGAGGAGATGAGAACCGAAGGGAGGTCTTGGGGAAGACTCCGGCGGATGCTTGCCTGCCGGGTGGTGTCCACCAGGTCGCATTTGGTTACTGCCAGCAGGCGGGTTTTATCGAGCAATTCAGGGTTGTAGAGCCGAAGCTCGTTGAGCAGGATGTGATAATCTTTCATGATGTCCTCAGAGTCGGCTGGAACCATGAAAAGCAGAAGTGAATTACGCTCGATGTGGCGTAGAAACCTGAGGCCCAATCCGCGGCCTTCGTGTGCCCCTTCGATGATGCCCGGAATATCGGCCATAATAAAGGAGCGATTGTCGCGGTATTCCACCATGCCGAGATTGGGGGTAAGCGTGGTGAAGGGATAATCGGCTATTTCGGGTTTGGCCGCTGAGATTACCGAGAGTAGGGTAGATTTGCCGGCATTGGGAAATCCTACCAGGCCCACATCGGCTAGCAGTTTCAACTCAATGATAAACCAGCCTTCTGTACCAGGTTCGCCGGGTTGGGCAAAGCGAGGGGTTTGTCGCGTGGCGCTTTTGAAAAAATCGTTGCCCTTGCCGCCTCTTCCCCCGCTCAGGAGTATTACTTCCTGTCTGTCTTCGGTCAGCTCGGCCAGTGTTTCTCCTGTTTCCGCATCTTTTACCACACTACCTACAGGTACTTCTATGATACGGTCTTCGCCATCGGCCCCTGTTCGGCGGTTGCCTTCGCCGGGCATACCATCGCCGGCAAAAATATGTTTGGTGTATTTCAAATGCAGTAAGGTCCACAATTGGGCATTGGCTTTTAGGATGATATGTCCTCCCCGGCCTCCGTCGCCTCCGTCAGGGCCACCTTTTGGGATGTATTTCTCTCGCCTGAAATGTACCGCTCCATGTCCTCCCTTACCGGAGCGCAAAAAAATGCGTACGTAATCTACAAAGTTGGATGTAGTCATAAAATACTGGGCGGGCTTAATTTGCCCCGGCAAAGTTACGGTAAATCAAATAAATACAAACGGACCAAAGGCCGAAAGCAACGTATTTTTAAAATCTCTGCTTCAGAGGCGCAGGCGGAAGGCCTGATTAATGGCTTCCAGCAAACGGTCGGTGATAACATCGATGGGGCCAATGCCATCCACCTTGATGTATTTGTTTTGCTTTTTATAATAACTTTTCACCAGACTGGTTTTCTGGTCGTATTCCTCGAGGCGGTTGATTATCAGCTCGGGATCTTTATCGTAGGTGCGGGCCCTATCGGTTTTGGCCCGTTGCGTGAGGCGTTTAAAGGATTCGAGAGAGGGAATTTTTAGGTCGATAGCCACACTCACGCCGGAATTCATTTTTTTCAATAACCCGTCGAGAATATATGCCTGAACGATGGTACGTGGAAAGCCTTTGAATACAAAGCCGCGAACTTGCTGTTGTTTCAGTAGTTCTCGTTCAATAAGTCGAACAGCGATTTCGTCGGGCACTATTTCTCCTTTTTCCATGTAAGGTAGGGCCCTTTGGCCTATTTCAGTTCCTTCCTTGATCTCTTTACGCAAAAGGCTTCCCGTGGAGATGTATCCCAGTCCCAGGCGTTCAGCAATGATTTTTCCCTGCGTGCCTTTACCCGAGCCAGGGGCGCCCAGTAGTACCACATTCATCCAGTGTTTGGTAAGGGCATCTTCAATGGCCGCACACAGTCTCTCGAAAATCTCGTCTACCGTGCCTACTCCATTGATAGGATAAAAAATGTTTTTATCACGGTAAAAATCGATGACCGGGGTTGTCTTGGTTTCATATTCCAGCAGTCGGTATTCTATAACTTCGAGGGTATCGTCGCTGCGGCCTTCTTTTTGGGCTCTGTCGAGCATACGGCTGACGAGCATGTCGCGGGGTACTTCCAGGCTGAGCATGGCTGTTAGCTGACTGCCCATACGCATGAGAAGACCCTCCAGAATATAGGCTTGCACATAGGTGCGGGGAAAACCATCGAAGAGTATGCCTTTGCTTTCGGGTTCAGTACTAATATGGCGTTCAATAAGTTGTACAATCATGTCGTCGGGCACCAGCCGGCCTTTTTCTATCAGGGCCTTGGCTTCCAATCCCAGTTCAGTGCCTTCGGCAATCTCTTTACGTAGCAAATCTCCGGTGGCTATATACGTGAGATTGTATTTTTCGATCAGTTTTTTCGATTGGGTGCCTTTGCCAGCCCCCGGAGGTCCAAATAGTGCCAGGTTGAGCATACGTTGTTAAGAATGGTTTTCTTTAATGATTTGATAAATATCGGGCAGATTGCGCCCCAGTCCGTTGTAGTCGAGGCCATATCCCACAATAAAATCATTAGGGATTTCTATGCCTACATAATCTATTTTGAAATTTTTCCGAAAAGCTCCGGGTTTGAAAAGCAGCGTGGCAATCTTTACATCCCGGGCACCCAGCCCCACTAGCTTTTTTTTCATATTGTCCATGGTGATGCCGGTGTCGATAATGTCTTCCACAACTACTACCAGGCGGTCTTTTACTTCCATGTCGAGTCCGAGAATCTCTCTTACGCGGGTAGTAGTAAGTGTTCCGGAGTAGGAGGAAAGTTTGACAAAACAAACCTCACAGGTTCCCTCGTACTGCCGAATCAGATCGGCTGCAAAAAGAAAGGCTCCATTGAGTACCACAAGGAATACCGGATTTTTCCCTTTGAGGTCTTTGTTGATGCGTTCTGCTACCTTATTGATGGCTTCTTCAATTTGCTGGCGGGTAAGATATAGCGAAAAGCTCTTGTCGTGGAGTTTGACGGTACTCATATTGGAGGTGTATTTTGTTGAAGAATAATAAATTGGATGAGGCCGGAATAAAAATGCAAAATAAAGATAAAATTCAATACTAAGCTTTTTGGGTTGAAAAAATTACTCTTTACACGGCTCAGGGACTAGCGTGCGATAGGGGACAAATTCTTTACATAAATTTTTGGTAGTATTGCCAGTAGCGGTCGGGCAGCTCGTTGGAGGAAGCGGTTTGATAATCTTTTACCGAGCAGGGAACGAGGATGTGCCGGAAGTATTTAGTTTGCAGGTGTTCGGGGCAGGGTATTTCCATCCACCAGCGGTCGGTTTTGCGGCTGCGATAAAAAACGAGCTCATCGTTGTGGCCTTCTACTTTTACGAAATAGCGCATGTGATTTTCAGATTTTTGCCCCAGACGGGGAAAATCGTTGGTGCGGCCCAGAAATCCGTCAATAAAAAACCAGATGAGCTGGGCGATGAGATGAGCCGTTCGGCCGTTAACATCAAAGGTAGGATTGTATTCAAAAATGCCCAAAGAGCTCACCTTATCGCTCATACCTGCAAAGCGAACCAACTGACACATTTCTTCCCCATAAAATCCATGAGGCCCCGCCTGAGCGCTGCCCGGTGCATCCGATCCCCGAATGGACGAGATATCTACCGTAACCATGTCTGCATTCCTTATGAGCGGCTCAGCCTCTTTCAAATCTGTATTGATCTGTCCCAGACGGTAAACATCAAATAGCATGTTTTTCATTAGCGTGATAGCGGCCGGATCTACCAGATAACTCTGGTAGCCCAAATGGGTATAGTTAAATAAAATACTGGGTTGTCGCAAAATGACTTTGGATAGCCAGGTCTCGTGGTCTATCTCCCCGGGCCCTTCACCCAGGTCTATTTTGCGGTCAATGTCTACCAGGTTGATGTTGGGACCGTTTTTTTCGTAGCCCAGATACATTCCGTAAATCAAATCTTGGCTACCGCCGATCACTAAAGGTATGATGTTGTAACTGCGCAGGTAATCGAATACACTGGCCAGGGCTGCGTAGGTATCTTCGGGGGTTTCGCCTTTTTTCAGATTGCCCAGGTCGACAATAGGCAGCGTCTCGGACTGGGGATAGAGTTCGTAGAGAAAGGAGCGTATCAGGTCCAGGCCTTCTCCGCAACCAGGGTTATATACTGCCCGGCGCCCATCGGGTACACCCAATAGGGCAAGGGCTGCTCCTTCGAGGGGTGGAATTCCCTGGGCAGCGGTATGAACTTGTATGGCTTCAGCAAAGTGAGGTCTGCGATGTTCTCGTTTGCGCCCAAGAGCTTCGTCGGCCGGTTCAAGGTATCCTTTCAGATCCATGTTTCGTGTGGTCGTTTTGCCTTCTTATACTGCCTTAAAGCAGGAAAGGTTTTGTTTTAAAATTTCAGAGTAATAAAAATTCTGCTTAAGCTTGTTTTACAATGCTATTTTTTTCTTCCTGCCGATTTGCGGGGAGCTTTGTCTTTTTTGTTGGCCAGGTATTTTTCGGCCAGGGCCAGGCAATCTTGGAGGCTGAGCGTGGCCGGGTCGGTGCCTTTGGGAATGGGGATATTGTCTTTGCCTACTGAAATATAGGGGCCGTAGCGTCCGTTTTGTACCACCACATCAGGTCGTTCAGGAAACGAACAGATGATTTTTTCCGCATCCTTTTTTTTCTTCTCTTCAATGATCTCAATGGCCCGTTCGAGGCTAACCTCCAGTGGATCTTCGCCTTTAGGAATAGAAAAGAAGGCCTTGTCGTACATCAAATAGGGCCCAAAACGCCCAGTGGACACAATGATTTCTTTTCCGTTGTATTCACCTAAGCTTTTGGGTAACTTCAGTAAATCGAGAGCTTCTTCCAGTGTGATGGTTTCAATGCTCTGTCCTTTGCGCAGCCCTGCAAATTTGGGTTTACGGCCTGAAGGATCGTTGGTTTCGCCTACCTGCACCATGGCACCAAACCGCCCAATTTTTACATATACATTTTGTCCGGTTGCAGGGTCAATACCCAGTAGCCTTTCTCCTTTTGCCTTTTCCTGACTTTGCATGGCTTTTTGAACCGTTTGGTGAAACGGCCCGTAAAATTTCTTGATCATCTCATTCCACTTCAGGCGGCCTTCCGCAATCTCATCAAATTCTTTCTCTACCGTGGCCGTGAAGTTATAATCCATGATTTCGTCGAAATGATTCATCAGAAATTGGGTAACCAGAATGCCAATATCGGTGGGGAAGAGTTTCCCTTTTTCCTGTCCCACTTTTTCTGTTTTTGTCTCTGCCGTGATTTTTCCTTGGGCCAGAGTAAACACAGTATAGCGTTTAAGTTCTCCGGGCGCATCTTTTTTTTCTACGTATTCTCTTTTCTGGATGGTGGAAATGGTGGGAGCATAGGTGGAGGGACGGCCTATGCCCAGTTCCTCAAGCTTTTTCACCAACGAGGCTTCGGTGTAGCGATAGGGAGGTGTAGTAAATCGTTGGGTGGCATTGATAATGATGCACTGGAGTGGATCGCCTTTTTTTACCGGAGGCAACAGGCCCGAATCATTCTCTTCATTCTCATCGTCGGTGGACTCAGCATAAACTTTCAGAAAACCATCGAATTTAACTACTTCACCTTTGGAGATGAAATAATCAGCAGAGGTAGATGAAATGGCAATGGTAATGGTTGTACGTTCTAGTTGGGCATCGGCCATCTGGGAGGCTATGGTGCGTTTCCAGATAAGCTCGTACAGTTTACGCTGGGCCTCGTTTTCTCCGGCTGTGTGTTTGTCGAGGTAGGTGGGGCGAATGGCCTCGTGCGCTTCCTGGGCCCCTTTGGTTTTGGTGGTATATTTTCTGATTTTCAGGTAATTTTCTCCGTAAAGGTCGAGAATTTCTTTCTTGGCCATGGCCAGGGCTGTATCGGAGAGGTTTACCGAGTCGGTTCGCATGTAGGTGATAAGCCCCGACTCATAAAGTTCCTGGGCCAGCATCATGGTGCGGGCTACTGAAAATCCCAGTTTTCGGGCAGCTTCCTGCTGCAGGGTGGAGGTGGTGAAAGGAGGAGCCGGCGAGCGACGGGCCGGTTTGGTTTCTACTGACGAGATACTGTAAGTGGCCCCAATGAGGCGTTGCAAAAAGGCTTCGGTTTCTTCGCGTGTGTCGAAGCGATGGTTCAGCTCGGCCAAAAGTTGTCCCTTGTCTTCGCCTGTGGTTTCAAACTTGCCGGTAACCCGATAATACGTTGTGATTTTGAATTCGCGGATTTCTAATTCTTTTTCTACAATCAGCCGCACTGCAACCGACTGAACGCGTCCGGCAGAGAGGGCAGGTTTTACCTTTTTCCAGAGCAAGGGAGAGAGCTCGTATCCTACCAGCCGGTCGAGCACCCGGCGCGCCTGCTGAGCATCCACCAGATTAAAATCTATAAATCGCGGGTTTTCTACTGCATGCAAGATGGCCGGTTTTGTAATCTCATGAAAAACAATGCGTTTGGTGTTTTCTTTCCGAAGCTTTAAGGCTTCAAAAAGATGCCAGGCTATGGCTTCCCCTTCGCGGTCCTCATCGGATGCCAGCCATATGGTCTCGGCCTGTTGGGCTGCTTTGGCCAGCTCTTCTACCACTTTCTTTTTATCACTTGGAATTTCATAGTGCGGAATAAAACCTTTTTCAATATCGATGCTGAGCTGATTTTTGTTTAGGTCGCGGATATGCCCGAAGCTCGATTTAACCGTAAAATCCTTTCCCAGAATCTTTTCTATGGTTTTGGCTTTGGCAGGCGATTCTACGATTACCAGGTTTTTGGCCATGCTGAAACAGTTTTTTGAAAATTGACGGCTGCAAAGGTAATATTTTGAAAACACGACAGCCTAACAGCTAAAAGTTTGACATGCTGTTAACTGAGCTGCCTGGCTCATTTTGGTTAATTTTGCACTCCCAACTAAAATTCCTGAATGAACGATAAAAAACTCTATATCGAGACCTACGGTTGTCAGATGAATTTTTCTGACAGCGAAATTGTTGCTTCTATTTTGAGGGAAAATGAATATGTGCTGACGGGCGATGCCAAAGAGGCAAATTTAATTCTGGTGAATACCTGCTCAATCCGTGAAAAAGCTGAAGACAGGGTGTGGAAGCGATTGCGTGAATTAAAATCGCTGAAAAAGAAAAACCCTGCCCTAAGAATTGGAGTGATTGGTTGCATGGCAGAGCGCTTGCACGATAAGTTATTAACGTCAGAATTTGGGGTAGACCTGGTGGCTGGCCCCGATGCCTACCGCAGTCTTCCCTACCTTGTTGAGCAGACGGCCACCGGGGCTCAGGCTGCCAATATTCAGCTTTCACTCGAAGAAACTTATGCCGACATTGAACCTGTGCGGCTCGATGCTTCAGGTATCACAGCCTTTGTTTCTATTATGCGGGGCTGCGACAATTTTTGCGCTTATTGCGTAGTGCCTTTCACCCGTGGGCGCGAGCGCTCCCGCAGTCCCCACACCATCGTTGAAGAAGTTCAGAATTTGTGGAACAAAGGCTATCGTGAAGTAACCCTGCTGGGACAGAATGTGAATTCCTATCATTTTGCCGAAGATGGGATTACCACCGATTTTCCTGACCTGCTGGCCCGGGTAGCTTCCATTGACCCTCAGCTACGCGTGCGTTTCACCACTTCTCACCCTAAGGACCTTTCAGACAAACTTATAGAGACCATAGCCACTCATCCCAACATATGCCGCAGCATTCATCTGGCTGTGCAGTCGGGCAGCAACGCAGTACTGAAGCGAATGAACCGTAAATATACCCGGGAGTGGTTCCTCGACCGTGTACGTGCCATTCGCACCCTGATTCCCGATTGTACCCTGAGTACCGACATCATTGCCGGTTATTGTGGCGAAACCGAGGAAGACCACAGGCAGACGCTTTCGCTCATGGAAGAGGTGCGGTTCGATGCAGCCTTTATGTTTCGTTATTCTGAACGCGAGGGAACCATTGCTGCCAAAAAATATAAGGATGATGTTCCCGATGATGTGAAAGGCCGACGTTTGCAGGAAATCATCGATTTGCAGCATAAACATTCTCTGGCCTCGAACCGGGCCGATGTAGGAAAAGTTTTTGAGGTGCTGGCCGAAGGCCATTCGAAGCGCAATAAAGGCATGCTATCGGGCCGCAACAGTCAGAATAAAGTCGTGGTCTTCAAAGCAGAGGAGGTGAACCCTGGCGATTATGTCCAGGTGCGCATCACAGGCTGCACCTCTGCCACGCTCATGGGTGAACAGGTGAAAGAGCCGGTTGGAGCCTAATATCTTGTAATCAGGGCTATACCATTGAAGCGATCAAGCTCCGGGCCGTTGATATAAACCACTTCTCCTCCATAGGCCAGGGCTTGTTCTATCATTTCGTCGATGATATCTTCAACCACTCCCTTTGCATCTTTCACGGCTTTCTCGATGAGTGCTACTCTCCCATTGACAAATGCAGCGGGTTGATGAAATCCTTTTTTTACAAACAGCACGCCTCCCCGGCCAGAGGTGAGCGCCTCCCACACTTCACTATAATCATTGAGAAATCTGCCGGCACTTATGGCCTTTTCAAGTTCTTTGAGCCTTCCTTGATTGTATTCCTGAAGCATGCGGACGACCACTGGCCAGGCTTCAGCAACCACAGCATGGGCTTTTTGCGTGTCGCTTTTGAGTGGAATACTCCCTGCAATCAAGTCTTTATGGCTACTGATTTTTTCCAATAGCGAGAAATTTCGTGTAGCAGCTGCCACAATCAAAGGGCGGGGTTTCTGTTTTATCATCGATGCTACGGCTTTATCTACTTCATGAAAAAAACCTTCCACGGCACTGGCGGTTACCCTGTCGGGGGGGAGCTGGCTGCGCAATCGCTCATAATCCTGGTTCTCAAGGGGGAAGGGATTCCCTGCTTCCTCTACAACTTTATCACCAACTGCATAAATGAGTCGTGCAAGTTTGCGCGTGAGAACTAAGACGTAATAGATAGGAAGTTCAGATATGGCCCGGATTAGGTCGCGTGTAGCAAAAGTGTTATCAATAACCACCCTGGCTTTTACTTCCGTTGGCAGGGTTATGTATTCTGCAAGCGTTGGACTTGCAAATATTAAAAGCGCATCTAAATTATGGCTGAAATCAATGGAAGCAATCACTCTATGCAGATTATCAATGATTGGTTGGGCAAAGTTCTTCTCAAACAGTCCCAATAGTCTATCTTCTGCTTCTTTAACTAAGTTTTTAACAACCAGTTCATCCTGTTTGATCTCTGTTTTGATTCGATGTGTGGGGGCTATGATGGTTATACATCCTTCTCCTTGAATATTGAGCAATCTTTGTAAAAGAGCTTCCATGGTATGCGAAATTAGTTTAAAAGAAAACTTAAGGCTTATGTAGGCATGCAGGTTGCGACCGTTCTGATCGCTTCAACTCTCAAAGTTATAAATAATTAATGCGATTTTCAATTATTTATTGTCAGTAAGCGCCAAAACTCGCTTAATTTTGTTGTAATAATAAGAAACAGCAACAGAGCAGGAAGTTTTTACTTAGAAGATTTTTTTGACTGTTTCAGCGTAGTACTTAAAATTCCAAAGAATGTCAGGAAAGAAATCAGAAAAAGGCAAGGGCAGGGGAAGAACCGGCTCTTTTGCCGACAACGTGTTGGCGGTTTTTGCCAACGACCCCTTCAAATCGTACAACTATAAGCAGGTAGCCTCGGCTATGGGTATAAGCGACAAGGCTAGCCGCTCTATGGTTCTGGCGATCATAACCGAACTGGTGCGGCAGGGCACCCTGCTGGAAGTCAAAAAAGGCAAGTTTCGGCTTAATCCTTCAGAAATACAGCGACTGGCTCCCAAGAGCAGCTACATCACAGGCACAGTGGACATGAAGCAAACCGGAAAGGCCTATGTTATGTCTGATGAGACCGGTGAAGATGTCTATATAAGTGCAGCTAATACAGGGAGAGCCCTTCATGGTGACAAGGTAAGGGTCTTTCTTTTTCCTCGCCGGCCGGGTCGTAAGCTCGAGGGGCAGATTGTAGAAATTTTGCAAAGAGCCAAGACCACGTTTGTGGGAACCATTCAGCTTTCGACAAAATACGCCTTTTTCATTCCCGATAATTCTTCCGTTGCGGTCGACTTTTTTATTCCCCTGGAAAACACCGGTGGGGCACGTAATGGCGAGAAAGTGGTGGTTGAGCTTACGGAATGGCCCGAACATGCCCGCAATCCCTTCGGAAAGGTAGTAAAGGTCTTGGGCAAACCGGGCGAGCACAAGGTGGAGATGCAGAGTATTCTGGTGGAGTTCGACTTTCCGCTGGGATTTTCTAAAGCTGCTGAAAAAGAAGCCGCGGCCATACCCGATAAGATTCCTGCCGGGGAAATTTCCGCACGCCGTGATTTCCGCCAGGTTTTCACCCTTACCATCGACCCGGAGGATGCCAAAGATTTTGACGATGCCCTCTCGCTCCGAAGACTCGACAATGGTAATTGGGAAGTGGGCGTGCATATCGCCGATGTATCCTATTATGTAAAGCCGGGCTCGGCTATCGATCAAGAGGCCAGCCTACGTGGTACTTCCGTTTACCTGGTCGACCGCGTAATCCCCATGCTGCCCGAGAAACTCTCCAACTATGTTTGTTCGCTTCGGCCGGGCGAAGATAAACTGTGTTTCTCTGCTGTCTTCGAGATGAATGATAAAGCAGAGGTAATCAATCAATGGTTTGGAAAAACCCTCATTAATTCCGACCGAAGGTATAATTACGATGAAGTACAGGCGGTCATCGAGGGAGGGCCAGATACCTATCGTGAACAAATCATAGTACTCAACGACCTTGCCCAGAAACTCCGTCAGGAGAGGTTCAAGCGGGGAGCCATTAATTTCGAAACCCAGGAAGTTAAATTCCGCCTCGACGAAAACGGCAAGCCCATCGGGGTTTATATTAAGGAGCAAAAAGACTCCAACCGTCTTATCGAAGATTTTATGCTGCTGGCCAACCGCAAAGTGGCGGAATTTATAGGGAAGACCACCGGCAGGCAAAAGCCCAAAACTTTTGTGTATAGGGTTCACGATGAACCTACACCAGAGAAAATCAATCAGTTTTCACAATTTGTCAGTAAACTGGGATACAGCCTCAAGCTGGGTTCCCGAGGGGTTCTGGCTCGTTCGCTCAATAAATTGTTTCGTGAGGTGGCCGGCAAGGGAGAAGAAAACATGATCGAGTCTATTGCCATTCGCACCATGGCTAAAGCCTACTATTCCACCGATAATATTGGACATTATGGGCTGGCCTTCGATTATTACACCCATTTTACTTCACCCATCCGCCGTTACCCCGACCTGATGGTTCACCGCCTGCTTTGGGGCTATCTTAATGGGGCAGCCTCTGCCGATAAAGAATATTACGAAGAACAATGTGTGCATTCGTCAGAAATGGAGCGCAAGGCGATGGAAGCCGAAAGGGCCAGCGTGAAGCTGAAGCAGGCAGAATTTATGGCCGACAAGGTGGGACAAGAGTTCGAAGCCCTGGTTTCAGGTGTCAGCAAGTATGGCATTTTTGCCGAAATAGTAGGGAATAAATGTGAAGGCATGATCAGACTGCGCGACCTGCACGACGATTTCTATTACCTCGACGAAGATAACTATCAGGTGATAGGCCATCGCCATGGTGAAACCTATCGTATCGGCGATCCCATTCGCATTCAGGTTAAAAATGTGGATATTCAGCGCAAACAGATTGATTTTGCGCTCATACGCGAATTGTAAAGTAGGATTAAGAAGGATCTAAAGAAACCTCCCGGTTTTTTTATTCTTGTTCCTGTTTGTATTTGCCAAAGCTAAAACGCAGGAAACCCATAGCCAACGAAAAGTTGGGCGATTTCTTGGTGAAGGCGATGGTGATATCGCGGGTTCCAAATCCAAATTCCCATCCGGGCAAGGGTTTGAAGCCTATACTGAAAGGTATATGAAAATCGTATCCTCCACCAGCCTGTAAGCCAGCCGAAAGCAGGACTACGTCTCCGGGTGTAAATTGAAGCCCAACGCCTATTACGGGGCGTGGAAGTGAGCCAGGGGCCTTCACTAACGGAAATACAACCTCACTACCAATTGCCAGATCGGGGGTGCCAATCCATGCTGCACCCATCCTCAATTGTGAGGGATATTTAACTTTTACTTGATCAATACCTTCCCATTTAAAGAGCTCGTCTTCAATAACGATGGCTTCAAAAACATCGGGAAGTTGTTCGTTTCCCAAACCCGTGGTGGTAATTTTTTTAATCTGAGCCTCATACGACGCTCGGTAAACATTACCGTCCCATTTCAAACCACCAATGTCATTGATGGAAAACCCTAAACGCACCTGGTTGGCAATCTGAGCCGAAAATCCTAGGTCGAGTCCAAAGCCCCGGCCTACAGGTCTTGGCTTTCCATCATCAGGGAGCGAGGAAGGACTCGGCGTGTTGTAATCGATCTGGAAAACCGGCGACATGGCATTATAGGCATAAATCCGCTGATCGTCCACAATGACATCTACCCAGGAGTAGCCCCTGGCAATTTTAATACCAATACCCCCGCTGATATCCCATTCATCGGTTTTAAATAGTGTTTTTCCATATCCTATTTGAAAGTCTCTGATCCAGTATGATGAAAAATTGGTGCCCTTAAAAAGACTAGCTACAGGCTGCGGACTGGTGGATACGGCTCCCACCAGAACGTTGTTTGCATCATAGATTTTTTGGTCGAAATAGTCGCTGTTGGCGCCCAACCAGATGAGCTCGGCGGCCATTTTATTTAGCTGCATGGTAAACGAAGCCCGGTCGCGGACCGAAAAGGCAAATCCTCCATATTTTTCGCTTTGAATTGCTATCCCAAAACTATTGAGGCTCAAATCAGTGCTGGTTTTGGAATCGGAATAACGCAAAGCAGCGGCAATTTTTTCTTGAAGGGTGTATTGATTGTCTTTAAAAAGAGCAGAGATATCGTTGCGGGTTACAGCATTGGTGAAGAATGAAACGCCGACACCTCCAAATCCGAAATGTACCTGCCGGTTGTCGGCACTCCAGCCCAGGTTGGCTGGATTGATGCCCAGACATTGGTAATCGCTTACCATGTTGATGGGATTGGCTGATCCTGTGGCCGTAAATGCCCCGTATTCGGTTTGGGCTGAAAGGGTCATTGAAAGTGACAAAGTAAGCCAGAGGAGTAAAAATTTTGACAGGCTTTTCATGGGGTTGGTTTTTGGCTGATAAAAACAAAATTAGTAAAACCAGCTGCATTTCTTGTTGGATTGTATGAAAAATGAATTTTTAGTAGGAAAGATGCTGAGCATAACGGACTGTCTTTGTTACTAATTATCATGTGAACCCGATTTTCCGTTACTTAAACCCAAAGAAAAACAATGTCGGTATCATTTGCCCATTTTATAATGGAAGGTAAAGCATTTTTTTATCAATGCCCTGATAATTAAAAAATCCACCCCATCTTTTTTTCCTGAAGGGGTGGACTCTTTTAGGTAAGCGAAGAAAAATTATTGCTTCATAAATTTGGCAATACCTTTCGGGGTTTTTATCAGATAGACGCCCTGAGGGTATTGAAGTAGGGTAAGTTTATTGGCCCCCTCTCTGAGCTGACCTCTCAGCAGGTTTTTTCCATCTATATTCATGATTTCGAATGGCATGGCCTGAGGTGCATAAACCTCCAAAAATTCCTGGGTTGGTATTGGACCTATGGTAAAGGGTGAATCGGGGATCTTAGTGTCAAGACCAGTAAGGTTGTAGCTAAAACTTTGTTCTTCCGCAAACGATGAACCTCTGAAAGAAGGACTGATAGCCTGTACACTCCAGAAATATTCCCCTTCACGCAGATTTTTCAGGACAAAGAAAGTGTCCTGGGTCACGTTGCCCATTTGATAAAGTTTAAGCTCTCCACTCATGGGGTTGCTGGGTGGAGCCATGATTTCCATGCCGCCGGGAAGGGTACCTACCCTCAGATTATACGACCAGGTGGAACCAGGAGCAGCGCCAGCCGGCCGACTCCATCGCAGAACCACGTCCTGGCCAGAGAACTCGTAGTTTAAATTTTCAGGAGATGCTGGTGTAAAGGCCGGATTGAAGATTCCTGCCTTAAGGGTGTTGGCATACAAACGGGTAACAGGTGTACCCGAGCTGTTGAGACCGGTTAATAGTAAGTCGTTATCGCCGTCGTTGTCGAAATCGGCCCAACTGGCAAAGCTGTAGCTCAGGAAGATGAGGCTGGTGGTGGATTGCCAGAAAGAGCCCATTTTGTTGTTGTAATACAGTACCGTATTCATAGCCCCGCAACCCGGTGCTTTACCTGTGGCCGTGAAATCGGGGTATCCGTCGTTGTTGTAGTCGGCTATGGCTATGTTGCCTAATGCCAGACCTGTTACACCTACAAAAAATTCCTGGAACTGCCCGTTACCATTGTTTTTGTAGGTTTTGAATGAGGGGGTGAGGGAAAGGTCGTTACCCATAAGGAAAATGTCGAGGTCGCCATCGCGGTCGAGGTCGAAGAAGAGCGACCAACCGGCTCCCAGTCCTTCTAGATTGACGGGCACCTCAGTAAAACCTCCCATATCATTGCGATACAGCTTGGTGTAATAGGCCCCTCCTATGTCGCCACTAAGCAGTAAATCGACGTCTCCATCGTTATCGTAATCACCGAAAGATACCATGGAGCTGATGGCACCTGAAATTCCAAAGTCCATAGGAGTAAACGTCAGATCCCCGTTGTTTTTGTAGAACGAAGAAAAACTATTATACGACAACGTGTCGCCCGTAAGGAAAATATCGAGCCAACCATCGTTATTGAAATCGATGAAGCGGGCCATTCCATTATAAATTCCCGGAAAAGAGGTATTTAGTTTTGTGAATGTCCCATTTTGGTTCAGGTATATTAAGGTACGGGCTTGGGCTGAGGCATCCAGGCCGCACACCAGCAGGTCAGGAGCGCCATCGTTGTTAATATCACCCCATTGTATGCTGCCATTTTTCAATCCTTCCAATGAAGCATTGATATCCTGGAATGTTCCGGCATTATTGCGATAAATGCGGGTAGCAGGCAGGTTGTTTGCCAGGGCCCCCGAAATGGCTACATCAAGATAGCCATCCCCGTCGTAATCGGCCCAATCGCTGCCACCCTGGTAAAATCCGGGAATGCCAGTATTGTAAATGGTAAACTCTTGTGCAGAAAGAGAATAGGGCAGGATTAGCATCAAGAATACCCACAGTTTGGGCAGAGAAATCACTCGGCGTATCATGGGTTTGTAAATTGGGTTTAGGTGCCAAAGATATATCAAAATTGAAATATGAGTATTTGAAAGGGATGAATTTGTAAATCTTTGACCCAATGAATCCGTCAGGCAACGATTTAAATGGGGAAGAAATTAAGGGAGAAAATGATAAGATATGGATTCTGGATTTTATTCACTCTACCTGCGATTTACTGACCATCCGGGCAGGATCAAATTTTTCTGCCAGCAGTTAAATTCAATTTTCGTTTGATGCCAAAGCCTCAGAAAAGTAAGGAAAGAAATATTGTTTTTACCTACGTGGAGATGAAGCTAATGGCAGAGCTATTAATTCTTTTACGGATTACCACGTTACATGGCTGGATGTGTGATTAAAGCCGGCATAGAAAAACAGCGTAAAACAACCTGTTATAAAATTCGGATGTTTGAATATCCAATATCCCTGGGAACTACTGACATTACTGGTGCCTTGGAATGCCTTATAATCTGTTGTGCTTCGCTGTCGAGGAAATAATCCACAATACCAAGCTCTTGTTGGGTCATGATTACAACAAGGTCTATATCCGGGTGTTGGGCTATATAATCGAGAATGACTTTAACGGGTTTTTCTGTCATGTTTTCGATGAGTTCAGCCGTGCAAGGGATATTGAGTTTTTCAATAAAATTTTTGGCCTGTTTTTGTTGGATGGCAAGCGTTTGCCGTATTTCCGGGTCAGTGGTACTTACAATACTGATTATTTTAATAGCTGCTTTGTAAAGCCGGGCTATTTCGAGGGCCCAGGAGATTTTTTGGCGACTCTCGGCCGTGAGATCAAGGGGAAGTAGGATAGTGCGGCAACCATCGTGATAGCTCTCTGCCCTTACCGTGATTACGGGGCACTTGGCCGACCTTACTACTTTATGCGTTGTAGTCCCTACAATTTCTTCTTCGGTACTGTTGGTAGTGCCCATAAAAATTAGCAGTGCGTCGAGTTCCTCGGCTTTCTTTAGAATAACACTGTGAGGTTTACCTATCTCAAGCAAAGGAGTGACTTTTATCCCCGATTTTTCTTCAGTCTGCCGGGCCAGGGCTTCCAGGTCGGCTGAAATCCTTGCAATGATCTCTGTACTTCGGTCCTGACCCAGAAGGCGGCTGAAAACTCCGGTATCTTCAAATACATACAAAATTACAATTTCAAGTTTCAGTAAACGGGCCAGATTAAATGTTTGTTCAAGGGCAATCAACGAAGGTTTTTCGAAATCTACGGGAACCAATATGATGCGGCTTTTCCTGTTCATCTTTCTTACTTTTGCAGTGGTCAAAGATATAAATTTAGAATTATAAATACCATGTTTTATGATGTATAAACCTAATCCGGCCGAGCTGGTAACCAATCCCGATGGAAGTGTATACCACCTGAAGCTTCATCGTGAGAATCTGGCCGAGACGGTCATTCTGGTGGGCGATCCAGGCCGGGTACCTGCTTTTTCCAAATATTTCGATTCCATTGAATTTCAGGGGAGTAATCGGGAAATAACCACCCATACCGGCCGCCTGGGCTCTCAGCGCATCACAGTATTGTCCACAGGAATGGGCACCGACAATATCGATATTGTGGTAAACGAGCTGGATGCTCTGGTAAATATCGATTTTTCCACCCGCGAAGAATATCCTCAGAAAACCCGGCTGAAGCTTATTCGTATTGGAACCACCGGCAGCCTGCAGCCTGATATTCCCGTAAATAGTTTCATCCGATCCGACTATAGTATAGGCATCGACACAGTTTTAAATTTTTATACCACCCAGGGATGCTGTTTTGAGCATGAACTGGCGGAAGCTTTCCGTACCCAGTGCGATTGGCCTGCATCGCTGGGAATCCCTTATGCAGTAAAAGCAGGAGAGGACCTGGCACGGCATTTTTCAGACGTTACCGTGGGAGGGGTTACCCTGACGGCACCGGGCTTTTATGGACCCCAGGGACGGCGACTGCGTCTGCCTTTGGCTATCCCCGACATGAATGAACGGATTGGTAGGTTTAGCTTCAGGGGCCTGCGCATCACCAATTTTGAGATGGAAACCGCGGCCTTGTACGGATTGGCTTCCCTTCTGGGGCATGAGGCCCTTACCATCTGTCTGGCCATTGCCAATCGCCCCCTCGGTCAATTCAACGATAACTACAAACCTCGCATGGATGAATTGATTCGTTTGGTCCTTGAAAAAATTTCAACCCTCCCATGAACGATTTTCGGGAGCCCACGGCCGTCGTCGATATAGATAAGGTAAGGAAAAACATTCGACGTATGAAGCGACGGCTGGATGTGGCAGGCGTCAGATTCCGTCCTCATTTTAAGACCCATCAGAGTGCCGATATAGGGAAAATTTTTGCCGAAGAAGGCATACAAGCCATTACGGTCTCGTCGGTTACAATGGCTCATTATTTTGCACGAGCGGGATGGAAAGATATAACCATTGCTTTCCCGTTAAACCTGAGGGAACTTGACCGTATTCTTTCTTTGCCTGATCCTGTCGTTCCCGGCTTATTGATTTCTGATCCACAGACAGCTGCCATCTCTCTTCCGCAGCCCCTCCTCAAGCGGGCGGTTTTTTGGATAGAACTCGACACAGGGCACGGACGCAGTGGCCTCCCTGCCGCAGATTTCCCCAGGATTCATTCTGTTGTAAAATCTTTGCTCCAGGCAGGTGCCTCACTGAAGGGCTTTTTATTTCATGATGGGCACACCTACGTTGCTTCCAGTATTGATGTAATTCGCAGTATTCGCCTGCATACACTTCGTCTTATCGCAGACCTGAAGGATTTTTTGAGAAAACAATTTCCCGGACAGTCTTTTGTTTTTTCAGGAGGCGACACTCCTTCCTGCAGCCACGATTTACCTATGGAGGGGATTGACGAGATGCGGCCTGGCAATTTTGTGTTTTACGACTTGCAGCAACTCCTCCTGGGAAGTTGCCTGGCAAGCGACATAGCTCTCAGCGTCTATTGTCCGGTGGTAGCTTCCTATCCCAAGCAGCACAGGGCGGTTATTTATGGCGGTGCCATTCATTTGAGTAAAGACAAAATGACAGTGAATGGCCAAACAATCTATGGGCTGGTTTGTTCTGAAGAAATGCAATCAGCGCTTATTCCACCCCCCTTAAATCATGCCCCGTTTCTGACTTCGCTTTCTCAGGAACATGGTGTGATATCAGGAAACCCAGAGCAGATTCGTGGACTCATTATAGGGACTGAAGCCCGGATCATTCCGGTGCATTCTTGTCTGGTAGTCAGTCAGATGAGTTATCTGGTATCGAAGGATGGAATAATTTTTGAGACCCTTGGTGGTCAGTATCGAAGGAAGGATTAAATTTAACCTTTTCATCCCAAAATGGCCGGTATCGTGGACAAAAATGAACTTAACTCTCTGTTGCAACTGATGGATGATCCTGATGAGGCGGTTTATCGCCGCATCAGGCAGCTTATTATCGATCAGGGGAAAGAGGTTGTCCCTATGCTTGAGCATGCATGGGAAAATTCATTTGATGAGGTTACGCGGGGCCGGCTCGAAGAAATTATCCATACCATCAATTTTCAGCACGTAAAAAATCAACTTACTCTATGGAAATTCAAAGGAGGTGAAGACCTTATTGAAGGAGCCCTACTGATTTCCAAATATCGCTACCCCTCACTGGATTTAGATTCTCTCTATCGCGAGGTGGGAACCCTTGTACAGGACATTTGGCTCGAAATGAACGAGCGTATGAGCCCTCTCGACAAGGTAAGGGTTATCAATCATATATTTTTTGATGTTTATGGATTTAAGGGGCTTAAAATTAAAGAGTCTTCGTTAAGTAATGTTTTTCTTCATCAGACCCTGCAACTGAAAAGAGGGGGGCCTACTACCCTGGGTATACTTTATTTGGGCATTGCTCAGACGCTCAACCTGCCAGTTTACGGCCTCGATTGGCCTTATTACCTGCCTTTCTCCCTCTCCTGGCTCGAGTTCGATCCCGGCCATTTCATTGCAGACCCTTCGAAAGACCAGGTATTGTTTTATATCAGTCCGTATTATAAAGGAATTGCTTTCTCCCGCCGCGATTTAGATAAAATGCTTAGAGATCAACAGATCGATCCCGACCCTCAACTTTTTAAACCTTGCTCTAACATAATGGTGGTTGAGCGGCTGGTTAAAGAAGTGCGTCATATCTTCAAACAGGAAAACCAGGTTTCTTTTATGGAAGAAATGGACGAGCTGGTCAATATCTTGAGGGGGGATGTTTCTTCAGACGAATAAAGGGCTTTTTAAATTCTTAAAGGATCTCCAAGAGGGTTGAGAAATCTTCCCCTGTCAGGGTGCGCTTGAATAGGAGATATCTATTCATGGGAAGCTCGATAAATGAAAGTGTGCGTTCTGTAACCATGTGGTTCTCTGTTGCTCATGGCTTGGGTGCTGATAATTAGTCTTTCAGACAGGCTCATTTTGCCAGATTAGGGCCTGGCTCAGCCATGAATGACCTGATTTTTATTCTTAACCTCACCTTTATTTATGTCTCTGTTTCTTAAAAATGTTTCTCCTGCGAGGAGTGAAAGAGGATTAGCAGGGCTGTACAGCTATTTTTTGAAGCACTTGCCGGGCGCGTGAGTTATTCTTCCCTGTATGGACTGTATATCGGAGTTTCATAAGCAGGGGCTTATTACCTTTGTAGATTGTACCAAATTTCACACGCATGCCCCTGAGCGGAAAATTTTTTATACTCGATGCTATGGCCCTCATTTACAGGGCCTTTTATGCCATGATCAAAAATCCACGGATTAATTCTAAAGGCTTGAATACTGGGGCCATCCTGGGATTTACCAATACCCTCTATGAAGTGCTTCAGAAAGAGAATCCTACCCATATAGCCGTGGCTTTCGACTTGCAGGCGCCTACCCTCCGGCACGATGAATTTGAAGCTTACAAGGCCAACCGTCAGGCCATGCCCGAGGACCTTGCAGCCTCCATTCCATGGATAAAAGAACTGGTAACTGCCTTCCATATTGCTATTGTGGAAAAGGAAGGCTACGAAGCCGATGACATCATGGGGACGTTGGCCGTTAAAGCTACCGCCGAGGGAATGCTTGTTTATCTTATGAGTAGTGATAAGGACCTGGGACAATTGGTGAATGACCGGATTTTTTTGTACAGACCGGGTCGCTTCGGAGGAGAGAACGAGATTATGGGACCTGCCGAGGTGTGCCAGAAATTCGGAGTTCAGCATCCCGCTCAGATTATCGATTTGCTGGCTATTATGGGCGATAGCTCCGACAATATACCTGGTGTAAAAGGTATTGGGGAGAAAGGAGCACTGGAATTAATCCAACAGTTTGGCACCCTAGAAAATGTATTGCAAAACCTGGATAAGGTGGCTAAACCCAAAATACGGGCCCTGCTCGAAGAGCAACGGGAACAGGCTTTACAGTCGAAAAGACTGGCGACCATTATTACCGATGTGCCCATTCCCTTCGACCCACAGGCTTTCCGACGTCGCGAGCCCGATATCCCCCGGTTGAAGGCATTATTCAACGAACTGGAGTTTCGTACCCTGGCCCGTCGTGTTTTCAACGAACCTGAAGATGGACAGCTTACACTTTTCGATGAGGCTCCTGAAAAGTTGGAGAAACCTGAAAAGCAGACGATACATAACACCCCACACGAATACCTGATAGCCGATACCCCTGAAAAGCTCAAAGACCTCGTACAGCAATTAATAAATGCCCAGGAATTCTGTTTCGACACCGAAACCACCGGCACCGACCCCAATAGTTGCGAGCTGGTGGGTCTTTCGTTTGCCGTCAAACCTCATCATGCATGGTATGTTCCTTGCCCGCCTGACTATAATGAAACCCTGAAGATACTCGAAATCCTACGTCCAGCTTTCGAAAATCCCCGGGTTTTGAAAGTGGGACAAAACATGAAATTCGATCTGATGGTCTTGCATTATTACGACATACATCCCTCCGGACCTTTCTTCGACACCATGCTTGCTCACTATGTGCTGGAACCCGAACAACGGCACAACATGGACTACCTCGCTCATGTTTACCTGAATTATGAGCCTGTTCCCATCGAAAGCCTCATCGGGCAAAAAGGCGCTAAGCAAGGCAGCATGCGCGATGTGGACCTTGCGCTCATCAAGGAATATGCAGCCGAAGATGCCGACATCACGCTTCAGCTCAAGCAAAAACTCGAACCCCTCCTCTCGCAGGCCGGTGTAGAAAAGCTTTTCAACGAAATTGAAATGCCCTTGATGCCTGTTCTGGCCAGCATGGAAATTCAAGGAGTGAAAATTGATGTGGAGAATCTCCGTCAGCTCAGCCAATCCCTCGATAAGGACCTGGCCCAGATTGAAAATGAAATTTATGAGCTGGCTGGCGAGAAATTTAATATCTCCTCGCCCCGTCAACTGGGCATCATTTTGTTTGAAAAACTTAAAATAGATGAAAAACCCCGGCTTACGGCCACCAAGCAATATGCTACCGGTGAAGATGTGCTGGAAAAATTGGCCGGAAAGCATCCCATTGTGGGTAAGATATTGGACTATAGAGAATTAATAAAGCTCAAATCGACCTATGTGGACACATTACCCCAGATGATCAATCCCCGCACAGGACGAATTCATACCAGTTACAATCAGGCAGTTACATCTACAGGTCGTTTAAGTAGCACGAATCCCAATCTGCAGAACATTCCCGTACGTACCGAGCGCGGACGCGAGATCCGCCGGGCTTTTATCCCCCGCAATCCCGACTACATTCTGCTGGCAGCCGACTATTCCCAGATCGAGCTGCGCATCATCGCCCACCTGAGCGGCGACCAGGCCATGCAGGACGCTTTTAGGTTCGGCTTCGATATTCATGCTGCTACGGCCGCCAAAATTTTCAAAGTGCCTCTTGAGGAAGTAACCCGTGAGCAACGCCGGGCTGCCAAGTCGGTCAATTTTGGGATTGTTTATGGTATTTCCGCCTTTGGACTCTCGCAAAATATCGGGATTTCAAAACGAGAAGCCCAGCAAATTATCGATGAATACTTCCGCCAGTATCCGGGTATCAAGGCCTATATGGAAAAAAGCATTGAGATGGCTCGCCAGAAGGGATATGTAGAGACCCTCATGGGGCGCCGGCGCTACCTCCCCGATATTCACTCGGCCAATGCCAACATGCGAGGCTTTGCCGAGCGCAACGCTATCAATGCTCCTATTCAGGGTTCAGCTGCCGATATGATTAAAATGGCCATGATCAACATCCACCAGGAGCTTCGCAACCGAAATCTGAGTTCGTGGATGGTACTGCAGGTGCACGACGAGTTGGTGTTCGACGTGCGACGTTCGGAACTTGAGGTAGTAAAACCCCTGGTGCACGATTTGATGAAAAATGCTCTGCCCCTGTGTATTCCTGTGGAGGTGGATGTAAACACAGGCGAAAACTGGCTGGAAGCTCACTAAGGCTTTGGTTTTCCGGGTCTTTCAATAAAATTTCCCACCCCAAGAGTCAGCAGCGCTAAGGAAAGTGTAAGCCAGGTGCCGTCGGCCCGGGGCCAGGCCAGCCATTGTGCGGCCATGAAGTAAAGCCCCGTAAGGATGGTCGAGGCAAAGGCCAGAATAACTGCGGTTTCGGAGATCCAACTTCGATAGTATATTCCAGCCAGCAATACGATGGCCCCCACCGAGCGAATAGCATACGAAACATAGGCTGCCTCCAGAATTCCGCTGTGAATGGTAAGAGCCAGCGGAACAATTATCAGATTAACCAACAACACCAGTCGCCTGGCAGTCTGCAGGAGCTGGGCGTCGCTAACCTGGCGCCGGAGCATGCCCTGAAAAATGTCTTTGGTAGCAATGGTAACAATGGCAAAGTTGACCGGACCGGCCGTACTGAAAATAGCGGCCAGTATGCCCGCCAGTGCCAACCCACCCCATATGGGTGATATGAATTGAGGTGAGAGCAGCAAAGTAGTTAGCGCCATCTTGGGATTACTGATACTGGCAGTGTCAATAAAAAGTCCAGAGCGGGCCAGCAGGCCCAGCAAGGCCGTGAGAAAACCAAAAGGGGCGATGAGGAAGGCCGAGAGAATAGCTGCCCGTTGAGCGGTTTTTACATCTTTGGCAGCAAAGATGGGCTGTATGCTGGCCTGGGCTGCCATTCCACCCAGAATGCCTCCTACCACAAGACTCAATGCCGAGGAGAGACTATGGCTGAAGGGATTGAAAAGATGATCGGGAGCTCCCCCGGCGATAAGTGATTGCCGAAGGGGTTCCAAACCCCCCGCTTTGCGGAGTCCTATCCACAACGCGATGCCTATCCCCAGATAGCGGGCAAACATGTGAATGATACCTGTGAGTGCAAGGGCATGCATGCCTCCGGTGTAAGTATAAAAGGTGATAATGCCGGCCGACAGCAGTACCGCCCACAGCCAGCTAATTCCAAATAATGGCGCCACCACTCCCGCACAGGTCTGAATTTGAACAAAGGCCAGGATGACATAAGCCAACAAAAACGCCAGGGAAGCAACCTTGCCTATTCTTTCACCAAACAGAAACCCCAGCATTTCTCCCACCGTGTGAACCCCCCGGCTGCGATAATGACGGGCTACCGTAAATCCTATGATGAGCATGCCTAGCGAGGTAGCCAGATTATACAACACTGGCTCCAGCGTACCTGTCGTGAAGGCTCTTTCGCTAACCCCAATCGTGCTTAGTCCGCCCAGCCATTCGGCTGCCACCACCATGGCGCAAGCCCAAACACCCAGATTGCGCCCCGCAATGAGAAACTCCGTGGACGAGCGATGGGCAGCCCTTGCCGTAAGAAATACCGCCAGGTTGACTACCGTAAAATATACCACAATGAGTATGAGAGACAGCGTCATGAAAACCTTCCGTAAAAATTGCGGCAAAGATAGGAACCTACCGGGGGAATTTTGTCCGAGGTATCCTCACCCTAATTGCGAATTTCTGCATTGGAACCGGTACCCGACGACACAAAGAATATGCCTTTATATCTCAGGTTTTTAAGACCAATCATCTCAAAGGGCTCGCTTACATAGGTTAGTACATGCCTCAAGAAGGATACCTAACGCATGACCGATTGCATTTCCATCCCCTTAAAAGCCATGTAATCTGATATTTGTGATACTTGATGTATTCGTAAACGAATAGGGTATCTCATGAAGCTTAATCACCAGGTAGTCTTGATTGAATTTGTGTATTTTTGTTGAATATCTGAATCCATACCACTCATTCTACTTAATTTCTATACTTTACCACTACCATTACCATTTACTACAGGAACAGTATTCCCCTTAAGGCATAAGGAAATTTAGTAGTTATCTTTAAAGATTACTTGGGAAATGGAGAAAAAGAGGCCAGCGCCCGCTTTAATTAAGAACTCCCCATCCTTTGGACCACGGATTGGGTTATTCAAATTGAAAATCTAAAAAAAGTAACAAAAATAATGGCATTATCCCTTATTTCAAGACCAAAGACAAGCTACTTGAAGAAGAATTTGATAAATTTGATAGACGATATTTACCCAAAGAAGAAGATTTCGAGTATGCGAAAACAGTCTTTAAGCCCTATATCCTTGATGCCGAATTCAGACAAATGGTGGATACCGGAAATTTCGCCCTGCCTAATATTTCTCCTCATGGTGAGGCTTTCAAGAAATTACCTTCAGAGCTCAGAAAGGCAATACCAGAGTATATAAAAGATCATGTTCCGTTGAATAAATTTGTGGCATAATCTATGGCAAACACTTATTCCCAGATAAATATACATTGTGTATTCGCTGTAAAAGGGCGTGAAAATCTCTTGTCCGATTATTTTAGGGATGAGTTGTTTAAGTACATATATGGCATTCTGAAAAATGATAATGTTTTTCCCTTAGCTGTTGGGGGATGGACAGATCATGTGCATGTGTTTTTTGAATTAAAACCAGATTTAAAAATTTCAGATTTGATGAGGATGGTAAAAGCTAGTTCATCAAAGTGGATAAATGAGCAGG
This sequence comes from Bacteroidales bacterium, assembly GCA_049969475.1. Taxonomy (GTDB): domain Bacteria; phylum Bacteroidota; class Bacteroidia; order Bacteroidales; family TTA-H9; genus UBA2030. The sequence continues at coordinate 267 of JBMFOU010000007.1, read as the reverse complement.
GTTTTTTGAAGAGAAATTTTCGCTGGCAGGAGGGCTATGGGGCATTTTCGTATTCCAGGTCACAACGAGACAATGTAATAAAATATATCATGAACCAGGAAAAGCATCACAGGAAAAAGACATTCCGGGATGAGTATTTGAATTTGTTGAGAAGGTTTGAGATTGAGTATAAAGACGAATTTGTTTTTGAGTTTTATAATGAATAAGACCTCAAGGTCGCTCCTATGGAGCTAAGCAGGGATGTGATGGTCACAGTGTTACCATAAG
>JBMFOU010000006.1:0-122465 GCA_049969475.1 Bacteroidales bacterium | reverse complement strand
GTTACGCAACGGGTTCCAACAACTCTTACCGGAAAATACTAATCCATCTCTCCTCTTTACGCAACGCACCCGACTGAGGTTTACCTATCAGCAGGAAAATCTTCGCTGGGTAATAACTCCTCAGGATGTGAGACTTTGGGGAGATGAAAAAAACCACAGCACTGCGGGGAATCTGGGCGACGAAGCCAGCCTTGACCTTCACGAAGCTTTTATAGAGCTTAAGATGAAATCTAATCTGGGAATAATGGCCGGCCGTTTGGAACTGAGTTACGACAACGAATGGCTGCTGGGCCAACGTAACTGGAACCAGTCAGGGGCTGCCAGCGATGCTTTGCTGATTAAATACGCAGCCAATCAATGGAATGTTCATGCTGCCCTCAGCTGGAATACCCTTAAAGAGTCTTTATCCGATAATTTTTATCCGACCGACCGATACAAAACACTGGCCTTCCTATGGCTCAACCATACCATCCATACCCACCATTCCCTTTCCTGGATTTTTATAGGTACCGGCCAAACTCTCTCAGATACAGTAAACAACTTGCATTTTCGCTATACCACGGGGGTATTTTATCGAATGAGCGGGAGTAATTTATCGGGAGATGCCAATTTTTATTACCAATTGGGCAAGAATCTGGCCGGTCAAAAAGTTTCTGCATTCCTTGGAGCAGGAAATTTGATTTACAATGGGGAAAAATTAAAGCCCGGAATCGGCTTTACGGTAAGCAGTGGAAATAAAAACCCTGGTAAGGGTACCGATCATGTTTTTGACCTGATTTATTCGGCCCGACATAAGTTTCTTGGTAACATGGATTATTTCCGAAATCTTTCCGCACATGTAAGACAGGCCGGTATTATCGATACATACCTCAGCTTGAGTTGGTCAGCTACTCCCCGTCTTACTTTCACGAACTCTCTTCATAATTTTCGCCTGATGGTAAACAACCCCTCAGTCACAGGCACAAAACAACTTGCTATAGAAAACGATTTGATACTGAAATATAAAATTGCCGAATGGGGAGCCATAGAATACGGACTGCTCTGGTTAACCCCTTCATCTACACTCAAACAGATTCAACAGGTGACCGAACCGGCCACTCCCCTTTTCACCTATCTGATGCTCACCATCAATACCCGCGTGCTCCCCTGAGTAAAAGCCAGTCGGAAAAAGTAGCTTTGCAGTCTTATTAACTTTTATCCATGAACCGTATTCCTGACTGGGTGAAACCTTTCTCTCCCCTTCTGAAAGCATATCTGTGGGGAATTGCATACTTTACTCTCTTCAGGCTTATCATTCTGATATTTTTTTATCAACCGGCCGGAAACCATGGCCCCCTTGGGTGGCTACTTGGTGGGGCACTAGGGTATGGATGGCGTTTCGACACCGTAATCTCAGGTTATTTACTGAGCTTTCCCTTATTACTTACGAGCTTTTGCTACGTATTTAAAATAATCCCAAGATGGATCACTTACACAATAAAATACTGGATAACATTCAATTATTTAATCGCATTTGCTATTTGTGCTGCCGATATCCCTTACTTTGCCCATTACTTCTCACGGCTCGACATAGCTGTTTTTCAATGGATAGATTCACCTAAGCTAATGCTTGGAATGGTGCTGGGCGAGATGAGATATGCAATTTTTCTGGTTCTCTTTCTCTTGCTAGGTACTACATGGATTTTGGTAATAAATAGAATCTTTCGGCAACATAAATCTGCCAACGGATATCAAACAAAAAGTAAGTCACTCTCTATTTACGCGAGAATTATTATTGTCGTAGTATTGGGCGGGGTTTGCTTTCTAGCGATCAGGGGGAGAATAGAAAAGAAATCGCCCATACGCACAGGAACCGCTTATTTTTCGGGCCATCCTTTTTATGATCAGGCGGGTCTTAATCCGGTCTTTACCTTCATACAAAGTTGGCTCGACGTACAAAAAACCCGGGAAGAACAATTGCAATGGATGCCCACGGATAAAGCGCTCAAAAGGGCACGTCATCTGCTCAGCATCCAGGATTCCATATACCCATCGCCCCTGGCGCGAAAAATACCCGGAAGGGCGGATAGTAGTTATTTAAATATTGTGGTAGTGCTCATGGAGGGCATGTCAATGGGAAATACCGGCTTAATTCCTCAGGGGAAAAACCTGACGCCTGTTATTGACAGCATGGCCCGTCTCTCGGTAACTTTTACCCAATTCCACTCTGCCGGCATTCACACCTTCAACGGGATTTTCTCCAGCCTCTACGGATTTCCGGCTCTTAAGAGACAGCATCCCATGAATAAATATCCCATCCCCGATTATACAGGACTTCCCGTCACACTTAAGGGTAAAGGCTATCATACCCTGGCTTTTATTCCCCACGACGACCAGTTCGATAACATAGGAGGATTTTTCAAAGCCAATGGATTCGAAAAAATATTCAGCGAAAGGGATTTTAAAGCCCGTGCAGTGTCAACTCTTGGAATTCCAGATCACGCCCTATTCCGAGAAACAATTCGCCTACTGAATCAGGAAATCGCCACAAACCACAGTCCTTTCCTGGCTTTTGTGCTCACGGCCAGCAATCATGGACCTTACGTGCTGCCCAAAGATTTCCATTTCAAACCCGTTTCCCGAAACCTACCCGACCAGATGGTAGAATATGCCGACCGAAGTCTGGGACAATTTCTTCGCGAGGCTTCAGCCTACCCCTGGTTCAACCATACCCTTTTCGTAATAACGGCCGATCATGGTGCGACAATAAATCCACAATACGAATTACCTCTCTCTCTTAATCATATCCCATTACTCCTGTTCACACCGGGTGGGCAACTCAGGCCGACTATCATATATACCCCCGGAAGCCAGACAGATCTTTTTGCCACCCTCATGGAGATCCTGGGATTTTCGTACATCAACAACACTGCGGGTACCGACCTCCTCCATCAACCTATGGGCTTTACTTTTTTCGGGGCAGATGATAAACTTGGCATTCTTACCGACAGCTTATTCCTGATTCTTAAAGATGATCAACTCCTTGCCCTATATAATCTGACAGATGAGAGCCCGCAAAACCAACTCAGTGCAAGCCAGGCTTTAGCTGATTCCTTGAAAATGAACGCCTGGAGCCTCATGCAAAGCTCACAATATGTACTCAATAAAGGGCTTACGGGAGCAAAGGGGCTTTTGCCTATATTTGAAAAACCAAAACCCAAACGATAGGTATGAGATTGGCAACCAAAGAACTTCATGACCTCGCACGTAGCATCCGCGAATGGACGCTTCGCAGCCTGGCAGCAGCAGGTTCGGGGCACACAGGAGGATCGCTGGGTCTGGCTGATATCTTTACCTACCTTTATTTCAGCGAGATGAAACATAACCCCTCGGATCCCCATTGGCCCGAAAGAGATATACTAATTCTTTCCATCGGACATGTAGCACCCGTGCTGTATGCTACCCTTGCCCATGCGGGTTATTTTCCAAAGGAGGAATTACTTACCCTTCGTAAACTGAGTAGTCGTTTACAGGGACACCCAGGTCGCGATCATGGCCTGCCAGGTATAGAACTCTCAGCGGGCTCATTGGGTCAAGGCTTAGGGGTAGCAGTAGGTATAGCCCTTGGCCGACAGATGGATCAGCATCCAGGAAGAGTTTTCTGTGTGGTAGGAGATGGAGAACTACAGGAAGGATCGATGTGGGAGGCAGCTATGGCTGCAGCTCATTATCACCTGAGCAATCTCGTAGTAATAGTTGATCGTAATGGGGTTCAAATCGACGGACACACAGAAGATGTGATGGGTTTGGAACCCCTTGACAAAAAATGGGATTCTTTTGGTTGGAAAGTTCTTTCGTGCGACGGTCACGATTTTAACGAACTCAGACAAACATTTCAAATAGCACGCAATGAACCCTCACGGCCTATGGTAATTCTTGCCCGGACGGTTATGGGCAAAGGGGTAAAAGAGATTGAAGGAGATTACCGCTGGCATGGTAAAGCCCCCGATTCTGCTCAGGTTCAGCGTTTCTTAGAACAAATATCAGCATACTATGCAAGCATGGATTAACAAAGGGAGCAAGCCCACCCGCACGGGATTTGGAGAAGGAATAGCCCAGGCGGGTGCAATGGAACCCTCGTTGGTGGTTTTGGGGGCTGATATTACTGCCTCGGTAGGGCTGGATCTTTTTAAACAGCAATATCCCGAACGTTTTATCTCCCTGGGCATTGCCGAACAGAATTGCATGGCAGTAGCTGCAGGCCTGGCCCTGGCTGGCAAAATTCCAGTATTTTCCACCTATGCGGTTTTTGCAGCTTTCCGGGCTGCCGATCAGATGCGTATTTCTGTTTGCTATAACAATTTACATGTGCTTATAGGTGGAGCCCATGCCGGCATCTCCGTGGGCCCTGATGGGGCTACGCATCAGGCACTGGAAGACCTGGCCGTGGTGCGCAGTCTGCCAAACATGACTGTGTTCAGCCCCTGCGATGCCACGCAGGCACGGCAGGCGGCTTTAGCTGCAGTTAAAGAGACCAAGGGACCGGTTTATATCCGGTTTGGCCGGGAAGCCGTCCCCGACTTCATACCCGAAGATTTCCCTTTTATCCCTGGAAAAGCTCAGATCTTGAAAGAGGGCGATGACATCTCTATCATAGCAACCGGCCATATGGTTTGGGAGGCCCTGGAAGCCGCCAACCTACTGGAGACTCAGGGCATCCTTGCGCGCGTCATCAACCTTCATACCCTAAAACCTCTCGACCAAGAGACCATAATTGCCGCAGCAAGAGAAACCGGAGCCATTCTTACAGCCGAAGAACACCAAATGATCAACGGACTGGGTAGTGCTGTGGCTGAAGTAGTTGTAAAAAATTACCCGGTGCCTATGGATTTTGTAGGAATCAACGATACGTTTGGGGAATCGGGTCAGCCCCTTCAACTCATGGAAAAATACGGACTCACAGCCCGAAACATCTATCATCAGGCCTTGCAATTATTACATCGCAAAAAACAATCCTCCCTATGAGCACATTTATTCTTCTTTTACAGAGCACTATTCCCTCCTTGCTGGTATTAGCCGTTGCGTTCTATTTCTTCCATGCATCCAACGAACGCTTTCTTTATCAATGGAAAGAAACCGTACCTCTGCTGAAAAATGACGATCTGCTCAAGACTGTCAAATCGTTTCTGGAGAAAGAAGAAAAACTGCAATATCTGAATCTGAAACGCGACCAGCGACAAATTACCTTGCCTTTGCGCCTTCAGGCTTATGAACGTCTGGTACTGCTATTAGAGAGAATTTCTCTTTCAAGTCTTATGCTACGTAACATTCAGCCTGAAATGAGTGTGCAACAGTTTAAAAATGCTTTGATTCAAAACGTAAGATCGGAATTTGAGCATAATCTGTCGCAGCAGATATATCTCACAGAAACCACCTGGACTTTAGTTCGCAAACATGTGGAAGACACCCTGCAGGCCATCAATGTAGCAGCATCACGTTGCGAAGGACATGCCCCTGCCACCCTGCTGGCTGCCGAACTGGTGTCTATAGAAAACGAAGGCAAAAGCCCCGATATACAAAGTGTACTGAGCAAGCTGCACGCTGAGGCGCAAACACTTCTTGGGTAAACTTTCAGGTATTAGTTTCCCGCTCGCAAACCGGGTGCCTGTGGCCTAAGATAAGGTAACGAATACGGGCAATAAACTTGTAAACGGAATCGCGCAAAGAGCGGGGAATCAACAAAAAAATAGCAGATAGGCTGAAAGGAAAACCGACAGCCATCAATCCCCGGATAACAGCTTCGGAATCGCGGTACCATTGCCCTGAATGAAACAGCCAGGCAGTTTCTGTATCGTTTTGTGGTAAAATATGACGGTTTTGCGCCAAAGGCAGAAACTCCATTTTATCCCGATAGTCAGCCCGGCGAAGCCATTTCGCACCCAACGTGCAAAAGCCGCAACGATCATCGTAATAGAAAATAATCTTCTGAACCTTGTCCATATAAAAACCGGCTGCTGATTACTCAACAGCCGGCCAGAGATAAAGTTTTCTAGAACTTATCTGATAATGCTAATTTTTCTGAAGCTTACGCCTGTGTTGGTTTCTAACCTCAGGATATACAAACCCTGCTGAAGATTGCTAACATCCATGAGATAATCAGAAGCTGGACCATCGAATCTACGACTTTTCGCCAGACTACCTCCTGCAGAGAAGATACTAATAATAATCTGTTTTCCCGGAGTATCATTAAAAATCACCCGGATGTAGTCCTTTGCAGGATTGGGACTCACTGTAAATTCAACCGCTTGATTGTCATGAATACCCGTAACTTCCTTAAGTTCTATATATCCGCCACCGTCGGTAGGGATAAGGAACAATCCGAAGGGTTGACCATTGCTGTTGGCACCTGGGTTTATAAAACCGGAAGCAATCGCAAAAACGGTTTTACCCACAAATGAAGAGCCGGTAAATTCTACTGAATAGCTCTTAAGGATGTTACCGCCACTTACGAGATGCCATCCCTGGTTTTCGCCGGCCACCTCCACGTAGGGGCTGGACGAGCCGTAAACCAATGGATCATAAATGAGACCGGTAGTAAACTCATATATACCCACCTGAGGTGCATCTGTACTTCCATGATGGAAGATAACATCCACCTTATTACTATTGGTGGCCACCAATCGAACGTTTGAAATAACATGAATGCTTAAAGGCATCAAAGGATCGAAGCCCGAAGTGGATGCAATACCATCAATAACTGCACTGTATCGCTTACCAGCCTCCATATTCAGGGTGATACTGGCCAAAGGAGAACTCGTTCCAGTGGCACCTTGGGGTACCACAAAGAGTTTGATATTGTTACCGGCAGGAACTTCAGTAAATCCCGAGGCACGCTGATACGTGAAACCTGACAGAATTTTCTGGTCGTTTACCCAGAAATCAACTGGTGTAGCAGCTGGATCGGCCGAGTTGTGGATAACCTGTAAAAGGGCCGTTTCAGGAGGGGAATAAGGAGGAAGAGCCAGCAACGCTCCTCCCGAAGGTAGGGCAAGGTATAGTCCAAAAGCAGGTCCATTGCTATTAGCACCAGTATTTACAAAACCGGATGCCAATAATGTAATTGCTGTGTTTTGAAGCCCCCATGCAGAGAGGGGAAGGCTGTATGAAAAAAGCGTAGTTGCCCCATCCTGCGAGCGCACCTCTACAACATAATCTGCAGTGGCTAAGCTTGAATAGTCATTGGCATGGAAATTACCATAAGAAAGATTGTCGGACAGCAATCCCAGACCCTGTCCCGTTTCATAGATATCGACGGTGGGTGCATCGGTAGAGCCATGGAAGATTAGCACATCGGTTTGCCCCGCAGTCAGGGAACTCAATCGGGCATTTTCTTTTTTAACGAGTGTAAGAGGTGGCCTAGGGTTATAGCCCGAAGCACTGCTTATACCGTTGATAATCAAGATGTAATTTCCCTGATTCGAATAGGTATAAGTAAGCGAAGCCAGAGGGTTATCTGGTGAAGAGCTTCCGGCCGGCTTTACTGCTACCGTGATAGGAACTTCGGCAGGGAATTCAGTAAAAGAGGTAGCCGATCGAAAAGGTAATGAAGCGGCAAACTTTTTATCACCTATCCAGACATCCAGCTGGGCATTGGATAGATCGGCAGAGTTGTGAATTATTTGCAAGAAAGCCATAGGATCGGGCACTAAGGGAAGAGGAATGGCCATCCCTCCATCTGAGGGTACGTAATAAAAACCTAAAGATGCACCATTGTTATTGTTTCCTGGATTTTGAAAACCTGATGCCATCACCACACCGGCTTTACCCTGGTAGGCCGTGAGGTCCAAACTCACACGAAAAAGTTTTGCTTGCGTGGCCGAGTCTTGAATTTCGAGGGTATAGACCAAAGGATTCAATTCTTTATATCCATCAAATTGGGCGAAGGCAAGATGGCTAGATAAAACATTTCCCGTCCCCTTATCAACTATCCGGATTGTCTGCAAATCAGGGCTACCATGGTAAAATATGACTTCTGACTGAGAAGCCTGAGTTGCCTGGTTTTGGGCATAATCAATAATTTCGAGAGAGAATGGCTGCCAGGGATTGTACCCATTTCCATCTATAGTTCCCGAGGCAATAGCCAAATACTTTTTATTAGTGCCTAGCACAATAGCTGTAGTAAAAACCGGATTATCAGGACTATTGGAATTTCCCGGGCAAATGTCGATAACCAGGGGAAAGCCCGTAGGCCCCTGAATAAATTCTGAAGCTTGCCTGAATCTAAAATCGTTCAATACGAGGGTCTTGTTAATGTAAATATCCATCGAATCAAGACTGAGATCAGGCGAATTGTGGATGAACTGAACGAAAGCCTGACCCTGTAAGGCCTGAGGAATGAGCCCAGCTAAAAGAATTGTGAGATAAATAAGTACCCGATTTTTCATTGGTTTGGATTTTGGATAATTTATTATTTGAAAACAACGTGTTTTAGACTTGTGTTCATAATGAGTAAAGAAGGAAGCAATACAAGACTGGTTCAAGCCACGAATTTAGGATTTTTCAAGACACAATTATTGAGATCAATTAATTATTTGGAAGAATTCAATAACGATAATTCACACAGCCGAAAGGAAATAACACAATAAAAAAAAGGCCGCTGCGAAAACGCAACAGCCCCTCAACAACCCCAAAATCAGCGATTAATTCTGGTAATCTTTCAGCGCATCCATCAGCTTTTTTCGACTAAAGAAAATTCGACTTTTAACTGTACCAATGGATAAATTCATTTTTTCGGCAATTTCCTTGTACTTATAACCGCGGGTATGCATCAGAAAGGGGATACGATGTTCGTCACTGAGCTGACGAATGCCCTTCAGGATTTCTTTGGCCCTGAGTGTTGAATCGGGACTTTCTCCCTCACTTTTCGACCTGGAGTTCAGGTAATACAAATCGTCACTACGGTCGAAAAAGGCATTCTGGCGTACATTCCGGCGGTAATTGTTGATGAAAGTATTTTTCATGATAGTATAGGCCCAGGCTTTAAGATTGGTACCCGGGTCAAATTTTTCACGATAGGTAATGGCCTTGAGGTAAGTATCCTGCACCAGGTCTTCAGCATCTTCCTGGTTTTGGGTAAGCGAATAGGCAAATACCTTCAGGCTTTCGCGAATCCCTAAAAGCTGATGATTGAATTCTATAGCAGTCATGGCGAGGTGTTTTATTCTTATTTTGAAATATTCTAAGTTGTTTAAAAATTCATGTAGCAAAATTAAACAAAACAAACCCCGCTTGTCAAGTATTTTTAGAATGATTTTAAATTAAATTTTTATTAAAAACAATAAGCTGATGATTATCAGCCTATTATTTTTTTAAAAATTAACAATTTTTAACAACTATTTTGTTTAAGCCAAAATGACGTATCTTAAACAAACAATAAGATTAGTTGGAGAGATGATTCAATACCAAACGTTCATGTCTGGAAATCAAGTCTTTAAAATTCTCAAGACTATCGTATAACTCAAAATTGGGAGGCAGCACAGGTTTAAACTGAATTAACTGCCGGCCAGAAACTAAAAACCGATGCTCGGGGTAGAGAGAGGCAAGAAGATGGAGGCTTTCACGTAAAGCTTCGGGGGTGATACCAGTAATGAACTGAGTAACTATATAATCTACCCTGGTTCTCTGCAAAGGAACAGAGAGGTTGTTGAGCGGTACATGCTGACCGAGATAGATCACCCGATGGCCCCATTTTTTAAGCAAATATTGCGTAAACAGCAGGCCCATTTCGTGCCATTCACCTTCGGGTAGAAACAACAGATAAGTCAATGCCTGGTCTTTTCGGGGGGTAATGATGGAATCGATAGCAACAATCAATTTCTGGCGGATGAGATTGCTAATGAAATGTTCCTGAGCAGGAATAATACTACCAGCCTGCCATAAAACTCCTATGCGCTCAAAAAAAGGATATATAAGGTATTTGACTGTATCCTCAAATCCGATTTTTATAATAGACTGAGTAAGAATTTTCTCAAAATATTCTTCATCCAAATCAATCATTGCCAAGACCAGGTTTTCAATCTGGCTCTGGGTATCTAAACTTTTATGCGTTATTTGCAAAACCCGGTCGCAAATCTCCTTTTCGCTCATACGCATGATCTCGGAGATTCGGTAGCCATGTCGGTTGAGAATTGAAATATTCAAAAGACGCTTCAGGTCATCATCATCGTAAGTGCGAATATTAGTTTGGGTACGTCCAGGTTCAACTACACCATAGCGCTTCTCCCACATACGTATAGTGTGTGCCTTGATGCCGGTAAAGGTCTCTAGATCTTTTATTGAATATTGTGACATGGGAAAATACGATATGCTCGTTTAATTTTAAGGGCTAAACTTTTAAACAAAACTTGTTTCGAAAGGTTTAATCAGCACTAACATATTTGTAGCATGTTTTATTTACAAAAAGATAACATCCGCCTGATGCCGGCTTTCCCCAATCAAAACGACATTTTTAATTATCAAGAAATTCGTCATCTGGGCGAAGCCCGATTGATGGAGAATTTCGAGGGAAATATACTGCGCTTCAACATAGAAAGGAAGGGAGAAACCATGGGAGAAATTCTACTCCACAACATCAAGTGGCTTAACCGCAAAGCCATGCTCACGGTGTTTATCTGGCCACCCTTTCAAGGACAGGGTATCGGACGAACAGCCTCTGAAATTCTTCTGGATTTTAGCTTCCGCGTAATGAATCTCGTGCGAATTGAAGCGGAGGTAGTGCAGGGCAACGAAGCCTCCCTTCGGCTGATACGCAGCCTCGGGTTTGTGGAAGAAGGAAGGCTGCGAAAGGCCAAGTATATCGAAGGGCAGTATTACGACATCTTTGTTTTCGGTCTTCTGAAAGAGGAATGGGACCAAAAGATTTAACATTTCTTAAAAAAAATTATTTTATTTCCCTAACTTTGCTCATCTATCGGCAGGATGAATTTATGGGAAATCAGATGAAAAACATTGGATGGATTTTAATTTTTAGCCTAATCGCAATACTGGCGGGATGCCAGGGCGAAACAGAAAAAGGGGTGAAAAGAATCACACTGCAGAGCGACTCGCTGATGATGGTGACCGACTCAACCCCATTTTTCATTGGAAAAAATCTTTACCTGGTGATCATGGATTACCCTGTACCCAAGCCTCAATTTACAATTGAACAGGAATTGGGATTCTTGGAAAACCGGCTTATACCAGGCTTTCAGCATATCGACAGTCTGCGCCGGGCAGGTATTCCGGTATTTGGCGGAGCTATGGCCCTAAAGCCAGGCTGCGCTTTTATCATTCAGGCTAGCGACAATGTACATTTGCAGCAGATGCTGCGTTCCAATCCCCTCACAGAGTATTCACAAATTACAGTAATCCCTCTGGTTTCATTTGGAGAGAGTCTTTTCAGACAAAAAGACAGGGAAGCCGAGTTAAAGAAAAAAGCAGAAAATTAGCCAACCAGGTTTTGTCATCGATATTCAAATGTACCCTGAGGCCCGGTAATAATAAGGGAACGAATATCTGAAGCTTCAACCCGGCCCACGACCCGCCCTTCGATATGGTATTGAGAGGCAATGGCAATGATGTCGGATGCTATTTCAGAGGGAACATAAAACTCTAGGCGGTGCCCCATATTGAATACGCGGTACATTTCATTCCAGGGTGTACCCGATTCCTCCTGAATAATTCTAAAAACTTGGGGCAATTCGAACAAATTGTCCTTGACAATCCTGACATGAGGAGCAAAATGCATTACTTTGGTTTGACCTCCACCCGTGCAATGAATCATTCCATGAATCAGGGGGCGGTATTTTTTTAACACCTCGATAACCACAGGAGCATAGGTACGGGTGGGCGAAAGCAAAAACTTACCCATAGTCATTCCTTCAACAGGTGAAGGTTCAAGCAAGAACCGACGACCACTATAGGCCAGATCGGCAGGGACCGCTGGATCGAAGCTTTCAGGATATTTGCGGGCATATATTCGCTGCAAGACATCGTGACGGGCTGAAGTAAGGCCATTGGAGCCAATGCCACTATTGTAAGCTTTTTCCCATCGGGCCTGTCCAAAAGAAGCAAGCCCCACAATTACATCCCCTGGCTGAATGTGCTCGTTGGAAATTATATTGCTTCGCTTCTCACGTGCCACAACCGTAGAATCGACGATTATTGTCCGCACAAGGTCGCCCACATCCGCAGTTTCGCCCCCCGTATGATGTATTTCGAGACCTAATTCACGAAGCTCAGCCAATACCTCGGCCGTTCCATTAATAAGAGCAGTAATAACTTCACGGGGAATGAGGTTTTTATTGCGGCCTATAGTTGATGCCATAAGCATGGGCCCGGTCACACCTGCACAAAGCAGGTCATCGGTGTTCATAACAATAGCATCCTGGGCTATTCCTTTCCACACCGTCAGATCACCAGTCTCGCGCCAGTAAATATATGCCAGGCTACTTTTGGTGCCGGCCCCATCGGCATGCATAATGTTGCAGTAGTGGGGGTCGCCTGAAAGCAAATCGGGTACGACTTTGCAAAACGCCCCAGGCACCACACCTTTGTCAAGGGCCGAAATGGCGGCATGCACATCTTCTTTGCCTGACGACACGCCCCGCTGGTTATATCTGCCACTTTCCATGAATACGATTATTCAAAAATAATTTCCCTTGTGTCTTCATTGATGGTGAATGCACCAAATTTAAGCAAGGTCTCCTTGTTGATACTGAGCTTTACTTCGGGCTTGGTTTCTACCACCACGTCGACATCATAGATCACCTTACGGCCGATCCGTAAAGAAGGTATGGTAAGTTCGGCCCCTCTTTTAATGGCCCCTTCTAATATGAGTTCTTCAGGGTTCCCTTTGAAATCATCCTTGGTAATGATGCCTTCCTTAAGAAGGTCAAGTGCCGCTTCCATGCTGATAAAGTTATTGCGCGCATCAGGTTGATACATCAGAGTGAGAGTATAGGTATCAATGGAAGCAGGGATAATCATCAATTTGCGGTTATTCAGGCTAAAGGGGACAGCATTGAGGGGCCGGGAGGTAATAATCTCGATATCCTTGGCAACCACCTGTTGCCCTGTTGGCCTGGGCTTAGGCTTGAAACTGGTACCAGTGATGGTAAACTCAGTGCGTCGGTTAAGTTGATGAGCCGCTTCTTTTAGTTCACGGGTGGGAAGACTGTCGATAAAGGATTCGGTGAGCCGGGTGCCGGCTTTGAAAACATAATCTTTCACCCTGTAATCCTTAGTAAGAACACGGGGAACTCTTTCTCCATATCCCTTTGCCGTAAGGCGGTCGGGGTCGATGCCCCGTTGAATAAGGTAGTCCACCACGCTCTGGGCTCGTTTTTGAGAGAGAATATCGTTACGTTCCTCGGTATCGCGAGCGTCGGTATGCGAGCCTAATTCAATGGTCAGGTTGGGATTTTTCTCAAGCAGAGTTATTAACCCCTGCAAAGAATCCTGATATTGAGGTTTCAGCTCCCATCGGGCCAGGTCGTAAAGTATCTCAGGCAAAACAATGGGTTTACGGGGAATGGGTTGCAGCATGAAATCGATCTTGAAATCCTGGCTGCGTTCCAATCCCATGGTAGATAATTTTCCGCTAGTGCTAAAATATCCTTCTTTGCTTACCAGTATCTCAAAATTACGGTTGATGAGCACCTGGTTTTTATTGAAGGTGTAACGGCCCCGGTCGCTGGTTGTGCTTTTATGGGTCCGGCCATCCGATACCTTTAACTCTACAAGGGCTCCCTGAATAGGCTGCAAAGAACTTTCATCTTTCACAATACCCTCGAGGGTAAAAATAACCGGCTCTACTACAAAGCTATAGATATCATCTCCCCCCTGGCCCCCTTTTCTATTGGAGGAGAAGAACCCACTTTCCTCTTCTTCGGGATGAAAACTGATACCAAAGTCGTCGGCCGCAGAGTTGATGGGGCTGCCCATATTGATGGGCTTAGTCCAATAGGGTTTACCTTCGGCATCCTTGCGCAGGTAACTTTTAAAAATATCGAGCCCACCCAACCCTGGATGACCATCGCTGGCAAAGTAAAGGATACTATCCTTGCGAAGGAAAGGAAAGAGCTCATTACCCACCGTGTTGATGGAGTCACCGAGGTTACGTGGCCGACCCAATTTACCGGTTTTCGACTCGCGGGTAGCATACCAGAGGTCGTGGCCCCCTTTTCCGTTTGGTAAGTCGCTGGAAAAAATAAGGGTCAATTCATCGGAGGTAAGCGTAGGATGACCTATGGCATAATTGGAATCGGCCTGTATTTCAACCTCCACCGACTCAGAGAAACTCTTTCCTGCCCTACGGGCTACCATAATCTTACAGGTATTTTTACGCTTAGGCTCGGCGGGGCAGCGAGTGAAATACATAGCATTCATACGACTGTTAAAAAAGGGGGTCCCCTCGTTTCCTGAAGTATTCAGAATCCCTTCTTCGTCGGGATTTACCGGCTGCGTCCATTTCCCCTTGGAGTCTTTTTTAGCAATAAATAGGTCGGTAAAGTTTTTGGTAGTCCATTCATCCTTTCCTTTGCCGCTAACTCCCTTGCGATTGGTAGTAAACACTATTTCGTTGAAGGCAGTATTGCTATAGGCAGCCGAAAAATCGTCATCGCGGCTATTAATGAGTTTTTCCAAAGTAATAATGTGTCGTGTGGGATTTTTTAGCCAGAAATCCGTCATCTCGATCCCTGTAAGACGATTGCGGGCCAATTCATCATCGGGCACCAGCTGTAGATATTTTTCATAGAATTCCTTTGCCTGCTGGAGTTTTCCATTGAAACGGAGAATATCGGCTAAATTTCGCAACACCAATGGCTGTTTCTGATCGTATTTCTGAAAAATGAGCCTACGATAATTCGATTCGGCCATGGAAAGCTTACCCATCATACGATAGCATTCGGCCATCTGGAAGGTGATCCGGTTCTTTTCGTCCTTATCCTTTTCTTTTCTATGGGCCTTTCGATAAAGCTTAAGAGCAGTGGAATACATGTAGTCGTTAAAGGCACGATCAGCAGCCTCGACCCTTTTATTCACATTTACCTTAGTATCCTTTTGTGCACATAGACACGTTGAAAAAAGGATTATTAACAAAAGACCTAAAAATCGGCTCATTATCTTCATACCATCAGCTATTAATCAACGATTAACCTGCAGGCGTAGCAGGGGGGTCTTTTTTTTCGGACTTTTCTTCCGGATTATTAACGTGGGGAGCCGGCGATTCGTCTTCGATGCGAACCTGCGATTTAACTTTTTCAGCCTCTTCCATCACCTCCCGCTTAATCTGCTCAGAAGCGCGACGTAGTTCATACAGCCCTCTGCCAAGGCTCCTGGCCAACGAAGGAATTTGCTTGGGGCCAAAAACAATAAGCACCAGCAGGAGTATCACCATTAACTCCCCACTACCAATGTCAAAGAAAAGAAAAGGGAGATGCATTTTTTATGTTTTTCCATGCAAAACTACAACTACCCCAGGGAAAATGAAAAGAAAACCCACAAAAAACCCGGGAGAAGGCTATTCCCCCGGGATTTTAAAATTTATCAAACTCAGTATTTACTTTACGGATTCCTTCTTTTTATTAAGAAGATCGTGAGCGATAGCGCTGGCAATAAACACCGAAGAGTAAGTACCCACGACGATACCTACCAGCAGGGCAAAAATGAAACCGCGGAGAATATCACCTCCAAAGATAAACATCATTAATAGGGTAACGAGGGTAGTTCCAGCGGTGTTAACGGTACGAGCCAGGGTAGAGTTGATAGAGGCATTCATATTCACATAAAGGTCGCGCTTGGGGAATAAGTGGGTGTATTCACGGATACGGTCGAAAATAATCACCGTATCGTTAATAGAGTAACCAATGATAGTTAGGATGGCAGCTATAAAGGCCTGATCCACTTCCATGTTGAAAGGTAGAATTCCATAAAACAGCGAGAACAAGCCTATTACCACCATCGTATCGTGGAAAAGAGCTATCACACCCCCCAGACCATATTGCCATTTCTTAAACCTGACAGCAACGTACCCAAAGATAACTAACAGAGCAAACAGAACAGCCAACACAGCGTTTCGCTTGATATCGTAAGCGATGGTAGGCCCAACCTTGGTGGAAGTGAGTATACCAATCATCTTGTCGCTTCCACTCACATCGGATGAGAATTCTTTATATTCAATAGGATTCTGGTAGAGTCCCTTGAGTGAGGTATATAATTTAGAGGTGATGATGGAATCCACCTCGGGACCTTCTTCGTTGATGAGTTCCTTGGTGGTAATTTTTACCTGACTGTTGGGTCCGAAACTCTTGACTTCGGGTAATGAAGAGAAATTGGGCGCCAGGGCCTTGCGGACATCATCAACTTTAACTTCACGGTCGAAACGAACAATATAGGTACGCCCCCCCGTAAAGTCCACGCCGTAGTTAAGTCCTTTGGTGGCCAGAGAAACGATTCCAATGAGAATTATGGCACCAGAAATGATATATGCGTACTTCCTCATACCAATAAAATCAATCTTAGTATTGGAGAGGAACCCCCGGGTAACCTTGTTATCGAACTGCAGTTTGTAACCCTTGTCGGCCCACCAGTCGAAAATAACCCGTGATATGAGAATAGCGGTGAACAAGGAGGAGAGTATACCGATGATAAGCGTGGTGGCAAAACCCTGGATAGGACCGGAGCCAAACACATAGAGAATGATACCGGTAAGCAGGGTAGTCACGTTACCGTCGATAATGGCGGAGTAAGCATTCTTATAACCATCGTTGATGGCCAGGCGAATTCCTTTGCCAGCTCGGGTTTCTTCCAGAATACGTTCATAGATAATAACATTGGCGTCAACAGCCATACCGAGGGTTAGCACAATACCAGCAATACCAGGCAGTGTGAGAACGGCTCCGAATGAGGCAAGAACACCAAAGATGAAGAACATGTTGACCACAAGGGCCAGGTTAGCCACCAAACCACCGCGATTATAGAAAAGCCACATGTAAAGCAATACCAGCAGGAAAGCGAAAATAAATGAGCGAACACTTTCCTGAATGGCTTCCCTACCCAGGGAAGGTCCTACCACTTCTTCCTGAACGATACGGGCAGGAGCAGGCAGTTTACCCGATTGCAGGATGTTAGCTAAGTCTTTAGCTTCCTCAATGGTCATGCCACCACCCGAAATAGAAGAACGTCCACCTGAAATTTCTGATTGAACGGTTGGATAAGAATATACATAACCGTCGAGCACAATAGCAATCTGACGTTTAATGTTTTCGGCGGTCATACGCCTCCATTCTTGAGCTCCTTCGCGGTTCATGGTCATGCTCACTTCCACTCCTCCAGAAGTTGGATTGACATCCTGGCGAGCATCCACAATAACATCTCCGCCCAGTGGTGCCTGTCCGTCAGGACGAGTAATCTTGAGGGCAACCAGGTCGAGAATTCCAGGACGCTGCGGATCGGGCTTCACTGTCCAGACCAGGCGCAGATTGCTGGGGAAAACATCTTTCACCTGCCTGAGCATGTAGTTCACACGTGCAGTGTCTTTGATGGCAGCACTTCCAACTCTTGCCATGGCAGCCGGACGATAGGCTCCGCTTTCATCCGGATAAAAGGCTGGAATCAAATAGGCATACAGTGGGTGTTCTTTGGCATATTCTTCAAAGGAGGCTGCTTTTTTCTTTTCCAGGTTTGCACTGTCGGTCAGTTTCGATAGCACTCCGGTGTCGGATCCAACAGAGGCAGTGTCGTTTTGAGATTTGGAGACAGATGTAGTATCCTTTGGTAGAGCGATAGTAGAATCAGCGTTTTCAATCAGTCCCTTTTCCTTATAGAGAGCCAAAAGCTTTTTATCTGCTTCTTCAAAGAAGGTATATATCTCATCAAAATTGTAAGTAGGCCAGAATTCGAGCTTGGCGCTTCCCTGGAGGAGTTTGCGCACGCGGTCGGGTTCTTTGATACCCGGCAGTTCAATAAGAATACGGCCCGATCCCGGTAACTTTTGAATATTGGGCTGAGCAACCCCAAAGCGGTCGATACGGGTACGCAGGATATTAAAAGTGCGGTCAATGGCTCCGTCGGCTTCTTCCCTTAAGACTTTGAGCACTTCTTCGTTGGTAGAATTAAATTTCACCCGGTCTTTTAACTCTACCGTCGAGAAGATGGCAGCCAGGCTTCCATTGGGGTCGAGCTCTTTAAAGGACTCATAAAACAGGGTAATATAATCGGCATTGCTGTTTTTCTGCTTTTCCCTGGCCATTTTCAAAGCCTTATTGAAGGTAGAGTCGGGATTGTAATTGGAAAGTGCCCTCAAAATTTCCGGAACCGACACTTCCATGGTTACGTTCATACCCCCTTTAAGGTCCAGGCCCAGGTTGAGCTCGCGCTCCTTAACTTCTTTATAAGTGTACTTTCTGACTCCAATATTGTAAACCACCTCATTATTAATAGAGTCGAGGTAAAATTTCTCTCTTGCTTTTACAATAGAGTCAAGTACGAGATACTCTCTGACCTGATCGCCTTTGGCAAGAACTTTGGCTAGCTCAGTGGCCTTCGGGTTATGAGCATATTCTTTTGCTTTCGACTCCACCCTTTTTGAGACAAAGGTGAAGGAGAGCTGGAAAAGGCAAACCAGTGCAAAAAGGATAGCAAAAAACTTTACAACGCCTTTATGTTGCATGTTTACAGTGAGTTTTAGGATTTTACATATCTTTACGAGGGTGCAAAATTAGGAGATAATTTGAGAATTACCAATTTTCGGGCCTTCTCGACCTTAAACCCTGTAGCTGAACCAACGGATCAGTTCCGTCCAGCTTACTTTTTTTCCATACATGAGGATACCGGTGCGATAAATGCGGGCAGCCAGCCAGGTGGTAAAAATAAATCCTAATACCAACATCAACATACTCAGAACCAGATGCCACCAGGGAACTCCGAAGGGAATTCTCACCATCATCACCACCGGCGAGGTAAACGGTATAATGGAAAACCAAACAGCGAGTGGACTGTTGGGATTATTCATCACATACGTAGCAACAATTATACTAAGTAACAACGGGATTGTGACGGGCAACATAAACTGCTGGGTATCTGCCTCCGATTCCACAGCTGAGCCAATAGCGGCAAAAAGGGCTGCATAGAGCAGGTATCCGCCCAGGAAGAAGAAAGCAAAAGCACTAAGCACCAATGGAAAATTTACTTGCCGTACCCCCTCCATGGCCTCCTGTAACACGGTTTTATCGGCCTCCTGCTCGGCTTCAGCCAACATCTGCATTTGCTGAGGCGAAAGCACTTTTTGGGTCACCATGGGAACCTGAGTATTAGAAGCCTTAGATGGGGTTGTCTGCGTTAGCTGAAATCCCATGATTAAAACCCCGGTAAAAACCACCCAGATTAAAAACTGAGTAAGCCCCACCAACCCTACTCCGATAATTTTTCCTGCCATCAACTGAAAAGGTTTTACAGAAGTAATAATCACCTCCACGATGCGGTTAGTTTTTTCTTCAATAACACCTCGCATTACCTGAGCACCGAACATAAAAATCATAAAATAAATGATGAAACCGCCTACCATTCCCAAAGCCATACTAATTTCCACGGATGTCTTTTCCTCAGAACCGTCGTCTGCCAGCTTAATGGTATCAAGTATGATACGGGTTTTTATGGATGACAGGATTTCTGGGTCGAGCCCCTTGGCTTTCAGCTTCAGGGATTCAGCCTGCCGTTGCATAATATCGCGAACGGCTGTTTTGATGTCATTACCCGGCTGAGAGCGAGAGAAAATGATACCCGTAACGGGGAGGCTAAGTTCGGTGCGTGGAATGTAAAGTAAAGCATCATCCTTCGAGGCAAGCAAGGCTTGCTTGGCTTGTTCTAATTCAAGAAAAACGGGAACGAAACGAATATTTTCGTTGGAGATAAATCTATCCACAAATAATCCGCTCTCATCGAGCACCTGCACTACCTTTTTCCCTTGTCCCAGCGTGGATATGTAAATGGGTATAATCCACAAACCGGCCATGAGTAATGGACCCAAAATTGTCATAATTATAAAGGACTTTTTGCGGACGCGGGTAAGGTATTCGCGCTGAATGATTATCCAGGTTTTATTCATGGACTGAGGTGTTTGAGGATTGCATTTTTACGGCCGACACGAAAATATCATGCATAGAAGGTAGTTTTTCCCTAAACGCAAGGATGGGTACTTGGGGTAAAAGCATTTGAAGCAATTGGTTGGGTGTTTGATGAGTAAGCAGCCCAAAAGTGTATACATAGTGTCCGTTACTTTTCACCACCTCTGTCATTTCAAAATCCTTAGCATTTAAGGCAAGCATGAGATCCTGGCTCAGTTCCTGCCGGGTATGTACCTCGAAAAGGTTTTTGCTGTATCCTTCCCTAATTTCCTGTACATTGCCTTTCAAAACAAATTTGGCCCGGTTTACGAGGGCAATGCTATCGCACAACTCCTCCACAGAGCCCATGTCGTGAGTAGACAAAACGATGGTAGTACCTTCGTTTTTTAGCCTTAGCAGTTCATTTTTAATAAGATCGGTATTAATGGGGTCGAAACCGCTAAAGGGCTCATCGAGAATTAGCAAGTCGGGTTGATGAACAACGGTAACAATAAACTGAAGTTTTTGCTGCATGCCTTTGGAGAGCTCTTCTACCTTACGGTTCCACCAATCCTTAATCTGAAAACGGGAAAA
This sequence comes from Bacteroidales bacterium, assembly GCA_049969475.1. Lineage (GTDB taxonomy): Bacteria > Bacteroidota > Bacteroidia > Bacteroidales > TTA-H9 > UBA2030. The sequence goes on along the minus strand of JBMFOU010000006.1, from coordinate 101,748 downwards.
CCAGAATTTGAGTCTTCGCAGGGCCTCTTCGTGGGGAACCCCTTTAAGCTGAGCGAGATAAAGGGCTTGCTCACCAGCTTTCATTTTTTTGTAAAGACCCCTTTCTTCAGGCAAGTAACCTATGCGAGAGACATGTTCAACGGACAAAGGCGCTCCCTCAAAAAAAACCAAACCCTCGTCCGGAGCGGTTATGCGGTTGATAATCCGGATGAGGGTTGTTTTTCCTGCTCCATTGGGGCCCAAAAGACCGAAGATCGTACCCTTTGGTATTTCAAGGCTTACATTGTCGAGTGCCAGATGCTTATCGTAACGCTTACTAACATTCTTAACTTCAAGGATATTCATACAGATAAGTTATTCTTTTCCAAAAAACTCCCGCATGCGGTGGAAGAAGGACTTCTCCTTTTTCCCTGGCGCCGGACGAAAGTTCTCGGAATATTGTAAACGTGAAATCATATCGGCTTCCTGCGAAGAGAGGTTTTTAGGAATCCATACATTGAGGGTAATCAGCAGATCGCCACGAGAATAACCGTTTACATCGGGCAGCCCCTTGCCTTTGAGACGCAGAATTTTACCAGGCTGGGTCCCAGGTTCTATCTTAATGCGGGCCTTACCTTCGAGGGTGGGTATTTCGGCTGATGTACCCAGAATAGCCTCTGGAATGCTTAAGTAGTGCTCATAGAGCAGATGATTACCCTCGCGCTGGAAATGGGCATGAGGAATTTCTTCCACAACAATCAGCAGATCGCCTGGTATTCCACCCCGGGGCCCGGCATTGCCCTTACCACTTAGGCTAAGGGTCATGCCTTCAGACACACCAGCCGGAATATCTACTTCTACAATCTCTTCGCCTTTTACAATGCCATCGCCATAGCATTTGGGACACTTATCAGCAATGATTCGTCCTTCGCCCCCGCACTGCGGGCAGGTAGAAGTAGTTTGCATACGGCCCAGGAAGGTATTGGTAACCTGGGTTACCTGTCCTGTTCCGCGACAGGTGGGGCAGGTGGTATGCCCACTTCCCATGCGAGCACCGGTACCGTGGCAGGCATCGCAAACGACGTATTTGTTAAGTTTCAGCTTTTTATGGGCACCTGTGGCAATCTCCTCGAGAGTAAGCGCAACTTTTACCCTTAAATTGGTTCCACGGTTCACTCTGCGGCTCCGGCTTCGGCTTCCTCCCGAGAAACCTCCAAAACCAAAGGATTCGAAGATATCACCAAAATTAGAGAAAATATCTTCCATGGTCATGCCGCCACCAAAGCCGCCTCCACTGGCGCCCCCCCCAACTCCGGCATGCCCAAATTGGTCGTAGCGCCTGCGTTTTTCGGGATCGCTCAGCACTTCATAGGCCTCAGCCGCTTCCTTAAACTTTTCTTCGGCATCCTTATCGCCAGGATTGCGATCCGGATGATATTTTAAGGCCTTCTGCCTGTATGCTTTCTTAATCTCTTCCTCCGTAGCATTACGGGGAACTTCCAGTACTTCATAATAATCACGCTTGGCCATGAGTGCAATCCTTCCTTTCTGCTAATTCTTAATTTTTAACTACCTACAACTACTTTGGCAAACCGTATGACTTTGTCATGAAGCATATATCCCTTCTCTATTTCATCCACCACTTTACCTTTAAGTTCTTCAGAGGGAGCAGGGATGTTGGTAAGTGCTTCATGATAATCCGTATCGAAGGGTTGACCTTTAGCTTCTATGGGCTTAAGCCCTTCTTTTTCCAGAATACCCATCATCTTAATCAAAATCAATTCAACGCCCTGCCTGTAGGGAGCCAGGGCAGCATCATCGCCCGCCGATTTCAAGGCTCTTTCCAAATCGTCGAGCACCGGCAACATTTTTCGAATAATATCAGCTGATGCAGTCTTGGTCAGCTCAATGCGTTCACGGGCATTACGCTTTTTATAATTATCAAACTCCGAGAAAAGACGTAAAAACTTGTCCTTCCATTCGTTGATCTCTTCTTGTTGTTTCTGGTGGGTTTCTTCCAATGCTTTGATTTTCTCTTCCAATTCTTTTACTTTTTCATCGGTTTCACTTTTGGCAAATAGACCCATCCGCCTTTTGGCTTTGCGGCCTTTAGCGGCGGGTTCCTCGCTTGAATTGGCTGATGCAGACAAATCCATGGCTTCATCTATAGATGGTTTTACTATAGCCTCGGCCGACAAATTTGCAGCATCCGACCTCTGTTCTGAAGTATTATTTTCGGCAGCAGTATTTTCCTGGGAATTTTTCAAGGTTTCATCCTGCATAGTAAACTCATTTTGAGATTAATACACAATAAAATAAGGGGTTGCTAATGCAACCGCCGCTATATTGCAAAAATAATGCCCTGAAGGTTTTAAGTCAAAATGACAGTTTTCAAATACTTCAAATTCGTTCGATTTGTGCCCCCAGCTTGCGCAAGCGGATATCGATTTGCTCATACCCCCGGTCAATTTGTTCGATGTTTTCAATAACACTTTCGCCTTTGGCACTGAGGGCGGCAATTAGCAAGGCAACGCCAGCGCGTATGTCGGGAGAACTCATTCGAATACCCCTCAGGGGATATTCCCTGTCGAGGCCGATAACGGTAGCCCTGTGCGGGTCGCAAAGGATGATACGAGCACCCATTTCTATGAGGCGGTCGACAAAAAACAGCCTGCTTTCAAACATCTTTTGATGAATAAGCACACTACCCCTCGCCTGAATAGCGGTAACCAGAGCGATACTAATGAGGTCGGGGGTAAATCCGGGCCAGGGTGCATCAGCTATGGTCATAATGCTGCCATCAAGAAAGGTCTCGATCTGGTAGTGATCGTGGGCAGGGATAATAACATCATCACCCTCGGGAAAACTCTGTACTCCCAGCCGTCGGAAAATTTCAGGAATGATACCCAATGATGGATAGTCCGTATTTTTTATTCGGATTTCAGAACCCGTCATGGCAGCCAAACCTATAAAACTACCCACCTCGATCATGTCGGGCATGAGGGTGTGTGTGGTACCACCCAGATAATCTACCCCTTCGATGGTAAGCAGGTTGGAACCCACTCCCTGAATACGAGCGCCCATGCGGTTGAGCATGTGGCACAACTGAACGATATAGGGTTCGCAGGCAGCATTGAAAATGGTGGTGGTGCCCCGGGCCATTACGGCTGCCATAATGATGTTGGCTGTTCCTGTTACAGAGGCTTCATCAAGGAGCATATAGCTCCCTTGTAACTTTTCGGCCCTTACGCATAAAAGTCCGCTATTTTCTTCTTCTTCGAGTTGAGCACCCAATTGCTTAAAACCCAAAAAATGCGTATCCACCCGACGACGACCTATTTTATCGCCTCCGGGCTTGGGAGGATAGGCTTTTCCGAAACGAGCCAGCAGCGGCCCTACCAGCATCATACTCCCCCGCAGTGAACGGGCTCTCCGATGATACTCCTCGCTAAGCATGTAGGACAAATCGATATTGGAGGCTTTAAAACTCCAGGAATGATCGCCCAGATTCTTGACCTCCACACCTAACCCCTGCAACAGCTTTATCAATCGATTTACATCGAGTATATCGGGAATATTATGAACAACTACTTCTTCAGGAGTGAGAAGGGTTGCACATAAAATCTGCAGGGCTTCATTTTTGGCACCCTGGGGTATAATCTCTCCCTTGAGAGGGCTTCCTCCTTGAATTACAAAAGCTTCACGTTGATTCGATAGCATCCCTCTGCTCTATTTCTTTTTCTTCTTCTTTTTACCAGGTTTAATATCAGGTTGCATTTTCTGCTTTTGCTTCACTATCTGCAGGAGCTCAGCTGTGGGAGAAAGGGTAATATCGCCGAGGCTCAGTTTTCCTCCTGAAAGCTCCTGCAATTGCTGGTCAATCACATCGTCGGTTACGGTTTCGCGGTTCCAGGCAAGGTATGACATTTTCAGATTGTTGCCAATGGTACGGATCATAGCTTTGCGGTCAGGGTGGTCAGCGTCGAGCGATGCCACATAATCAATCATTTTCTGTAGATTACGTCCGTAATGCCTGTAGCGGATATGATTACTCGAGTATTGCAAAGGCTGTGGTTTAAGTTCCACTTCTTCACGCGAGGGCGGTGGAAAAGGCCCATCCACATCGAGCCGAAAATCGGAAATGATGTACAAATGGTCCCAGAGTTTTCGACGGAGGTCCTGAAAATCTTTCTGCTCAGGGGCTACAATCTCCATGCTTTTGACCAACGCGTAAGCAGCTTTGGTTCGCTCGGCTCTATCGGGAATGGTAAGGATGTATTCCACCATTTTCTGAATATTCCGTCCATATTCCGCCATTTTCAGCGGGCCCCGCACAGTATTGTATTCTAATCGCAATTCTTTATTTTCCATGGTTTTTCTCGCGTGTCTTAATTCAATAAAGCAAAGCCCGCCATTCAATGACCCTTACGGGAATGAACCGGCCGGAAAAAGTCGGCTAATCAGATGATTTTCAGCTTGGCAAATTTAAGCAAAAGTTGTTTCTGCCCCACCCCGGGGAAAAAAATGGTGGCTTTGCGGTTGGGGCCTACTCCTTCCAGGCTTAGCACCTTCCCCTCGCCAAAACGCTCGTGCTGTACCTGCATGCCTACTTGTAGGTTTTGGATAAGTTCCTCGCTACCCGGATGACCCACCTCGTGCATGGCACTTCCCATCTTTTTCAATTTGGAAGGATCGCTTTTCGGTATGAATTTGGTCGTTGGGGGTTGCTGTGGGGTAGGATTGACGAATCGCTGGGAGGGCTCATCGCGTCCCATTTTCACCTTGCGGGGAAGCTCAATGAATTTTTCATCAATTTCTTCCAGAAAGCGACTGGGTTCGCAATAGTTGAGCTGACCATGAACGTATCTTGTAAGGGCATAACTCAGAAAGAGTCGCTTCTGGGCCCGTGTAATGGCCACATAAAACAGACGCCTTTCTTCTTCTAGCTCACTACGACTATTGAGCGATTGAATGTTAGGAAAAAGATTTTCTTCCATTCCGGCCACAAAGACGTAGGGAAATTCAAGACCCTTTGCCGCATGAATAGTCATCAGAGCTACCCGGGGTTGGCCATCATCTTTTTCATCGGCATCGGTGAGCAGGGCAATATCCTGAAGGAACACATCGAGGGTACGCATGCCCACACTATCATCGGTATCAACACCCGGAATAACCTGGTCGTTTTCAGCAAAATCGTTGATGGCATTCAAAAGTTCTTCAATATTATCAAGACGGGTCACACCCTCAGGGGTTTTGTCTTCTTCCAGTTCCTTAACCATTCCCGAAGCCTGAGTGATGTCTTTGGCCAGATCGTAAGCATTTCGCGTTTTTACCTGATGATTAAACTTCAAGATCATATTAACAAACGCATCGAGCTTAGCCAGGGTGTTTCCTCTGACATCGAGCGGGTAGAGTTGCGGATTAGAAATGACCTCCCATAGCGAAACTCCTTTTTCGAGACTTATCCTTTCAGCTTTGTCCACCGTTGTGTCGCCTATACCCCTTGCCGGATAATTGATGATCCGCTTGAGTGCATCCGTATCACGGGGATTGACAACCAACCGAAAATACGCTACCAGGTCTTTTACTTCTTTGCGCTTGTAAAACGATAGTCCCCCGTATATCCGGTAGGGAATATTAGCCTTACGCAGGGCTTCTTCTATAGCACGCGATTGGGCATTGGTGCGATATAGCACAGCAAAGGCATCGTTGTTGAGTTGAAGGTTCATCTTCAGCTCAAAAATGGTTCCGGCTATCAGCTGACCTTCCTCGTTGTCGCTGGTGGCTTTCAATAGCCTGATTTTCTCTCCTTCCTCGTTTTCTGTCCAGACTTTTTTAAATATCTGCTCTTTATTCTGGGCAATGACTCCATTGGCCGCCTCCACAATGATGCGAGTAGAACGATAGTTTTGCTCCAACTTGTAGAGTTTATAATCAGGATAATCGTTTTTAAAATTCAAAATATTGCGGATATTGGCTCCCCTGAAAGCATAAATACTCTGGGCATCGTCGCCCACCACACAGATGTTTTCGTAGCGAGCGGCCAGCTGTTTTAAAATAACATATTGTGAAAAGTTGGTGTCCTGATACTCATCGACCAGAATGTAGCGGAAGCGCTCCTGGTATTTAAACAGCACCTCGGGAAATTCTTTCAAGATGCGGTTCATGTTAAATAGCAGGTCATCAAAATCCATAGCCTGCGACTGAAAAAGCCGGTCCTGATAAATCTTGTATATTTTTCCTGCCTCAGGACGCTGTGCTTTCCGATCTTCAGTCAATAATTCCTCGCTGGCAAGGTATTCATCAGCTCCCATAAGGGATGATTTTGCCGAAGAAATGCGGTTGAGCAGCCACGAAGGGGTGTAAACCTTGGAGTCGAGATTCAGATTTTTGACGATGTCTTTAAGCAGGCGCTTAGAATCCTCGTTGTCGTAGATGGCGAAATTCGACTCATAACCCAGGTACCTGCCCTCAACCCTGAGTATGCGGGCAAAGATGGAATGAAAGGTACCCATCCATACGTTGGCAGCCGAAGAGTTACCCACCAGCCTGAGCATACGCTCCTTCATTTCACGCGCAGCCTTGTTGGTAAAAGTAAGGGCAAGAATATTAAAAGGATCGACGCCCTGTGATATCATGTAAGCAATTCGGTAGATTAATACGCGGGTCTTTCCAGAACCTGCCCCTGCAATAACCATTACCGGACCTTCGAAATTTTTAACTGCCTCTCGTTGGGCTTCGTTGAGCTGACTAAGTATGGGATCCACGGATATGCCTGCTTTTTAAAGAGGGGCAAAATTACGCCTTTTTACCCAAAGCAGATTGAATCCCCCTTCGCGATGATCACTTTATTAACAAATTCATATTTCTGATAATCAGACAACAATGAAACTTAGGTCATTCAGACATTCCCAGATGGGTCGGGCAAACGGGATGATGGATAGCTTTGAGCCCGCCCATGGTTATTTAGTGTTCAGAAGATATTTGTTTTTTGGTAAAGCTGAATTCCATGCCTGCCTGGCGCAAGGTAAATCCCTGGCCCTGCGTATCAAAAATCATCTGGATTTGAGCCGGCGTGAAGCGAAAGGTAGTATCCGAAACCGCTTCCAGCGGAAACTCCGACTGACCCGCGGCCTGAGCCATCAAATGTCCCTCTTTTTCCCAAACACGAATTTCCAGGGGAAGTTGTTTACTAATGTAGGTGCCCTCGTAGCGCTTCAATAACAGAGGATCGACCACTGCAGTTGAAAAATCGGGGAACTGATAAGGCATACCATACCAAATGCTCAGTACTCCAATGAGAATATCATTAAGTGAAACAGCCAGACCATTGCTGCAAAGGGCTATGTAAACACTATCTGTAGGTAAAAACCCCACAAACGCACGAAATGCATCGATACCTCCCGTATGTCCGTAAACCTCTTTCTCGTAAAATGGGTATTTCACCAGACCCATACCATACCCATCATGCATAGACATCATCAGCCGAAGGCTTTCGGAAGACACAAGATGGCCATTCATCAGACACTGCATGAAACGAATCAGGTCATCGGGAGATGAAACGAGACTACCTCCTCCCAGAGATACACTGGAGTGTGTCAGGGGATCGGGTACCCAGCCAGTAAGCGCACGATAAGACAAGGCTCCGTTGGTAGATGTATCCGCTGCATCTCCCGGACGGGTATTTTTCAATCCACAGGGCCTGGCTATCATTTCCTCAACCAGGGTGGCATAGTCTTTTCCTGTTATTCTTTCGGCTATATAACCCAATAGCAGATAGTTGCTATTGGAATAGTGCATGCGTTCGCCGGGCTTAAAAATGGAACCGTAACGAGTAATGCGCGCCAGCATTTCAGAATGGGTAGCCAGATGCGTATAATACTTATCATATTCTGAGGTGTCAGTATAGTTATAAATCCCACTGCGATGCCTCAATAAATGTTCAATGGTAATGTCGCTGGCATTTTCAATTTCCGGGAACCATTGCCCCAGCCTGTCGTTTAGAGAAAGTTTGCCCTGCTCTACCAGTTTCAGAACAATGACCGCTGTAAAGGTCTTGCTCACCGATCCTATGCGGAAAATAGTGGACGGGCCGTTCTTTTTACTTTTATCTATACGCGCCATACCGAAGCACCGCTCATAGGCTGACCCAGTAGCTGAGTTGATTTTCAGACAGCCCATGGCTTTGTTATGTTTTTCAAGTAAAAGCAAAAAAGTATCCAGTCGGGCGGACTGCTGACCCGCCACAGGTAAGCCGAGAGCCAGCAAAAGAAATAGAGAGGAAATTTTTAGCAGATTTCGCATGAGTATTCTTGCTTGGACGGTTTATGAATATGACATCCAAACAAGGATAAAGTTACAAAAAATCAAGGAAATGGTCAGGCAAACCCCGGCCTTTAGTAATTTTGCCGGTAATGAAAAAAAGCATTCCCATGATGAAAGAGCAAACCGGCCAATTATCCCACCATTTCAAAACAGTGTTTGTATTTGCAGCATTAGCCTTCATGGTGGGTTGTAGCAAGAACAGTGATTCCCCACCCGATCCCAATATTTTTACCCCCATGGCCAGCTTCGAATACACCCTCACACCCATGGGTAATGTAATCAGGGCCTCATTTACTAATACTTCACAGAATGCTGACACTTACCGCTGGGATTTTGGCGACGGCACTTACAGCACCCAGGTAAATCCCGTAAAAGACTACCCCCGCCCTGTATCCAAACCCCGGCTTTATAACGTAGTTCTAACGGCCTACGACACTGTAAATAAAACTTTAAACCGAAAGTCGAAAACCTTGCAGATTGATCCCTGACGCCCTATGAAAATTTACCGGGCCTACCATGAAACTCCTCTGGGTTGGGTTGAAATCAACGTTTCAGAGGGGGGTATCTTATCGCTTTTGTTTGAAAACAAAATTCAGCAACCCATACCCTACTCTTTGCCAGACGAAACCCATGACTTGCTTAATGAAGCCATAATGCAGCTCACTGAATGGTTTGAGGGCAAAAGGCGCAGTTTCTCCCTTCCGCTCGCACCCAAAGGGACACCTTTCCAACATAAGGTTTGGGAAGAATTAAAGGGTATCTCTTATGGCGAAACCTCCACCTATGCCCGTATAGCCCGCAGGATAGGCAAACCCACTGCTATCAGAGCTGTAGCTTCTGCCATCGGCCGAAACCCTTTAAATATTATAATCCCCTGCCACCGCGTATTAGGATCTCAGGGACAATTGACAGGCTATGGAGGTGAATTGTGGAGAAAAGCCGGGTTGCTCCGCTTCGAGCAGGAAAACGCTGGACAGTGCCTGCGATGGGGTTAATTGACTATTAAGGACTTTCATACCAGATTTTCCGAGACAGCTTATACCTGTAAGCGAGCATTTCCTTTGAGTGAATGAAAATCACGCCCAAAGGGGATGGGTAAAAGTATCATTAGCATGAATAAGCAATATGAGCCTGTCGCTCATTACCCTTTCAGATAAATAAGCCCCAAAATCATCCCCATTTTTTGATTTTCAGGCAAACTTTTTCTGAAATGTTATTTAAATATGCCATTTGAGGTAATTCAACTTTTATAAGGTGGCGAGGTACATTTATTTAAATTCCAGTCAAACAATACAAACCATATTTTGTTACTTTTTAAAATAAATTGTGCCTGCAAAAAAAAACCAACGTGTACAGAATCAAAAGTCAGATTAATATCACAGACAGGGCATTTCAGGAAAATGCAGCACTTTACCGAAGCATCATGGAGACCTACCGTGACAGGTTGCGCCAGGTGATGCAGGGTGGTCCCGAGCGGGCTATAAAATTGCACAAGGAGCGGGGCAAGCTGCTGGCCCGCGAACGCATAGACCTGTTGGTCGATCCCAATACCCCTTTTTTGGAATTGTCGCCTCATGCCGCCTGGGATATGTACGACAATCAGTTTCCTTCAGCCGGAATTATAACGGGCATAGGGGTGATTCATGGCCGGGAGAGCGTCATTGTGGCTAACGATGCCACTGTAAAAGGTGGAACGTATGTTAAGGAAACCATTAAAAAACACGTCAGAGCCCAGGAAATTGCCATGCAGAACCATTTGCCGGTGGTCTATATGGTGGATAGTGGAGGGGTTTTTCTGCCCGAGCAAGCCAATGTTTTCCCTGATCGTTTCGATTTCGGACGTTTTTTCTACAACCAGGCGCGTATGTCGGCTATGGGGCTTCCCCAGATTGCTATCGTAATGGGAAGCTGCACGGCTGGTGGGGCTTATGTCCCTGCCATGTGCGACGAGACCATCATTGTTCGCAACCAGGGGACCATTTTCATTGGTGGGCCTCCCCTGGTAAAGGCAGCCACAGGAGAAGAAGTAAGTGCTGAAGAACTGGGTGGTGCCGTGGTGCACACCAGCGTTTCGGGCGTTGCCGACCATCTGGCTGATAATGACCATCATGCCATTCAAATTTGCAGAAACATTTTTGAAACGCTTCCAGCGCCCCAGCGCCAGGTTCTCGATATGACCACACCCGAGGAACCCTATTATGACCCCACGGAACTCTATGGCCTGGCTCCTATTGACTTTCGAAAACCCGTGGACTCCCGTGAAATTATTGCCCGTCTGGTGGACGGAAGCTATTTCCATGAATTCAAGGCCAATTATGCACCAACCCTGGTTACGGGTTTCGCACGCATCATGGGATTTCCGGTAGGCATCCTGGCCAACAATGGCGTGTTTTTTCCGGAAACCAGCCTTAAAGGGGCTCACTTTATCGAATTATGCGGCATAAGAAAAATTCCTCTTGTATTTCTTCAAAATATAACCGGCTTTATTGTGGGTCGCGAATACGAGCACAGGGGCATTGCCCGCGATGGAGCCAAGTTGGTGCATGCAGTGGCCAACGCACGGGTCCCCATGTTTACCGTGATTTTTGGAGGCTCGTTTGGGGCAGGCAATTACGCCATGGCGGGTAGGGCTTACGATCCACGCTTGCTCTTTATGTGGCCGGCTGCCAAAATTTCGGTGATGGGTGGCGACCAGGCCGCAAGTGTCTTGCTTCAGGTGAAAGAGGAGCAACTACGCAATGCCGGGCAAACCCTCAGTGAAACTGAACGCGAAGCACTTCGCTCTTCCATCCTTCAGAAATACGAGACGGAAGGTTCCGCCTGGTACAGCACAGCCCGTCTCTGGGACGACGGCATAATTGATCCGGTAGAAACCCGCCGAATCCTGGCCATGGGCATCGCCATGTCGCTTAATCGCATCTTTGAAGAACCCACCTACGGAGTTTTCAGAATGTAAAATAAAAAAGTACTTATGCCGAGCATCTACACTGAAATGAAGGGCCCTGTGGCCATCCTCTGGCTCAACCGACCAGAAGTCAGAAATGCCCTCAACCAGGAAATGATTGGACTGCTCACCGATACCTTTGAGTCGCTGAACGGCCAAAAAGAAATTAGAGTTATTGTCTTAAGAGGCAGGGGAGATGGCTTTTGTGCCGGGGCTGACCTCCGCTATATGCAGCAACTGGGCGACCAGAGCTTTGAGGAAAATGTTCAGGATGCCCGGCGGCTGGCTGGTCTGTTTGAAAGCATAAGCTCCTCGTCTCGTCCAGTGGTTGCTTATGTACACAAGTATTCGATGGGTGGAGCCAATGGATTGGTTGCTGCCTCTGACATAGCCATTGCTACCGAAGGTACCCGATTTGCTTTTTCGGAGACTCGGGTTGGACTTGTGCCAGGGGTCATTTCTCCCTTTGTGCTTCGCAAAGCCCAACATGGGGCTGTAAGAGACTGGATGCTGACTGGCCGAAGTTTTACTGAGAAGGAAGCCTTACAGGCCGGACTGATACAATACATAGAACCCTTATCGGCCCCAGAATCCCTGCTTAACCAGGTAATTCAACATCTGCTGGAAGGCTCGCCCACCTCTATCGAACAATGCAAAAACTTAATCGACGACATGATGATACTAACTGACGAACCTGAGCAAGCCCGAAGGCTTTCGGCTGAATACATTGCACGGGCGCGGGCCTCATCCGATGGCCAGGAAGGGCTAAGAGCATTTCTCGAAAAACGTAAACCCGCCTGGTATTATTCGTGGAAATCCCAAACCGACAATCCATGAAACTTTTTGATAAAATACTAATTGCCAACCGCGGCGAGATTGCCCTGCGTATATTGCGTACAGCGAGGCGGCTGGGCATACGTACCGTAGCTATATATTCCCATGCCGACCGACAGGCTTTACATGCATTGCAAGCCGACGAAGCCTGGTATCTGGGACAGGGTACGCTGAGAGAAACTTATCTCAATATTCCTCTCATTATCGAAATTGCCCTTCGTTCAGGAGCTGAGGCCATACATCCGGGGTATGGCTTTCTAAGTGAAAATCCGGATTTTGCGGCAGCCTGCGAGAAAGAAGGTATTACCTTTATCGGTCCACACGCCGGTGTCATCCGTGCCATGGGAAATAAAATAGAAGCCCGTAATCTGGCGGTGCAAGCCGGCTTACCGGTAACACGTGGTTTTACCGGTTCAGCTGAAGAGTTGCTCAAATACACTGATGAGATGCCCTGGCCGGTGCTCATCAAGGCGGCTGCCGGTGGTGGTGGAAAAGGCATGCGCATAGCCCGAAGCCCTGAGGAGCTGGCTGCCCAGTTGGAAACTACTTCGCGCGAGGCAGAATCGGCATTTGGTGATGGTACTGTTTATGTAGAGCAATACATAGAAAATCCTCGGCATATAGAAGTGCAGGTGATAGCCGACAAACATGGAAATGTAGCCCACCTCTGGGAAAGAGAATGCACCCTGCAACGCCGGTATCAAAAAGTGATAGAAGAAGCTCCCTCTCCCACCCTCTCGCCTGAGAAAAGACAGGAAATCACCTCAGCTGCCGTGGCACTGGCCCGTTCCATCGGATACGTGGGGGCCGGAACTCTTGAGTTCCTCTATGACACTCTTGACCGATTTTATTTCCTTGAAATGAATACCCGTATCCAGGTTGAGCATCCTGTTACCGAAATAATTACAGGACTAGACATTGTGGAAGAACAAATCCGGATAGCCGCTGGATACCCGCTCTCGGAGACCTGCTACAATCCACCTATAAAAGGACACAGCATCGAATGCCGCATCTATGCAGAAGATCCGGAAACAGGCTTTATGCCCTCTCCAGGCGACATTCGCCTGCTGGAATTTCCGTCAGGGATGCACACACGTATCGACTCGGCCTATGATGGCCCCGGCCGTGTTGAGCCCTTCTTCGATCCAATGATAGCCAAGCTTATTGTCCATGCACCCGATCGCGATACGGCCATTCATCGCATGCAACTCGCCTTACGCGAATTTACCCTTCAGGGTATTAAAACCAATTTATCTTTTCTCCTTCAGCTCACCCTACATCCTGATTATCAGGCAAACAAAATTTCTACTTCTTTCATTGAAAAACACCTGGAAGAGTTAAATCGTCGGGCCAGAAAGGAGCGTCAATCTGCCGATCCCCGGGTGTTGCTTGCCGGTTTTCTATTTTTTTCCCTGGGTAAAAAATCTGACGACCATTCCGTATGGTCTTCCATAGGATTTTGGCGTCTACTGCCTAGACTCCGCCTGGGTATTGAGTCGCAATCGTTTGATGTAGAACTTCTGACGGTGAGCGAGCATCACCTTACCTTCCGAACTTCGGAGGAGACCCTGAATGCTGAACTCAGGAGTAAGCGACTGCCCCGCATCAGCTTCTGTCTTAATGGGCACCTGGTAAGTATGCTAGCCGCAGAAAGTCCCGATGGAACCGTACAATTATCTTACAATGGCCACAACTATTCCTGTTACCGCGCGGATCTACTACCCCGAAATGCCTTCTATGAGCCCCTGCAGGGTTCATCCATTGGAAGCGATCCTGGTAAAATCTATCCTCCCATGCCAGGGAAAATTGTCAAAGTAATGGTAAAGCCCGGAGACTCGGTGAATGAAGGTACGCCTCTATTGATTATAGAGTCCATGAAAATGGAAAATACTTTGAAAGCTGCCGTCGAAGGTATCATCAAGGCTGTTCATATAAATGAAGGAGAAATGGCAGAAACCGGCCGCTGTCTCATCGAAATTGAATAATCCAATAAAAAAATATGAAACCTTATATTCGAATAGGTAATGCAGGTGGTTTCTGGGGCGATGACCTAACGGCTTTTCGCCGCCAGCTCATGGGAGGGCCCCTCGATTATATTAGTATCGACTTTCTAGCCGAAATCACCATGAGTATCCTGCGCAAGCAACAGCTTAAGAATCCGCAGCTGGGCTATGTTACTGATTTTCTTCCCATGATTTCGGAGAACGCTCGGGAAATCTACCATCGTAAAGTTAAGGTACTAACCAATGCCGGCGGCATCAATCCTCTGGAATGTGGCCGACAGGTAACCAGGATTTTGCGGGAACAAGAAATACCCCTCAAAGTAGCCGTAGTATTGGGAGACAATATCATTCAGGATCTGGAGGCATGGAAAAACGAAGGCATAGATTTCCGAAACATGGAAAACGGTCGGCCTTTTACCGAAGTAGCAGGAAAGATACAAAGTGCTAATGCATACATTGGCATGTGGCCTCTGGTAAAAGCCCTGGAGATGGGTGCCGACATAGTAATTGCAGGGCGGGTAACCGATACATCCATCACTATGGCTCCCATGGCTTATGAGTTTGGCTGGAAACCCGATGATTTCGACCGCATAGCCTCAGCGCTCGTGGCCGGTCATATCATTGAATGCGGTGCACAGGTTACGGGAGGCAACTATACCGATTGGCATAAAGTTACTTCCTGGGAAAATATGGCCTATCCCATTGTGGAAGTAAGGCCCGACGGCACTTTTACAGTGACCCGTCATCCGAGAACCGGAGGTTTAGTAAATATGGATACTGTGAGGGAACAGCTGGTGTATGAAATGGGCAACCCGGCCGCTTACATCAGCCCCGATGTTATTGCCGATTTTCGCACCATCCACCTCGAAGAGGAGGGTCCCGACCGGGTGAGGGTTTCAGGCATCAAAGGCTATCCCCCTACACCCTTTCTCAAAGTTTCCATGGCCTACCAGGAAGGTTATGTTTCCTCGGGAAGTATCATCATCAGTGCCCCGGCGGCACTTGAGAAAGCCAGGACATTTGCCGATATTTTCTGGAAACGCATTGGGGTTCCCTTTACCAAAGCCCATACTGCCTATCAGGGATATAATTCATGCCATCTGAATCTGGCCCCGGACAATGAACCCAATGAGGTACTTCTTACTTTCAGCATTTATGATGAAGACTTAAAAAAGCATGACCTCTTTGCCAAATCCATCGCCCCCCTTATTCTCAGCGGCCCTCCGGGCGTAGCAGTGACGGGAGGTCGTCCACACATCAAAACTGTACTGAGTTATTGGCCAGCATTAATTCCTAAAGAAAAGGTTACTGCACGCATTCTCATGCTCGACACCTCAGGAGAAACCCTACAAGAATTCCAGGTCCGGGCAGCCACAGGTCATGAATCTTCCTATAACTCTCAAGATGAGCCCTTCCCACAGGTGGCTTCCGAGGGGATGCCCATCGTATGGGGCGAAGGGAAAAAAGTAAGGCTCTATGAATTGTGTCTGGCTCGCTCGGGGGATAAAGGCGATACGGCCAACATTGGCCTGCTGGCCCGTACCCCGGCAATTTATGACTGGATCAAACAACATATCACGGCCTCTTTTGTTAAATATTTGTTCAGAGAAATTTGCCAGGGCAGGGTAGTCCGTTACGAGCTCAATAACCTTTTAGGTCTCAACTTCCTGCTCGAAGAGTCGCTCGATGGTGGAGGTACCCGTTCCCTCATGGCAGATCCTCAGGGCAAGACCTTTGCACAGGCCCTGCTCAATGTGGAAGTAGTGGTGCCTGAAGATGTCATAAAAGAACTTTAAAAAAAATTAATTATGGATATTTTCTGCAACGAACAACACGACCTCATACGCCAGACAGTCAGAGAATTTGCTGAGCGCGAAATTAAACCCCTGGCCGCAGAGCTTGACGAAAAAGAGACATTTTCTTACGAACTGACGCGCCGCATGGGCGAGCTGGGCCTTTTCGGGATGACCATCTCACCCGATTATGGGGGGCAAGGATTGGATTATCTGTCGTACATTATAGCCGTAGAAGAGCTAGCGCGGGTAGATAGCTCACAGGCGGCCACATTGGCTGCCCACAATTCGTTGGGAGTTGGACCTATTTATAATTACGGAACCGAAGAACAAAAACGTCGTTACCTTCCTGCCCTATGTACAGGCGAAGCACTCTGGGGATTTGGGCTCACAGAACCCGAGGCAGGCAGCGACTCCAGAGGCACACGCACCCGGGCAGTCAGAGAAGGTAATGACTGGATTATCAACGGAAGTAAAATATTTATTACTAACGCAGCCACCGGTATTACCCTGGGATCCACGGTGCAGGCAGTGACCGGAAGCAATGGAGAACTCTCTGCCATCATTGTGCCGCAGCAAACTCCTGGTTTTAGTGCCGTTCCTATGCATGGGAAGCTGATGTGGAGAGCCAGCAACACGGCACAGCTTTTTTTTAACGATTGCAGAGTGCCTTACGAGAATCTATTGGGAAAAGAAGGAGAAGGGAGCCGTATCATGCTTTCGACGCTCGACAGCGGTCGCCTGGCTATCGCTGCCATGGGCCTCGGACTGGCACAGGGAGCTTATGAAATGGCCCTGACCTATGCCCAGGAGAGAAAACAATTTGGCAAACCCATTTCAAAATTTCAGGCTATCGCCTTTAAACTGGCTGATATGGCTACCCAGATTGAAGCCGCCCGAGCGCTGCTCTACAAAGCTTGCTGGCTCAAAGACAATGGTCGCCCCTTTGGAAAGGAAGCAGCCATGGCCAAACTCTATTGCTCAGAAGTAGCCAAGTTTGTGGCCGACGAGGCTGTACAGATTCATGGGGGCTATGGCTTGATGAAATCCTATGATGTGGAACGCTTTTACAGGGACCAGCGCCTGCTGCAAATAGGTGAAGGGACCAGTGAAATACAGCGCCTGGTAATTTCGAGGCACATTGGATGCTAAATGAATTGGAGTGCTAATCATAACGGTTGGGACTTTCTTAAGCCTTTCTTGGATTGATGAACTGGAAGTATGATGAATTAAAATGAAAGTTTAGGGCTATTCCCACCCAGGAAAGTCATTGAGCTAATTCCAGCAAAACCTTATTATTCGGAGCCCTAATTGGGCACCAAAGCAGTAATTCAGGCAAATCCCTTGATTCTCTGAACGCTTTAGTAAGGGACGCCTGAGTGGAAAAGAAGCCCTACTTTTGCCCCAAAATGCTCTTATGCTGATTGTGGACGGTATAGTGGTTAGTGAGGAACTACTCCAGGTGATGTTTACCTGCCACCTAGACAAATGTCATGGTGCCTGCTGCGTAGAAGGAGATGCCGGCGCTCCCTTGCTTCCCGAAGAAATCGGCGACCTGGAAGATAACTGGGAATCAGCCATTCCCTACATGACTGAAAAAGGGATTGAAACAATTCGCACACAGGGAGTTTTTGATTACGACGAGGTGGGAAATTTTGTAACTCCATTAATTGAAGGTCGGGAGTGTGCGTATGTTTTTTTCGAAGGAGAAGTGGCCCGGTGTGCACTCGAAAAAGCCTGGTCAGAAAGAAAATCATCCTTTCAAAAGCCCCAGTCGTGTCATCTATACCCTATTAGAGTTGGTAAAGGAACCACGGGCGACCATCTGATTTACCACAAATGGCACATTTGTAAGCCAGCACTCAAAAATGGTAAATCCACAGGGTTGCGATTGTATCAATTCCTCAAGGAACCTCTTATCCGCAGATATGGGGAGCTGTGGTATCAAAAACTAGAGGCAAGTGCAGCCGGATATCTCAACCGAGAAAAAAAATCCCATCCGTAAGGTTTTATTTTGAAAATAAATTATATAAAGCATCATTATACAACGATTTATATTTTTTTGCATATTCCTGTAAGAAATTCATATTTTATTTCTAATTTTAGCAATACTAACCAACCTGAATCAAAACCATGAATAAAATTGCTTCGGTAAGTATTGCCTTCCTGACGCTCTTTTCCTTTTCATGCCATCGTAGCACTGCACCCAAGGACTCAAATGAGCTACAGAGTTTTTCCACTCTACGCATTGATTATGAAACCCATGCCAACTATGGAGGAATAGAAACTGTTTCAAAAGAAACCCATTGGGTAGATTTGAAAAATAAGCGAACCGCCACACAAATACAAAGCGAAACCAAGGGAATGGGTATCAATCAAAAAGAAGAACAACTCAACATTGAAGATGGCGATTGGGTGTATTCCATTGACCTGGTCAACCAAACAGGAACACGGATGAATATGGCACAGTTCAAGGAAATGGCCAAGGCTATGGGACAATTCATTCAACCCGACTTCGATAATCTTGAAGAATTCGTGAAGCAGAACGGCGGAAAGATGCTTCCTAATGATACTTTTTTAGGAAAAGACTGCACCGTTTTTGAAGTTTTTGGCACCAAGCAATGGTTGTATAAAGGACAGGTTCTGAAGGTGGAAATGAATGGACAAGTTATGCGGCAGGCCGTGAGGATTGAAGAAAACATCACTATTCCAGAGGATGTTTTCAAAATTCCTGAAGGAATAAAAATTGAAGATGCCTCGATGGAGGAAAAAGAAAGTCAGGAGTAAGAACTCGTTTCCAGCCTTATATTATTGAATTTATTTTCCAGGGTGTAGAATCTTCAAGAAATAGACAAATCGCACGTTTTTTCAGGCTTACAAGCGGTGGATACAGCACCTACCAATGAAATACAATCTACTGTATTTCATTCATTACCATATAATTTGGTGTCAAATGGTTATTATTCGTGTTTTATGGTCCCCAAAACCATACAGCCCCGAAGATTTGGTGTCTGAAGTGTGTCATTTATTGTATCGGCACTTAATAACCCAAAGGATGAACCAACACCAAACCTTTTCAGGGTTATCACCATTCACCTTTGCACAATCACTCATGCCCTACCTAATTCATAAACCTCTTAAGTAAAATCTACTGATTATGTTTAATGCTATACTTCGTTTTAGCCTGCGCAATAAGCTCATTATTATACTTTTTACACTTACCGTGCTGGGGTTTGGTATTTACTCCATGATTCATTTGCCTGTGGGGGCTGTACCCGACATCACGAACAATCAGGTACAAGTCATCACCGTAAGCTCCAACCTGGCTACTCAAGATGTGGAGCAATTCATCACCTATCCGGTAGAGCTTGAGATGTCGAACCTGCCAGGGGTAAAGGAAATCCGCTCGATTTCTAAGTTCGGATTGTCAGTAGTAACTGTGGTTTTTGATGAAAAAATGGGTACCTGGCTGCCCCGGCAGCTCATCAGCGAAAAGATAAAAGCAGCCCAGGCGCGTATTCCCGAAGGATTTGGCACTCCTGAGATGGGACCGGTAACAACAGGATTGGGAGAGATTTATCAATACATTCTCGACGTAAAACCTGGTTATGAAGGTCGGTACAGTGCCATGGAGCTACGCACCATCCAGGACTGGATTGTAAGGCGTCAGCTGTCGGGGATACCAGGAGTGGTGGAAATAAACACCTGGGGAGGTTATTTAAAACAGTATGAAATAGCAGCCGATCCCAATCTTTTGGCATCCAATGGAATAACTATCAACGATTTGTACCAGGCTGTTCAAAGCAACAATGATGTGGCGGGTGGGGCCTACATTGAAAAAGCCGGTCGAAGTTACTTCATTCGTGGTGACGGGCTGGTGCGTAGCCTCGACGATATCAGGCAGATTGTCATTAAGACACGGAATGGAATTCCCCTGAGGATTTCTGATGTGGCAGAAGTTCGTTTTGGCCATGCCAACCGCTTCGGAGCCATAACCGCCAATGGTGAAGGAGAAAAGGTACTTGGACAGGTGATGATGCTCAAAGGGGCCAACAGCATGGAAGTAATTAATGAAGTAAAAAGGCGGGTGGCTGCCGTGCAGAAAACCCTTCCCGAAGGCATTTTCATCAACCCCATTGTGGATCGTAGCGAACTCATACACAAAACCACCATGACGGTAACCGAAAACCTGAGTCTGGGTATAATCATCGTCATGCTGGTGGTTTTACTTCTGCTGGGTAACCTTCGGGCAGGATTGGTTATCGCCTCTATCATTCCACTGGCACTCATGTTTACTTTCTCGTTGATGTACATTTTTCACATCGATGCCAATCTGATGAGCCTGGGCGCCCTCGACTTTGGGGTCATCATCGATGGTGCGGTAATCATCGTAGAATTTATCATGATAAAAATACTGGCTTCGCGTGATGAGGTACTTCATCCGGATAAATATACCCGAAAAACCGCTATGGATCGCATAGCTTTTGAAGGGAGTTCCAAAATGCTTAACTCAGCCATTTTCGGACAAGTTATTATCCTCGTTGTTTTCATACCTATCCTATCATTGACAGGGGTTGAAGGCAAGATGTTCCGACCCATGGCCCTCACATTCAGTTTCGCCCTGCTGGGCGCTATGATCATGGGATTTACCTGGCTTCCGGTGGCCTCGTCCCTTTTTCTCAAGCCAACAAAATCACGCCGTACACTTACCGACCGACTGATGTCGCTGGCCTACAAAACCTATACACCCTCCATTCGCTGGGCTTATCACCATAAAAAATGGGTGCTGGGAGCTGGTTTAGCCTCACTTATTTTAGCCGGCATTGTTTTCAGCCGCCTGGGTGGAGAATTCGTGCCCACCCTCGACGAAGGCGATTTTGTGATTCAACCCGTGCTGCGAACAGGTACCTCCCTGAGCGAAACCATTCGGCTGACTACCCGCATGGAACAAATTCTCAAAAAAAACTTCCCCGATGAGGTCGAAAAAATTGCATGCCGAATCGGAGCGGCTGAGGTTCCCACCGACCCCATGTCGATGGAAGAGATAGATATGATAATCAAACTCTACCCCAAGAAACGCTGGAAGGCTGCCCAGACTAAAGAAGAGCTGGCTGCCAGATTTAAGGAAGCTCTCGGCGTAATTCCTGGCGTAGATTACGAGTTTACCCAACCCTTAGAGATGCGCTTTAATGAACTGATAACGGGTGTTCGAAGCGACCTGGCCATCAAACTATTTGGAGAGGACCTGTCGATATTGGCTTCGAAAGCCAGAGAAATTAAAACATTGATTGAAAATGTGCCTGGTGCTGCGGATGTTATAATCGAAAAGACGGAAGGACTGCCCCAGATGGCGGTGAAATACGACCGAAAACAGTTAGCCCGCTTTGGATTAGATGTAGCCACCCTCAATCAGGCCCTTTCCGCCGCTTTTGGAGGCAGCATTGCAGGGGTGGTATTTGAGGGTGAAAAACGCTTTGACCTGGTGGTTAGGCTAAAAGAAGATTTCAGAAAAGACATTGAAGATATTCGCAACCTACCGGTGAGTTTACCCAATGGGAAAATCATTCCGGTTTCGGCATTGGCTGATATCCATTATACCACGGGTCCAGCCCGTATCTCGCGCGATATGACCCACCGTCGCATCGTGGTAAGCGTCAATGTACGCGACCGCGACCTGCAATCGGTTGTAAACGATGTGCGGCAAATCCTTAACCAGAAACTGAGCCTTCCCTCAGGATACTATATCACCTATGGAGGGCAGTTCGAAAATTTACAGAATGCACTGAACCGTCTCAAGTTCATCGTACCCATCTCTGTGGCCCTCATATTCATCTTTTTGCATTTTGCTTTCCAGTCGTTTAGAGATGCTCTGATGGTGTTTACTGCCATACCTTTGGCTCTGGTGGGGGGTGTCTTCGCTCTCTGGGTACGGGGTATGCCTTTCAGCATATCGGCAGCTGTAGGCTTCATCGCTCTCTTTGGTATAGCGGTGCTCAATGGCATTGTATTGGTTGAACACCTCAAGGAACTGAAGGAACAGGGCGTAATCGACATGAAAGAACGCATTATGCAGGGCACCCATCACCGATTAAGACCGGTGATGCTGACGGCCGGCGCTGCAGCTATGGGTTTTCTTCCCATGGCTGTAAGTACCTCGGCCGGAGCAGAGGTGCAACGACCTCTGGCAACCGTCGTCATTGGCGGCCTTATCACCTCAGGCCTGCTTACCATGATAGCTCTTCCCTTACTCTATGCCATTTTCGATGATGTAAGGGGCATACGTCTGTGGCCTCCTCGTCTTATCCGTTCATCCCGTCCCTTACTAACCCTCCTGCCCCTGCTTCTACCCCTATTTATCTATGGTCAGCAAACGAAAATAGTTAGCCCGGACGAGGCTATTCAAATCGCCTTGCAGCAAAATGCGGGCTTGCAAGCCTCACGGCAATTGACAGAAGCTTACAGAAAAAAAATTTCCACTGCCTGGGACCTGGGCCCCACCAACGTCTATCATGCTTACGACCAAAACAATATCGCTGAAAATGGTTATCCCCTGCATGTTTGGGGTGTTAGTCAACAAATCGAGTTTCCACTGGCCTATCAACGTCGCAAACAAACCTTCAGGGAAGAATTCAACATGCAACAGGCTTTGTCGATGAGTAAGGAGCTCAACCTCAGTGCTTCAGTTTTTAAAGCCTGGTGGGATTTGAAGATTGCTACAGAACATTTACAACTGGCCAGACATATCGACAGCCTGTATTCCCTCATGGTCACCCGAGCTCAACAGCTCTATGAAAAGGGCGAAAAAAACCGGGTGGAATACCTGGCCATGAAAAGCAGACAGCAGCGAGCGCGTGCAGCACTGGTCAAAGCCCGGTCAGAAGCCGGAGCAGCTCATCTCTACCTCCAAAGCCTGATGCAGACCTCTGATAGCCTGGTACCTGCCCCCATAGAGCCTGTGTTGGAGATCCTTAATAGTCCTTCCTCAACCGAAGACCCTATGCTGGCTTTTTACGAAGCAGGATTCAAATATGCTCGGGCCAGGCATCGCGAAAATATTGCCGCCTGGCTTCCCGGCCTTTCAGCCGAAGTTTTCGTTGGAAACAACAGCTTTGCGAACAATAAAAATTACACAGGTTATCAGATAGGTTTGAGTCTTCCCTTATGGTTTTTACCCCAGCATTACCGGGTGCAGCAATCGAAACTCGAGGAGCAGGCAGCTATGTTTTGGTTACAGGATTACCAAAACCGTAGAAGCAAGTACAAGGCCTCTCTGCAGTTAAGACTTGAGTCCCTCCGCTCAGAGATGATTGCGCTGCAGGCGTCGGACAAGGAATTGGGCTTTGCCCTGCAGGAAGCCAGTCGCAAAAGCTACGAAGCTGGAGAAACGAGCTTTTTTGAAGCCATGAGCACCCTCGAAGAGGCCTTTTCCATTAAAAAAGAGTACCTCCTGGCTCTTCAACAATTTATGCACTTATATGCTGATTATAAATATTTTAACATTGAATAAACTGATCATTATGTCTAGAAAATACATTTTTTATGCAGTTGCAATTCTGCTTATGGCAATAAGTGCCTGTAAACCCTCAGGCAATGGAAACAATGAAAATGCAGAAAACCAAGCAGGCATCATAGAACTGGAAGCCGCGCAGGTAAAAGAAGCGGGGATAATAACTGCCATTCCAACCGTAGATACCTTTTTTGAAACCTTTCCAGTAACCGCCACTCTACAATGTCCGCCCACGGGGAAAGCCTATTTGCAGTCGCCTGTGTCGGGTTGGGTCGATTATATATTTGTGCTGCCCGGCCAACAGGTCAGCAAAGGAAGTCCCGTGTTGCGTATCGTCTCCACCGAGGCCATCGACTGGCAGCGTGATTATGCAGAGGCCCAAGCTGAACTCAGGCAAGCCCGCCTCGATTACGAACGACTGAAAACTTTAGCTGAAAGCGAGATCACCGCGCAGAAAGACTTCCAGCAGGCTCGCATGCGCCTGCAAACCCTAACCGCCCGATACAAAGCTGCCAGGGCACGTCTTACCTTGATCGAGGCAGATACCTCCCAGGAAGCTTCCCTATCCTCTTCCTTCCTCCTCCGGGCTCCCATCAGCGGCACCCTCAGTGCGCTCAATGTCAATCTCAACACCCATGTTGCTCCAGGAAATGAACTGGGGTTTATTATAAACACCAGAGAAGTTCAGCTCATTCTCCATATACTTCCGAAAGACCTGAGCAAGATTCACATAGGACAATTTGTACAATTTTCGCTTCCCGGCGAAGATCAAAAACCATTGAAGGCTCGTATCGCACAAATCACCTCCACCCTCGATCCCGAGAACGGTGGACTTAAGGCGATAGCCCGCATTCATAACTCATCTATCCCTTATTTCGCTGAAAACCTCACCACCGAGGCTCAGGTCATGCTTAATCCTTCTGTGCTACCCTCTATTCCCGAGACAGCCATCATTGCATCCGACAATAAAAATTATATTTACGAAGTGGTAAGCAGCGAAAACGGGAAACTCAAAATCAGGCCCCGTGAGGTGCATATTTCATCAAAATCAGGAAGCCAGATAGGTATCAGCGATACCCTGGGAATGATAGTCATTAGTGGGACGGGCCAACTGCCTATTCCCTAAAAACTCCGGTTCTCTCAAAACAAAACCCACATCCGCTGAATTCTCCCGACCTTTGCCCAAAAAGACCTTATGATCCTTGAGGAAACCCTACAATTGCTCAAATCCCGTCTTGGTGGGAGTTTTCAGCGACTGACCATCCAACGGGTCATTTTCGGACTTCATATTACAGCTGTGGAGCTCTCTGATGGTAGCATAGGATTTGCTAGTACAGTTCCACCTTCCGACGATGAGGTGCATTGCAAGAAAGACAAACGTTACTTCGGTCCATTTTCTCCTCTACAATACAATGGCCAATCTGTGGAAAACTTATTTGCTCTGCCCGACAATAAAAACCTCCATGTAAGCCTAAAAACAGCTGTCATCAATGCCTTGTCATCGGCCGAGTTGAAAGGCTTACCTTACCCCGTTATAGCCGGCGCTGACCCCGTGGATCTGATAAACGAGGAGTGGCTAAGGGGCAAAAAAGTCGTGCTGGTTGGAGCTTTTCATAGTTATATTGAGAAATTTGTCAGCCATGGTTGCTCATTGAAGGTACTCGAGCTAAACGAAGAAGCACTGCAAGGAAATGAAAAGCAATACTTTGCACCAGCCGAGCAATATCCCTCCCTACTTCCCTGGGCCGATTTGGTAGTTATCACTGGCCTCACGCTGGTTAATCAGACCTTTGAAGAAGTGGCCACAGCTCTTCGTCCCGACAGCCTCAATATCGTAACCGGGCCATCCAGCAGTTTTCTGCCCGATGGGTTGTTTTCTAAAAATATACATCTGGTGGGCGGTACACGTCTGACCCATCCCAATAAGCTATTTCAGCTGGCAGCCGAAGGAGGGGCAGGATACCACCTGTTTCGCTATTGTGCCGAGAAAATCACCATCGTCCGCAACCTCCATGATCCACGGCTGAAACGGAGCTGAGATTTTCAACAAACATTCAGGCCGGGCGGGTTGTTATTGCGGGAATTACCCATAAAACCGAAAAAGCCAATGGTAACGTTTAACTCCTGGAATGAACGGTTCGCATCAGAAGATTATTATTACGGCACAGAAGCCAATCTTTATCTGGCCGAGAAAATCCGCAAATATCATCCGGGACTCTTATTATTACCAGGCGAAGGCGAAGGGCGTAATGCCGTGTTTGCCGCTTCGTTGGGCTGCGATGTGTATGCCTTTGATCAAAGCACGGTAGCCCGGGAGAAAGCACTCAAACTGGCCCGTAGCAGAAATCTGCGAATCGATTATCGCATAGCGGGGATTGAAGATGCCGGGTATCCTTCCGGTTATTTTCACATGGTAGGTCTGATTTATCTTCATCTACCAGAAATGGTTCGCAAAAAGGCCCATCAGAAATTTTGGGAATGGTTGGCGCCTGGCGGCTATCTTGTGCTTGAGGCCTTTCATAAGTCGCACTGGGGAAATCCCATGGGGCCACGAGATATTTCCATGCTTTATGATGAAAATGAGCTACAACATGATTTCAGCTCCATGGAAATTACCGAACTTTACACCACCCCTATTGAACTTGCTGAAGGCCGCGGACATAGGGGAAAAGCCGTAGTAGTGAGACTGACAGCTCACAAAAAATAAAAGTATCCATGCACAGGAAAGTAATAACCTACAATGTCAACGGAATCCGGTCGGCTCTGAGCAAAGGGCTTACCGAATGGCTGGCCGAAGAAAGGCCCGACATACTTTGCATTCAGGAAACCAAAGCCCAGCCCGAGCAAATACCTGAAGAAGAATTCCATAATCTGGGCTACCATTGCTTCTGGCATTCGGCAAAAAAGAAAGGATACAGCGGAGTAGGTTTGCTTAGCCTGCAAAAGCCCGACCGCATCATAGAAGGTATGGGTATTGAAACTTACGACCGCGAAGGACGATTCATCCGGGCCGACTTCGGTGAAGTCTCCATCATCAGCGTTTATCACCCATCTGGCACTACTGGCGACGTGCGTCAGGAGTTTAAAATGAAATGGTTGGACGATTTTTTGCATTACATCACGGAATTACGGAAGGAACGCCCCAAACTGCTCGTTTCGGGCGATTTCAACATTTGCCACAAACCCATCGACATACACGATCCTATAGGTAATGCAAAAAGTAGCGGTTTCTTGCCTGAAGAAAGAGAATGGATGGACCGATTTATTGCCTCCGGCTTTATTGACACTTTCCGAGTTTTCAATCAACAACCCCATCAATACACCTGGTGGAGTTTTCGTGCGGGTGCTCGCAACCGCAACCTGGGCTGGCGCATCGATTACCATGTGGTTACTGAAAATCTAAGGCCCAACCTGCGTGGAGCTGCTATCCTGCCGCAGGTGGTCCACAGCGACCACTGCCCTGCCGTGCTGGAAATCGATTTCTGATCTGAACTTTCTTTTCTCACAGTGGTTTGTTTGTAAAAAACCGTGAACCTGGATTTTTTCGACCATCGTCAAAACTACACCCAAGGCGAGCTCAGGGAGGAAGAATTACCCACCCACCCCTGGACACCCATGCAGCAATGGATCAATGAGGCCGTTGAAAAAAATCACCCAGAGCCCTTGGCTTTTATCCTGGCCACCTCAGGCAGCGATGGACAACCATCTTCGAGAGTGGTTTTACTCAAACAATTGACCGAAAAGGGGTTAGTTTTTTTCACAAACTACCTCAGCCGAAAAGGAAAAGAAATAGAGGTCAATCATCAGGTGGCAGCCCTTTTTTTCTGGCCTTTGCTGGAACGACAGCTCAGAGTTGAAGGTATAGCAGAAAAGACATCAGAGCCTCTTTCAGATACCTATTTCAACGAGAGACCCCTTGAAAGTCGACTGGCCGCCTTAGTCTCACCCCAAAGTCAGGTAATCCCCTCGCGTCAGTGGCTGGATGATAAGTTTGAAGAAGCCAGGAAAAGCCTTCCCGCAATTAAACGTCCCCCTCATTGGGGGGGTTATTGCATAAAACCGCATAAGATTGAATTCTGGCAGGGGCGTCCCAACCGCCTTCACGATCGCATCGTTTACCAGTTTAGCGAAGGTCAATGGAAACGCTTTCGCCTGGCTCCCTAAATTAAAGCTTAGGCTTCACGATGGTAAAGGTTCGGGTAATATTGAATCCAAAGAAGATATCGCCTTTATCCCACCTCCCCACCGTTTCGGTTATAAATCCATGCTCGGTGATTGGGTTGGAATTGGTGAAAAATAGCTGAAAAACATGCCCTCCGGTTTCAATGTCGAAGCCGACACTCAATGAATTATTGAAATTATCGGCGGTTTTTCCCGGCAAGAGATAAAAATATTCCACATTGAGACTCGTTCTCCGTGTTAGCTTTACCCTACCTCCGGCTCCCATAGCAAATACATCATTTTGATCGTCGGCTGCGGCCACCAGATTGCGGTGTACCATGGTGGGAGTTAGCTGAAGCGAAAGCGTTTCATTGAATTTCCGGGCAATAAGCAGCTGATGAACATAAGACAAGCGAGATGAGAAATAATTATCTCTATTGGGGTCTTGCCAGTGAAGAGAGTTTACACCTATAGAGGTAAAGTAAGAGAGGGTTATAGGCATAGTCCTTTTTCCGCTGCTCTGCCTCAGTAACTTGAGTTTCAAATGGCCATCGTACATTTTTTTCCAGGTACCCCTGCCCACGCCAAAACTTATATAATTATTAAGGCTGTACTCCAGTCCCAAACGTATGGTAGCTGCATCAAGCCCCCAGAAATTATACGCACCTTCGTTGATCCTGCCGAAATGGTGCGAAATAATAAAAACCAGTTCACCCGGAGCCGGAGCCTGTACACTATGGTTTAAAACCACCCGGGTGGTTTTAAAAGTACCATAAGCATAGTCGGTTTGGGGGCCATCGTCCAGCATATTCATCAAATCTTCCTGAGCCATAGCTCCCAAGGGAAGCACAAAAGCCAGGATAATTATGAAATATTTTAAAATTTTTCTCATTTGTCCAGTTTTTCAAGTATTACATCCACAGTTATCTCAAGGGTTTCAGCAATATTTTTAACAACAGCCGAAGGAATTTTAATGTCGTAATCCCTTACCTTGATTGTAAATACTGAGGTGCCGTGAATTTTTCCATTCTTGGATTCAAGAACTCCGGTCGTTTTTATTGGCTGACTCACCCCATGTATGGTAAGCGTACCTTCTACCTGAGCATTATACTTACCATCTTTACTAAAATCCATCTCCGAAATATTGGTAACTTTTCCTTTAAAAGTAGAATTGGGAAACTTGTCGGATTCCATGTAGTTCTCGTTGAAATGCTCTTGCATGAGTGCCTTTTCAAAAACAAAAGATTTGATAAGGACTTTAAACACCATATCACCCGTAGCAATATCAAGGGCTGCATTTACCTGGTTATTAACTGCTTCTATTTTTTCCATAGGAGCATCGCTAAAAAACCGAATTTTACCAGTTTTGGTGATATATTTTTGCGCCTCTGCACTAATAGATGCAAGAACTATGACTGCTAAAACAAAAAGGATTTTTTTCATCGACTTTTAAATTTAAGGTTTAACGATTGAACAATTCTCCAAAATAACATCGGTCTCATTGTAGCCTGTAAGCAACCCTTTCACCGTTAACTGCATTCCGGGTTTTACATTAAGAGAGGCTGTATCAATACCAGGCAATAGGGTACAGCGAATGCCTTCATCCCCAAAATCCCCTTGATTGAAAACAAAAACCAATACCAGCAATGAGTCATTCTGTTCCCAGCGAGTAAAAGGCCCGGTAAGCTGTACAACTTTACCGTTGTACTTTTGTTCTGCCTCTGTGCGATTATTCACAAACTCATCAAAACAAACGCTGGCTTCCTCTACTACCTCAGGTTTGGCTTTGGCGTAGTCTGTATGAGGCTTATTATAAACAAACTTATATACAAGAAAAGCCGCCACAAGACCCACAATGCCGAGAATTAAAATTATTTTTCCCCAATTTTTCATGATAAAAGGTTTTAAATGTTAAACGGCTGATTAATTCTCAGGTGCACCGGCATTTATCCAGGTTTTAACTTTCAAAATATCGCATTCACTCAGTTTGTTACCTCCCTTGGGCATGGGGCTGTAGCCACTGAGGTGTGCAATACTTCCATAGAGCTTACCATTCAGAGCAATAGCTTTTAGTCCCTGGTAATTATCGGTGGCAATGCCTGCTGAGGGGGCTGAGGAATTGTGGCAAGCATTGCAATTGGCTTTCATAAGAGGCACCAGTGTGGCTTGATAACCAACGTTAGTCGTGTCGCACTGGGTCACAGGGGGATACAACTCTTCTTCCTTGTCATAATAGCATGAAGAGAAGGCAATCATGATAAAACCAAGGGCCAAATAAGTGGCAAAAGATGGCTTGAAGTTCTTTTTAATTGTTTGGCGTACCATCACTTATCCATTTTGAAATTTTAGCAATACTGCAATTATCCAATTTACCGCTCGGAGGCATGGCCACATAACCCGGAAGATGTTTGATGGTTCCTAGTAATTTATTGTTATTCACAGCCACAGCCGCTATTTGTTGGTAATTGGTAAGCGAAATACCTCCTGAAGGATTGGTTGCACCATGACAACCCATGCATTGGGTCTGAATAATCGGGAAAACATGAGAGGCAAATGAAACATTGACTGAGTCGCATTGGGTCTCAGTGCATCGATTATTCTTGGCCCCCTGTTCTATCCACTTCCTGACTTTTGCAATTTGTTCGCTGGTAAAGGCAGCCATAGGTGGAGGTGGCATGCGTTCGTTATCCGTTTTGATGATCACTTTATACAACTTGCTGTCGGTTGGGTTACCCGCTTTAACCTTACCAGTATTTATAATATTTTGATAATCAGTCATGATTACCCCCCCTTTATGAGAGGCAGCATCGTGGCAACCCGACATGGCACAATTCGACTGTAAGAGGGGTAAAATTGTATTGACAAAATACACAGTATCAGGATTACAGCCCCCACTTGTCAAGGTTGTATCCGGCCCAGGCCCAGGCCCAGGGACATCGCTGGATGAGTGTTTACAAGCTTCCATAACAATGAAAGCTAAAAAGAAAAAAGCGATGATCTTAAGATGTTTAGTGTTCATTTATTAATAATAATTTTAGATATATAATTATAACTACCTGTTTGCAACTTTAGTATGTATAAACCGGACTTGAGATGGTCTGAGAGAATAAGAGCAATATCGTTGGAACCCTGTTTGAAAATCCCTGTATAAAGAATTTCCTGAACGCTTCCATCTAATGCAATAAGCGAAAGATTCCCTACCTCCTCTTTAGGAAGTTGTAAACTTACTTTTACCCTGTCGGATGCAGGATTGGGCGAAACATTCATTGTGCAAGTCGTCTTATTTTCATCAATTCCTACATGGTAATTCTCATTTACTGTAAGGTTACTCAAGAAAACATTGGGTTTCTTAATTACATGGGCTAAATAAAAAGTTACCGGTCCCATCCCTGGTTGAGACGGTGCCTGCCATTGAAAGGTCCATGTAGCAGTAGTGGCATTCGAAGCCTGAGTATGTGTAATATATTTACCACTGGAAAGCACCTGAGATCCTGTTCCTGCAATAAGCGTTCCCACCTGCTCACCCGTGGTTTTTTGGGGAGAAAGCTCAAAACCTTTTTTCCCTGTGCCCGAAAAAGATACGGTTATATTGTAAGTCATACCTGCAACATAACCTGTTGGAGGAATATCGGTGCTTATAATTCCGGAAGTGTTGGAAGCTGTTCCCCCATGACAAGATGTGCAATTCATGCCATCACCCGGAGAACCTGTATATCCTGCAGGTGCACCTGTGGGATACTTCAAACCGCCTTCGCCTGAAAAATTCATAAATAAAATCATGGAACCTACGGCGAGCAATACAAGAAAAATTGGATTTGGTCTCATAATATCTAATCTTTTAAATATTTTACAAATATCCTATAAGTCGTAGAAATCATTTTGTTAATAGGATGTTAACATACAATTATCTATAGTAATTTGTAATCATTCTAGATACCCCCCTGCACACCCACTAACTAGAAATCATGAAAGGGAAACTTTTGGTTGTATGGGAGGAGAGATGACCAACAAGGGCAACAATCATCCCTGTTTGGCGGGTAATAAAGCTATTACATGGAGGGCATTCATAAAAAAAGCTGGCAGGCATACTCAGGCATATGTCCTGTTTTTGCATGCTCGCATACAAAGCAAGCCCAAGGGGATTCATTTTAAATATTCATGGCATAAAAGCTTTGAATAATAATATTACCCAATTATGAATGTTTACTAAAGAATAAAAAAGCAAGAGGCTGTCCCAGCGATCCGAAACAGCCTCTTAGGTTATAATAAAAGGTTAAGCATTATTTAACTTCTTCAAAGTCAGCATCTTCTACGGGGCCATCGCCTTTATTGCCACCGGTGTTTCCGGGGTTAGGTCCCTGCTGGGCACCTGCCTGGGTAGCGCGGTACATCTCTTCGCTGGCAGCCTGCCAGGCCTGATTCATCCGATTCATAGCAGCATCCACCTGAGCAATATTACGCGACTTGTATGCTTCTTTCAGCTCATTGAGTGCTCTCTCGATGGCGGCCTTTTTGTCGGCCGGGATTTTATCTCCGTACTCCTTGAGCTGTTTTTCGGTTTGGAAGATAAGGCTATCGGCCTGGTTGAGTTTTTCGACTTCCTCGCGGGCCTTACGGTCAGCTTCGGCATTGGCTTCGGCTTCGGCTTTCATACGTTTGATTTCTTCTTCGGTAAGGCCCGTAGAAGCCTCGATGCGTATGCTTTGCGATTTACCTGTAGCCTTGTCTTTGGCCGAAACATGCAGAATACCATTTGCGTCGATGTCGAAAGTTACTTCGATCTGCGGTACCCCACGAGGGGCAGGTGGTATTCCATCGAGGAAGAAACGACCGATGGTTTTGTTGTCGCGAGCCATAGGACGCTCGCCCTGCAGCACATGAATTTCAACACTGGTTTGATTGTCGGATGCCGTAGAGAAAATCTCCGATTTACGGGTGGGAATGGTAGTGTTGGCTTCTATCAGTTTAGTGAACACACCACCCAAGGTTTCTATACCCAGCGACAGAGGAGTTACATCGAGCAGAAGCACATCCTTCACCTCGCCGGTAAGAACCCCCCCCTGAATAGCGGCACCTACAGCAACTACCTCGTCGGGGTTAACACCCTTGGACGGAGTCTTACCGAAGAAATTTTCTACCAATTTCTGCACCATGGGAATACGGGTAGAACCACCCACCAGAATTACTTCATCAATATCAGAGGGTTTCAGGCCGGCATCCTGCAGGGCCTTGCGGCAGGGCTCTACGGTACGCTGCACCAGGTGGTCAATCAATTGCTCGAATTTAGCGCGGGTGAGTTTTTTCACCAGATGCTTGGGTACCCCATCCACTGGCATAATATAAGGAAGGTTAATTTCTGTCTCACTCGAGCTCGACAATTCTATTTTAGCTTTTTCAGCAGCTTCTTTCAGACGCTGCAGAGCCATGGGATCTTTGCGAAGATCCACTCCTTCCTCACGCTGAAACTCGTCGGCCAGCCAGTTGATGATTTCCTGGTCGAAATCGTCGCCACCCAGGTGGGTATCACCATTGGTCGATTTTACTTCAAATACTCCATCACCCAATTCGAGGATGGAAATATCGAAAGTACCCCCCCCCAAATCATAAACGGCCACTTTCAGATCTTTATGTTTTTTGTCGAGGCCATAGGCCAGGGCAGCTGCCGTGGGTTCGTTGATGATACGACGAACCTTCAGCCCTGCTATTTCGCCGGCTTCTTTGGTAGCCTGACGTTGCGAATCACTAAAATAGGCAGGTACGGTGATTACTGCTTCGGTTACTTCATGTCCCAGATAATCTTCAGCCGTTTTCTTCATTTTCTGAAGAATCATAGCCGAGATTTCCTGGGGCGTATATTGGCGGTCGTCAACAACCACACGGGGAGTATTATTATCGCCCCTCACAACCTTGTAGGGCACTCGTTCGATTTCCTTGGTAACGCGGTCATAGGTTTCGCCCATGAAACGTTTGATGGAGAAGATGGTACGCTTAGGATTGGTGATGGCCTGACGTTTGGCAGGATCACCCACTTTGCGTTCGCCGCTATCGGTAAAGGCTACGACCGAAGGCGTAGTGCGGCGTCCTTCGCTGTTGGGTATAACTACAGGCTCGTTGCCTTCCATCACGGCAACACAGCTATTGGTTGTCCCAAGGTCAATTCCTATAATCTTGCTCATTGTTTTTCAAATTTTATGGTTTATTCAAATAACTTTCAAAAGGCTGTCATGTCGGCTCAAGCATTATGCCAAAGGTCTGTATTAAAAAAGAATCCTATCGCAAATCGAATCAACCATTTGATTTATAATAAAGTAGAGCGATATTGGTCACAACATTAAACTCTGACAAAATGGCAAGCTCATCGGGTTGTCAGAGACAACAGGTAGTAATTATCCCCATGGAATGCCAATGCCCTTGTCACGAGCCCGGGCAAGCCGACCGAGGCAGAAATGGCAAAGTCAGTAATATTAAAACCGATATTGTCTGTTAGCAATAATATAGAGATGCCTGGTTACCGAGTGAATCGAATCCATAAAAACCATGTCTGGAAGATTTATTGGGAACTCATGGATGGGTAATAAAGCTTCCATCAATACTCTGGAAATAGTTGCGGATATCGCTGGCCATCTCGGTGTCGATATTAAAAGTACGTTTTTTAACAAAACGACTGGTAAAAAGGCCATAACCATTGGTAATATTGGTGAATTCAGGCCTTTCCTGCACGATACTCGAACTGGGCTCATTCACCTCAAGATAAATATTGAAATCGTCCGGGATTACGGCAATAATTAGGTCCATCTTCCAAGGAATTCTTTTAACCTGAAGATTGGCCGGTATGACAGAACCCAGAAACTTATAGAATGAAGTTCCGGAGAAGGTAATTTCCAGGTCCTCAGTGCCATCGATGCGCTGACTTTTTACAATTCCCAGCTGATAGTCTACCGAATGAAAAGAAGTATCGAAGGCTCCGCTGAATTCCTTGTAATAAAACCTATAAACTGCCTGAAAACGCCGACCATTTACGGCAGCCCTCCATTTTACAGTATTCTGATTGTCTTTATTGAGAATTTTTATGAAGGGCTTGCTTGGATTGTACAGAGGCCGGGAGATGTTGAAGTCTTTCACCATGACAGTAGTGGAAGAAACCACTTTGCCCGTTTTCTTATTGTGAACCTCCAGGCGGTATTGGTGGTCAGTATTTATCCAGACGGTGTCGGCGCCGGCAATGGCTGCGGGTACCGGAAACTTTCCTTCATAAACCAGGACATAGGGGAATTGAGGGTTGTAGAAGGGGCTGGAAGGGTCGTCGCTCCGCTGAATCCATCGGGGCTTGAGAAATATGCTTTGCTGAACGGCATCCCCCTTTAATTCATCGATTTTTGCAAAAATGACAGCTGTATCGTAATTAATGCTGTCGGCATTCTGAGCATATTGCAAAGCATCGCCCTGACCGAGAAACGCCTTGTTAATACGAAGATACTGGGTTTGACTGGAGGGATCGAGGATTCCGTATACAATTGTAATATCCTTATAATTTGCATTTACGTCGAAATCGGTCTCGCACGATGCAAATGCCAGCAAAAACAAAATTAAGGAAAAGCTGAAAATCAGACGGTTTCTCATGAGTTTGCAAAAAGTTTGGTTAAAGCAATAAGGACAGCCTTTTGTCAGCATGTGTGAAGCAGAGCCAGACCGACCTTGGTGCAAAAGTAAGATAAATGTAAATTAAAGAGGTTTAACCCGATTAATGGGCGATAGTTTTTTGTTTAATCATGCCACCCACGGCATCTTTCACGTTGTTGATGACAATAAAGGCGTTAGGGTCAATTTGTTCGATTTCCTTACGAAGACGGCCCACCTCGAGACGGGTGATAACCGTATAAACGATTTCAATGTTAGCGGGCTGCAGACTTTTACGGGTATAGCCCCGTTTACCGCAAAAAACGGTAACCCCTTTTCCTAACTTTTTTACGATCATTTCCCGAATTTCATCCGAATGAGGGGAGATAATCATAACCCCCAGGTACTCATCCACGCCTTCTACAATATAATCCACGGTTTTACTGGCAGCCAGATAAATCAGAATAGAATAGAGGGCTGTTTCTACATCGAAGAGCCAGGCAGCAATAGAGAAGAGGATGACATTGAAAAGAAGGATGAAGTCGCCGATGGTGAGGCCAGAGCCCCTGGTAAGGTAAACGGCCAATACCTCCGTTCCGTCAATAACCGCCCCACCCCTTACAGCCAAACCAATACCAGCTCCCAGAAAAAAGCCTCCAAACACGGAAATCAGAAGCCGGTCGTGGGTGATGATTGGAAAATCCACGAACGCCAACACCAGCGAAAGCCCGACAATGGCCAATCCGCTTCGGATCCCAAAAACCCTGCTTACCTGGCGGTAGCCCAGCCATATAAAAGGGATATTGATTATTATTACCAAAAGCCCAAGATCAAGCGATGTGAGGCGGTTGATAATAAGTGATACACCCGTAATTCCGCCATCGATCAGAGAATTAGGCAAAAGAAATCCTTTCAGGCCAAACCCTGCTGAAAAAACTCCGAGGGTAATAATTAGTATATCCCTTATCAAATGCTTGATAGTGGTTCGCACACGTATCACCTGTCGCGCATAAGCATAGGCCGAGAGGCCCCTACGGGTAATAAAACCTGAAGCGCTGATGCCAAATTTTCGCATACTGCAAATTACAACAAAGCTTCAGTAGTAACAAAAAGTAGCTGGGTAAAGTTGTGTTCAATCCATACCCTAAGGAAGGTTAGCTCTAATTTTTGCGAATATAAATATCAAGCAGAAACTAATTGATAAAAAGAATTTTAGTTGCTACGGTTTCTGAACCGTCTTCATTGGCCACAAATACAAGGTAAACCCCGCTTTGAACGCGCTTACCGTCGTAATCTCGACCGTTCCATACGGCCTGTGTGCCATTGGCCACTGTATGGTAAACCAGTTTACCACTAAGAGAGGCAATTTTTACATCAGTATTTCGGGGTAAACCCTTGATAGCTATGGGGCCGTCATACGAAGGCCTGACCGGATTGGGGTAGGCATACACTTCGCTGGTATCTCCGCTGGGAGAGGGAGAATCGCCCTTAAATCCGACGATTCCCGCTGAGGTGGCGATAAAAACCTCCCCATCGCCTGCAATGGCTATATCAATAATAGAATTAGACAGCAATGGACTATTATCTTCTGTAAAATGATAAATCTCCTTGGTGCCATCAGGCGAAAAAAGAAAAACCCCGGCTTTTTCAGTACCCATCCACTTACGGTTGGCCCCGTCAATGGCTATTGCGGTTACAGTTTCATTTTCAAGCAGATATTGCACATATCCATCTTGTTCTATCAAGACACGCTGGGCATCGAAACCACTTCCACTAAAAATGGCGGAAGGGTTATAGATTACAGCTACGCCGGCATCGGTACCTAGCCAAACAGCTCCATCGAGATCGCTGGCAAAACTAAAGACCCGGTTTCCCGGTAATGCCCCATTACCCGCAGCAGAGGTCAGGATTTTATAAATAGGACCCTGGGTGTTTTTTTCGTTCACAACAAGAACGCTATGGTCTTTACGAAGCAGAATCCATTTTTGACCGACCCTGTCCACCATCATATTACCCAAGTCGAGGCCCGAAGCACTCCCGCCCAGAGGGAAAGCCTTCCAAGTGCCATCGGGACTCATGCGATGAAGCCCTGTAAGAGCTCCGCTGTTGGCAACCCAAAGGTTGTTTTGCTCATCAAAAGCCACCCCACTTATGGTAATCATCTTGGGCGCAGCCACAAAACCCTCGAGCGTGCTATTGGTCTCGTCCCAAACTTTGTGAAGGCCGTTTTCATTAAACTCCAGCAAACCCTGGCCCCAACTCCCCGCAAAAGCCCTGGCAGGATTTTTCGGGTCAACAGCCACACAAACCATATCCATGATTGAATCGAAAGATGGGGTATTGGTTCGGTTGTAGTTATTCCATTGTGTCCCATCGTAATGATAAACACCATCTTTCATATAAAGGGCTTCCCAGGTGCCTTTTCTTCCACCAGAAGCAACCCACAAGGAGTTTCCAGCCATGTCCATATCGAATACATTCACCGAATAGGGACCATTGGGTGTGTAGGCTTCGCCGTTCCAGCCATCGCCCCAGGTCTTCACCAGTCCCCAGCGGGCATCGGCATACCAGAAATTACCCTCCTTATCAAACACCCCATCCCTGGGTAATACAGACATGCCTGAAGGGGCGAAAGATACAAGCTGAAATTTCATACCCGGCCCATATACGTGAATGGCAGACTCGAAGGCCAGCACAATTTTATCGCCTCTTACGCTGATACGGTAACAATCAGGATTATTATAAACATTCAGCTTGCTCCACTCCTGAGTAGCCTGGTTAAAAATGAAAATGGTATCATCGTTATAGGCCGGATTGTTGTTATTTACCACCAGTCGGCCATCGAAATAACGGATGACATTGTAGCGGCCATTGGGTACCGGTACCTGGGTCATTTTCTCCCATGAACCATAGAACGAGAGAAAGGGGTTGCTTATTTCAGCGCGATAAATTCCTTCGGCTGTAGCGGCATAGAAATAGGTATCGTCGAAAGTAATATCCAGCACGTTAATAAAGGCCCCATCCGGCCCTATGTACCACGTGTCTCTTATTTCCTCGCGATCGATATCGACTACTACGATACCAAAACCGCAGGAAAGATAAGCCAGTTTGTCGCGCAGCGTAATGCGGTTAATGACTTTATTTCCAAGAATGGGTTTACGTTTAATATCACTCAGGTTCACTACCCGTCCTTCCTTCACCAGATCGAGGTTCGTGTTGGAGTAAGCCACCACCAGGGTTTTATATGTTTCACTGTAAACCATGTCGGCAATACCTACATCCGAGAGGCCGTTTACCTTATTAAGCCGCGAAATACTCTGATACTGCGGATCGTAGTAAAACAAACCATAAGGAGTGGCCGTCCAAAGGCTCTGATTGATGAGCTCTATGGCAATTCCTTTGGAATAAGGCAAATGATCACGCCATTGATATAAGGCAGTCTGCGCCCCGGAAAAGAAGCAAAATAGCAGGTTAATTATCAGAATTGTAGAAAACTTGAAAGATTTCATAAAATAATTTTAAGCAAAACACGGGCGGAACCGCCCATCCATAAAAACGTAAGGAATCAGGATTATTGTTTGGCAGAGCTTTGATAAGATGCTGAAAATTTCTCAAGGAATTCATTAAGCGGATATTCTCCGTAATACACCACACCTTTGTAAGCAACTACAGGATACATGATGGCAATGTTGGGCTTTCCTGCCGCCCTTGACGCCAGTTGGTACATAACTTGCCCGTTGGGCTGAATGGCCAGGTCGAGTTTAAGGTTAGGAATTTTCTTCTCGTCAAAGTACCGCGCAGCGGTTACACATCTGCCGCAGCCCTTATTGCTGTACATTACAGGTAAGAATTGCGAAATACTATCTACCTGCTGCAGTGTGAGGGTAAGGCTGTCAGAAGCCGCCAGATTATTAACCTGTTGAGCATAAGCAGCAGGGGCTGTTCCCAATACTCCGATAACCAGCCCAATAGTCAGAGTAAGTAATTTCTTCCTCATCATTTTTGAATTCTGTTAGGTCTGCGAAAATAATGAAAGCCTCGGAACCTTGACGAACAATTATGCAACTATGCTTTGCATCTTAAAAATCAGACCATAAGGTGTCATTCTTACCGAAATATAACTAAACATCCAACAACCAGGCATTATTGGTATCACGGGGTCATCCCGTTAATGTTGCTCATAAACATAGTCGTTATAAAGTACCTTGGCCGAATAATTAAAAATATGAACCCAGACGACAGAAATGCACTCAGAAAGGATTTGATTATCATAAACTTCTATTTAACAGATAAGCAGGCGAAGCAGCCTCATTGCAGCCACTTCGCCTACTCATTTCATTGAAGTAATCTATGAGAAGCCTGACTTTTTTTAGCAAATGCTATCTGTTACCGGAAGCAATGAGCCCAAATCAGAAGAAGAATTATCATTTGAGAGAAGGATTCATTTTCAGGTTATACATGATAAAGGCGAACTTATCCGTTACATTTTCGATAACCTTGGCCGTAGGCTTCCCAGCTCCATGACCCGCTTTTTCCTCAATGCGGATGAGTACGGGAGCATCGCCTCCCTGAGCGGCCTGGAGGGTAGCCGCATATTTGAATGAATGGGCGGGCACTACTCTATCGTCATGATCGGCAGTCATGACCATTACGGCCGCATATTTTGTCCCGGGCTTAATGTTATGCAGAGGAGAATAGCTGAGCAAGTAGCGGAACATTTCCTCACTTTCTTCGGAGGTTCCATAGTCGCTGGCCCAGGCCCAGCCAATAGTAAAGCGGTGATAACGTAGCATATCCATAACACCCACTTCGGGCACAGCTGCGGCAAAGAGGTCGGGACGCTGGTTGAGCACAGCGCCGATTAGCAGCCCGCCATTACTTCCACCGTTAATGGCCAGGCGCGAAGGAGAAGTATATTTATTCTGTACGAGATATTCGGCCGCCGCAATAAAATCATCGAAAACGTTCTGCTTATTAAGACGGGTACCGGCCTGGTGCCACTCCTCACCATACTCGCCTCCCCCTCTGAGATTAGCAACTGCATAAATGCCCCCATTTTCAAGGAAAGGTATTACAGCAATGCTAAACGAAGGGGTAAGACTGATGTTGAATCCACCGTATCCGTATAGTAAGGCCGGATTATTTCCATCCCTGGTAAGACCCTTTTTATAAGTCAGGAACATTGGAACCCTGGTACCGTCCTTGCTCTGGAAAAAAATCTGTTCCGTTACGAAATCATCAGGATTAAACCGAATCTCAGGTTTGCGGAAAACCTCGCTGGTATTATTGCTTACCGAATATTTATAGATCGTGGTTGGAAAAGTATAAGAGGTGAAAGCATAGAAGGCCACATCCTTATCCTTTTCACTACTGAAACCGCTTAGCGTACCGATGCCTGGCAGGGCCAGTTCTCCCGTTTGACGGCCGCTCTGATCGTAAACATAGGCGTGGTGACAGGCATCCTGCATATAAAGGCCGATAATCTTTCCGTTGGCCAGGTAAATACCTTCCAGCACCTGTTCTTTTTCAGGGATAATAGTTTTCCATCCAGAAGGGCTGGCATTTGTGGCATCAATCAGCAGGGCCTTGCGCCGGGGGGCCATATAGTTGGTGAGTACCAGCAGGTTATTGTCTATATTATCTACCACATGGTATTCATATTCAAAACTATCACCAATTTGAACAAAAGGAGAGCCTGGGCGTGACAGATCTTTAACATGAAGAATATTGCCGTAGGTGGATTCGCTTTCGCTGATAATCAGAAAACGTTCATCATCGGTTACCGATGCCCCAAAAGTGCGCAGTGGATGCTCAGAGTCGGACCATACCAGCTCATCGTTTTGGGGATCATCTCCCAACTTGTGATAAAAGACCTTTTGATTTTCATTTTTCTTGGAGAGCTCACGACCCGGGGCAGGTGCATCGTAGCGACTGTAATAAAACCCATCGCCCTTCCATGCCATCCCGGAAAATTTCACCCATTGGATATGGTCAGGAAGCGTTTTGCCCGTGGCAATATCGAGCACAAAAATTTCATTCCAGTCGCTTCCTGCCTTAGCGATGGAATAAGCAAGGTAACGCGCGTCCTTACTCACAGCAAGAGAAGCCAGGGCAGTGGTTCCATCAGCCGACAGCTTGTTGGGATCGAGCAATACCCTGGGCTCACCATCCAATCCTTCCTGAACGTACAGCACGCTTTGGTTTTGCATGCCATCGTTCTTAAAATAAAAGTAGAGATTTTTCTTACTAAAAGGAACTCCATACTTTGGATAATCCCAGATGCTTGTGTAGTAATTCTTAAGCGCCTGACGGAAAGGAATAGCCGAAAGGTATTTCTGAGTAACTTCATTTTGAGCCTTAACCCATTCCACCGTCTCAGCCGAGGTGTCATTTTCGAGCCAACGATAAGGATCGGAAATTTTGACTCCAAAGTACTCATCTACAGAATCCACTTTACGGGTTTCGGGATAAACCAGCTTTTTGCTATCTCCGCACGAATTGGCCCACAGGAGTATAAAAAATGACATAATGAAGTGAAATTGATACTTTTTCATAGAGAAAACAAGTTAAAGTTTGGTGTAATGAATGAGAGGCAAAAATAGATAAATGAGAAAGGAGATTCTAAAAATATTGCCCGGCAGGCAATAATCACTAATTTTACAGCAAAAACCCATGTCGCAAGCCTACAAACTAAAAGTAACCCGAACCGTTTTCCGGGGGGCCGAATTTCTTCCCGAACAGGAATATATAAGCATGCCTGTGGTTGAGGAACATTTTGATGCCAGGGGATACAAAATTTTTGAGTGCCAGTACGACTCGCTCGGTGAGCCTGAGTATATTATGAACTGGCAGTATGACGAGGCCGGTCGTTTATCCGTCTATACTGAAACCGATCCAGGACAGGAGTTCTCGTTTCGGGAAGAAACACATTATAAATCCGACGGAAAAATTGATAAAAAAATCATATTCTACGCCGATAGTTCCAACGACAGGGAGATTTATCGCTACAATACCGAAGGCCTTCTGACAGAAACCCGAAGAATAACCGATGAAAACGAAACGGAAGAAATCGTCCGCAAAGAGTATGAGGGTCATTTACTTATAAGGGAGTACACCGAAATACCTGGCGAAGGCATCTCCGCAGAAAAAAAGATGATATACAATAAAAAGGGGGTTCTAGTAGAAAAAATCGAGGAAAAAGAAGAAGAATTTTCCAGAACGGTTTATGAATATTCACCTGAAGGACAGTTGGTAAAGACCATCGTTTTCAATAGTGAAGGAGATGCAATACAGGAGTTTGAAATTTTAGCTAGAAATGGAGAACAGGTACTCGGGGCCAGAGAAAAGGTCGCCGGAGCACCGGAAAAAAGGATTGAATCAGTGTATGATGACCAAGGGCGCTTGATGCGTGAAATCACCAGGCTGGCCGATGGAAGTCTTTTCAGCGAAATTATTCGTATGTATGATGAAAACGACAGGCTGGTTCAGCAGAAAGTGATTACCGGTCCGGCCTATGCCTCAGCCCCCCAGTATCTGCGCTACGACTACACCTACGAACCCCTGGAATAATATCAGCAACCTTGAGGTACAAAATGCAACATCGGATGCTTTTATATGGTCATTAACTCATCGGTTAAAAGAAACCATTAAAACTTACTAAATTTGACAGAATTTATTTTTACTGGACCAACAATGAGCTTTCGCTGGGGATGGATTTTCATTTTTTTGTGGGGGTATGGAGGTTGTCAACCCATGGGCAATCGGCCCCTGCCAAAAAACGATAAGACCACTGACAGCCTTGCAATTCAGGTATATCGGGTTGATAAGAAAGGTTGGGGATATCGAATTTTGAAAAAAGATAAACCTTTTATTAATCAACCATTTATACCATCCATTGGAAGGAAAATATCCTTTTCAGATAGTTTGCAGGCCAGCCGAATAGCCCAATTAGTTGTCAAGAAATTACGAAACAATATTATACCTCCTGCCATAAGTCAGCAGGAACTTGATTCCATGGGAGTTATTCCGTCAGAATCCGCTTTAACCGACAAACCATGAAAAAACAGTTATTGAGCAAGTTTTTGTTTGTACTTGCAATTCTTTTATATGTTGCAAATGCCTGGGGGCAAGACACCTGGGTCGGCCGAAGTCCATTTGGGGGCAGCGCACGCAAGGGTCCGGTAGCCTTCGAGGCCGGAGGCAAAGCCTATGTGGGAACAGGTTTTGACGGGATTTATCGCAAAGATTTTTGGGAATATGACCCGGCTACAGACACATGGACCCAGGTAGCTGACCTTCCAGGGCCCGCCCGTGCCTACGCAACTGCTTTTGGCATTGACGGAAAAGGATACGTGCTTACCGGGTACAATGGAGGTTTTTTAGGAGACAACTGGGAATATAATCCATCAACCAATACATGGACCTCAAGGACTGCTTTCGCTGGTGGAGCCCGACAGGGAAGCGTGGCCATGGTGATTGGAGACAGAGCCTATGTGGGCACTGGATATGATGGAGCCTATAGAAAAGATTTTTATGAATACAATCCCTCCACACACACCTGGACAGCCCGGGCCACCTACCCAGGCCAGGGACGTATTTATGCAACCGCTTTTGCAATCGGCATGAGTGGTTACCTGGGAACAGGCTACAGCGGAACTTACAAGAATGATTTTTACCGTTACGACCGGCTTTCAGACACCTGGACCGCTATAGCCTCGCTGACTGGGAGCAGCCGCAGCGGAGCAGCTGGTTTTGCCCTCAATGGGAAAGGATATGTGGCATTAGGTGACGACGGTGTAAACTTAAAAAAAGACCTTTGGGAATTTAATCCGGTATCAGGTCTATGGACCCAAAAAACTGACCTACCTGCCCTTCCCCGGGAAAACATGGCCTATTTTGTGATTGGCAACAGCGCTTACATAACCTGCGGAGGTGACAATGCTACCGGATATTTGAAAGATCTTTGGCAGTGGACGCCTAATGCCTGTGAGCTGAGTGTAACCGCCATCAAGCAAAATGCTTCCTGCCAGGGAGTTGCCGATGGCTCGATAAACCTTGTGGCAACTGGCGGGACGGAACCCTATATTTTTACATGGAACAATGGAGATAACACCTCCTCGATTACAGGTTTAGCCCCGGGGAATTATTCGGTAACGGTAAGAGATGCAAACAACTGTCGTTTTCGCCATACTTTCAGCATAGCTGAGCCTCCGGCCCTTGTTTTCGGTCGCGATACTTCAGCCTGGAACCTGGCACGCAGCGGAGGTGGCATTGGCAACGACGCAGGTCGTTTCATACGGACAGATGCTGCTTCCAACTTTTATGTATACGGTACTTTTTCGGGTTCAGCCACCTTTGGATCTACGACCCTGACCAGTAACGGAGGACTCGACCTTTTCCTGGCTAAATACAACAACCTGGGGACTCTACAATGGG
This sequence comes from Bacteroidales bacterium, assembly GCA_049969475.1. Taxonomy (GTDB): domain Bacteria; phylum Bacteroidota; class Bacteroidia; order Bacteroidales; family TTA-H9; genus UBA2030. The sequence goes on along the minus strand of JBMFOU010000006.1, from coordinate 57,150 downwards.
TGAAACAAATCGGAGGCTCTTTAGATGATGAGCCTGGGGGCCTGGCTTTTGATAGCCTGGGAAATATCTACCTGGCCGGGTCTTTCCGCGTGATGGCCTATTTTGGACCCCAGCAGGTTTTTTCCCAGGGTGAAAGCGATGTCTTTGTGGCCCGATATTCCTCCAGTGGAACACTACAATGGGTGCAAACCGGGGGTGGTATTTTCGAAGATAAAGCCCTGGCCATTGATGCAGATGCCAGCGGCAGTGTTTATGTTGCCGGATATTATCAAGGCATAGCTGGATTTCAGGGTTTTACACTGAATAGCTCAGGAAGCGAAGATGTGTTCGTGGCCCGTTACAGTAATAGCGGTAATCTTGAGTGGGTTTCTTCCGGTGGAAGTGCCTCACCCGACAGGGCCACCGGCATAAGCCAAGCAATCAACGGCGATATCATGGTTACAGGGACTTTCCAGAATACTGCCACCTTCGGTTCTCTTAGCATTACCAGCCAGGGAGGGAACGATATATTTGTGGCAGTTTTCAGTCGCTATGGAACGACTAAAAGCCTTTATCAGGCCGGAGGCTCTGGAGATGACATCCCTGCGGGCATAATTACCGATGAAGCCGGTAATATGTTCATTGCAGGGACGTTTTCCGGGACGGCCAACTTTGGAAGCTACACACTTACTTCCGCTGGAGGGACAGATATTTTTGTCTTAAAAATGACGCCAGGTGGCACGGTACTTTTTGCCACAAGTGCTGGAGGAAACAGTAACGATAAAGCCAATAGCCTGGCTTTTAGTTCATTGGGAAACATTTATATAACCGGTAGATTTGTTACTACTGCACAATTCGGGACAATAGGTCTTACCAGCGCGGGCGGGAGCGATGCCTTTGTGGCCCGTCTTGATGATTCAGGCATCTGGTCTATGGCCCGACAGATTGGAGGCAATGGCAATGAAGAGGGTTGGTCGGTTACCACAGACGCGTTAGGTAGGGTTCTATACACTGGTTCGTTCGAGAACAGCTTCTTTCTGGCTGGGGTTACCCTGAGTAGCCAGGGAGCTCAAGATATGATGCTTGCCCGCCTGCGTGAATACCAGATATACATAGCGCCTACAATTACACCGGTTTCTTGCGAAGGCGGCACCGACGGCAGCATTGCCACTCAGGCAGCCGGAGGCACACCTCCTTATTCATGGTCCTGGTCAAACGGAGCTACTACCCCTATCGTTACCAACATTCCCAGCGGTACTTACAATTTAAGCCTGACGGATGCCAAAGGCTGTACCAAGGATACCAGCTTTGTGGTCGATTATGTTTATCCTTTACCCACTCCGCCGGTAGCCCTGCTGAGCGACCGAAATAACTTCTGCGCCGACGATCCCAATAATATTACACTAACAGCCATAGGAGGTTCAGGCCAGACATTAGCCTGGTACACTGGTAGTTGCGGAGACACCCTGATAGGAACCGGAACCAGCCTGGTGATTCCTACCCCAGAAATTACTACCACTTATTGGGCCCGGTGGGAGACTCAATGCGGAAATACATCTTGCCTATCACTGACTGTTAATGTTCTACCATTGCCTGTAGCTCCTGCCGGGGTCACAGCCAGTCAAAACACTGTGTGTGCCAATACCGGGCAAATCACCTTAACAGCCATAGGAGGTAGTGGTGAAGTTTTGAGATGGTACAGTGATGCTTGTGGAGGCACCCTCCTGGCTACGGGCAATCCGGTCACCCTACCCTCTCCGCAGACCACTACCACCTACTATGCCCGCTGGGAATCGGCCTGCGGGCAATCGGCCTGTCAGTCGGTAACCATCACGGCTCTAGCTCTGGCCCAGCCGGTTACTACAGTTACATCCAACATAAATGACATTTGCTACAATTACCCCGGTACCATTACACTTACAGCTACAGGTGGTTCGGGAGATGTGCTCAAATGGGGCTTAAGCTGCCATGGACCTGACATTTATCAGGGAACACCTGCCACACTCGATGCCCCCAATGTTACTACCACCTATTACGTGTGGTGGGAAAATTCCTGTGGTGCCTCGGCTTGCGACTCCATTACCATCACTGTCATCGATCCACCGCAGGCACCCACTTCTGCTACAGTGAGTAACCCAGTCTACTGCATCAATACCATAAGCCAAATCACATTATCAGTTAATGGCGGCACCGGCGATTATGTAAAATGGTTCCAGGGTTATTGTGGGAGTCAGACGGTTGTGGGGATAGGCAACCCCATCACCATTACGGCACCTACAACCACTACGGCTTACTATGCCCGTTGGGAAAATGCCTGTGGATTCTCGCAATGCGTTGCAGTACAGGTTTCCGTAAATCCTGTTCCCACAGCTACCTTTACAGGTTTATTGGGCGGATATTGCGAAGATGCCACACCTGCAACCCTACTCGGCAGTCCGTTGGGAGGGACATTTAGCGGCCCGGGTATTACGGACTTTGGAACAGGAGTCGCCACCTTTAATCCTGCAGCCGCAGGCCCTGGAGGCCCTTATCTGATTACCTATACCTACACCGATGCCAATGGGTGCTTTGATGACGACATGAAATACACCACCGTGTATCCTCTGCCCTATGTGAATTTCACCGGATTGAAAACCACCTATTGCGTTAATGAACCCTCTGCCCAGCTAACAGGTAATAATGCCCCCTATGGAGGGTTTTCGGGACCGGGCATCACTTCCTCATCCAGCGGAGTGGGTATTTTCAACCCCTCAGTTGCAGGGGTTGGTGGCCCCTACTCTATCACCTACACCTATACCAGCCCTCAAGGTTGTAGTAATAGCATTGCCAAACAAACCAGCGTTACCGGTCTACCTAATGTAAGCTTTACAGGTTTGCTTCCTTCCTATTGCGTGAATAGTGATGTTTCCATCCTGACGGGCAACCATGCACCTGAAGGATACTTCAGCGGAGCTGGCATTGTAAACATTGGTTTTGGCCAGGCTGTCTTTGATCCTTCCCTGGCTGGAGTGGGCGGTCCCTATACCATCACCTATACCTATACCGATCCCAACGGATGCACTAACACAGCAACACTTTCTACCGTCGTTAATAATCTTCCGGAAGTAAACTTTTCGGGATTGCTGGGCAGCTACTGCACCAACAGCAGCAGTTCGCTGCTCATTGGCAACATGGCCCCCGGAGGAACTTTTTCAGGACCAGGGATTACTGACAACGGAAACGGAACAGCAACTTTCGACCCCTCAGCAGCTGGTGCCGGAACACATACTATAACCTTTACCTATACCGATCCATCAGGTTGCCAGAACTCCTACATGCAAACCACAACGGTCAATCAAGCTCCTAATGTCGATTTTACAGGGCTTGATCTGAACTACTGCCCCAACATGCCCCCGGCAACTCTCGTCGGCAATTTTGCTCCCTTTGGTACTTTCTCAGGACCTGGGATTGCCAATTTCAATAATGGAACGGCACAATTTAATCCTGCCACGGCTGGAGTAGGCGGGCCTTACAACATTTCCTATACTTATCAGGCCCTCAACGGATGCTCCAGCACCATGGTCAAGACCACCACTGTTAATCCCTTACCCTCGGTAAGCTTTACCGGACTGACACCCAATACTTGCCTCAACACTCCCCCAATAGCTCTAACAGGTAATTTTGCACCGGCTGGTCATTTTGGAGGTCCCGGCATAACTGACAACAACAATGGTACAGCTACTTTTAATGCAGCGCAGGCTGGAGTAGGTACCCACACAGTTTACTACTTTTATTTCGATGCCAACGCCTGTGCCGACACGGCATTCCTCGACGTAACAGTTTATCCTCTGCCAGTAGCCGTTATTACTGACATTCAAGCCAACTATTGCATCAACGGAGTTCCCGATACTATCACCGGGAACTTTGCACCGCTGGGCGAGTTTAGCGGGCCAGGTATCACCGACCTGTTGACAGGCCAGGCAATTTTTAATCCAGCCGCTGCCGGAGTAGGCGGACCTTACAATATTACTTATACTGTTATCGATTTCAACGGATGTGCCAACGACACCACATATCAGGTGAATGTGTTGGCTAAACCCACTGTCGATTTTTCACCTCTCAATGCTACTTACTGCATAAATGCCACCCCGGTTCAGCTGACCGGTAATCATGCTCCATCCGGGAGTTTTTCAGGGCCCGGTATTACTGATCAGGGGAACGGGACGGCGCTGTTTGATCCATCTGCTGCAGGGCCAGGAATAAAAGCTATTACTTACAGTTTCACTGACCCTAATGGCTGCTACAGTGACACCACCAAGGTTATACAGGTAATTCCCCTACCTGAAAAGCCGACGAGCGTTTTTGCCAATACGAACAATTTCTGCAGCGGAAGCATCAACAATCTTTTTATTGGAGTCAATGGTGGGTCGGGAGATACCGTGGAGGTATTTACCGGAAGTTGCGGAGGCACGCTAGCCGGCCAATTTGAACCTCCTTTGATGCTTCAGTTAACGGCTCCCACAGATACCACGATATATTATGCCCGCTGGGTAAATTCCTGCGGCGAATCTGAATGCGATTCCTTAAGCATCCATGTGATCCCTCTTCCCCAACCTCCTGCGAGCCTGATGGTTGATACCAACGATTATTGTGCAGGTACCGTAAACATTCTAACGCTTACAGCAGAAGGAGGTGTTGGGAGTACGCTGAAATGGTGGAAAAACTATTGTCAGGGCGTGCTGGTAGGCCAGGGTCAGCCTTTAATCATCACCGCACCGCAGGACACCACCTGGTACTGGGCCACCTGGCAAAACATCTGTGGCATCAGTACCTGCGATAGCATAAGGGTCAACGTTACACCACATCCTCTCCCTCCCATTGCATTAAGTGTGGACACTTCCGGCTTTTGCCGCGGCACGATCAGCCAGATAACTTTAAGCGTCAGCGGTGGACTGGGAGATACACTCACCTGGTTCAAGGATGCCTGCGGAACAACCCCCATTGGAACGGGTACTTCACTCACCCTGCCAGCCCCGGACTCTACCACCACCTACTATGCGAACTGGAAAAACAAATGCGGAACCTCCGCGTGTGTCAGTATAACAGTTGAAGTCATTCAATTGCCAGAGCCTCCCCAAACGCTATTCAGCCCTGTGAACAACTATTGTGAAGGAACAGTTAGCATCATTTATTTATATGCTTTTGGAGGGTCAGGAACTGAACTTCAATGGTTTAAAGGATCCTGCAATGGCACCTACCAAGGTTCAGGCAGTCCCCTCATGATCAATGCACCTCAGGATACTACAAAATATTTTGCCCGCTGGGTCAACTCTTGCGGAGCCTCGGCCTGCGATTCCATCCAGATTAATGTTTACCCCAAACCCCGCGATCTGGACTCGGTAACCGTCTCCCAAAACAACATCTGCGCCTCCTTCAGCGGAGATCTTACTTTCACGGCTTACGGCACCTTCTGGCCCTTCGATCAGGTGGTTTGGTACGCCGACTCCTGTGGGGGTACCCCCGTGGGTATTGGCAATACCATTACTATTCCTGCACCTGATACCACCACCATTTATTATGCACGCAATGCCAATGCATGCGACACAACACCCTGTGTTTGGGTTGAAGTATTTGTGAATGAACCCGTACCTCCCACCGCAGCCAGTGTTGATCCTCTGTTTATATGTTACAACGACCCGGATAGCATCACCCTTTCAGCCACAGGAGGCTATGGTGACTTGCTGGTATGGTACACTGACGGATGCGGCACAAACCCGGTAATTACAGGAACAACAGCCAAGATTCCTTCTCCTGATACCACTACCACCTATTACGCCCGCTGGGAGAATGTTTGTGGTCAATCGCAATGCACCCAAGTTACGGCTCAGGTCATACAAATACCGATAAAACCGGATACCCTGATGGTGGATACCTCATACTATTGTGTGGGTTCGGTGGATTACATCAACCTTACAGCCATAGGTGGATACGGTGACACGATTTCACCCTGGGGACAAAGGGTGAGATGGTTTATCGGCTCGTGCAACGGAACATCTATAGGAACGGGGACTACCCTAACTATTCCAGCCCCTATTGTTTCCAAATGGTATTATGCTCGTTGGGAAAACGCCTGCGGAGTATCAGAATGCGATTCGATGGAGGTGGTGGTGCACACAGCACGCAAACCCGATAGCATCACAGCCGACACGAATAATTACTGCATGGGAGCCGTGTCTCAGCTTACTCTGGTAGCCCATGGAGGGTATGGAGATCGCATTGTATGGCGAAGAATAGACAGCCCCGATACTATACCTATTGGAGTAGGAGATACTTTAAAAGTGCCAGCGCCTCAGGTAACCACCGAATTCCTGGCCCGCTGGGAAACCTATTGCGGCCCCTCAGCATGGCAGCGTATCACCATAAAGGTTAATACACCTGAACCGCCCACGTTACTCATTCCCAATAACTATATCTTCTGCTCCGACGACCCAGGCGATCTTGTAATCGAAGCCACAGGTGGAAACGGCGACTCACTCCGTTGGTTCATGACAGCCTGCGGAGCCGGTGCTCTGGGCGTGGCAAACCCTCTTATAATTCCGTCACCCGAAGTAACCACTACTTACTATGCCCGCTACGAAAATGTTTGCGGAATAAGCGATTGTGTGGAACTGACCATTAATGTTGTGCCTGCCCCAGTATTTACCTTCCCCAATACCATTGACTCGGTTTGTGAGGGACTCACCTATGCAATACAGGGTGTATCTGCCTCCCGCTACGACTCCCTATATTGGACTATAAATGGGCCAGGTAAACTTTCTGCTTACAACATAACCAATCCGGTCTATGATCCTGAGATTTCAAGCAATGATCCTGTAACAGCCTGGCTAAAGCTGAATATTGTAGGAAATTCACCCTGCGGACTGTACACTGACAGCATCAAAATCACTATCAATCCCAAGCCGGGACTGAGTATTTCACCGGAAACACCGGCCCTGTGCCGCGATTCTTCCCTGGTGCTTACCCCTTCAGGAGCCAAAAATTACCGATGGATACCCAGAGATTACATCACTCCTTTGACCGGAAGTTCCATAATATTAAAACCTCCGCATACCATGGATTATCAATTGGAAGGCACTTCCGGTTCGGGATGTAAGGATACCCTCAGCTTCGAAGTGCTTGTGCGGCCTACCCCATACGTTAATCTTGGCCCCGACCTCAACCTCTTTGCCTGCGACCCCATTGTGCTGGATGCTGGTGGAGGCGATGGAAGTACCTGGTATGAATGGCAGGATGGTAGTCAGCGCAGAACCTACACCGTTACCGAAAGTGGAACTTACTGGGTGAGAGCGTATAATGAAGGATGCGAAAAGAGAGACACCATTGCAGTGGAGCTCTGCAGCGGGATTATAAGCGCTCCCAATGCTTTCTCTCCCAATAACGACGGAATCAACGACATCTTTTACATTCTCTCTACCGATGAAACGATTGAATTCCATCTATATATATACGACAGGCATGGACAACTGGTATTCCAAACCGACGATATTCGACAGGGCTGGGATGGCAAGGTAAAAGGAACTCCTGCACCTCCGGATATTTATGTTTATTTGGTGGAATACAAGGGAAAAGGAGACACAGCACCGGGCGGCAAGCGCATTTTCAAAGGCCAGGTTACTCTGATCCGCTAAAAATCTGGTGAACAATAAACAGCGACGGGGGTTTATTAGTTAAACTCCCGTTTTTTATGATTGCCATACAGGACTTTTACGCCGATCCATTTGCACAGTGCTATGGCTGCGGAAGACTCAATCCGCATGGATACCATCTGAAAACCCGATGGGAGGGCGATCACACCCTTACAACGTTTATCCCCTCTGAACATCACACAGCCATACCCGGCTTTGTCTATGGAGGATTATTGGCTTCGCTCATCGATTGCCACGGAACAGGAAGTGCCTCTTTAGCCCTGGTCCGCGATAGGGGTATTGAGCTCCAGCCTTACAACGCCCCCCGTTGTGTAACCGCCTCATTGCAGGTAAATTACCACAAACCCACCCCTCTGGGCCCCGAACTGCGCATTCTGGGAAAAATTGTAGAAGTTAAAGGCCGAAAAGTAATTATCGATGCTGAGCTCTACGCTGGCGATTGCCTATGTGTAACAGGCCAGATTGTGGCGGTAGAGGTACCCGAGAACTTTGGCCAAAATGGCTAACGTGTTGCGGCGTATTCACGGATAGTTTGCGCCAGTCTCTGAATTCCTGTCCGAATTTGCTCGGGCGTGGGAAAGGAGAAATTAAGACGCAAAGTATTGGCGCCCTCCTCATTGCAATGAAAAGGCCGACCCGTAACAAACACTACACCCTGTTCTGCTGCCATTTTAATCATATCGGCAGCGTTCCAGCCATTGGGCAGGGTCACCCATAGGAACATTCCTCCATCAGGTTCGGTCCAATGGATATAATCAGGCATAAACTCCCGAAGGGCGGAAACCATCACTGCATTTTTATTGCGGTAGAGCTCTACGGCCCGTCCAATAGTCTCTTTCATTCTATTTTCCATAATATACTTGGAAACAATCAATTGATTGAAAGTAGGAGAGCACAGGTCAACCGATTGCTTCATTAAGGCAAGCTTTGCTATCACTTCAGGCGCAGCAGTTATCCAACCCAGGCGCATGCCTGGAAAGAGCATTTTCGAAAAAGTTTTCAATTGAATCACCCCTTCGCCTTCCGATAAAGTCCAGAGACTGGGCAACACCTGACCGCAAAAACAAATTTCACGGTAAGGACAATCTTCTATGAGAGGTACCTGAAAACGACGAGAGAGCTCAATGAGCTTCTGCCTTTTAGCCAATGACATAACCAACCCCGCCGGATTCTGAAAATCGGGAATTACATAAATAAACCTAATCTTTTTGCCTTCCTCTTCTCTTCTGCTAAGAAGTTCTTCCAGCATATCCATGTTCATTCCGTCGGCTTCGAGGGGTATGCCATTCATCACAGCACCACTACGCTCAAAGGCCTGAATAGCACCGAGATAAGATGGTAATTCCATTACTACTTCATCGCCCGGGTCGAGATGGGTGAGCGCCACTAAATCGAGCCCCTGCTGTGAAGATGAGGTTACACAAAGGTTATCTCTATTGGCTTTTTCCCCATACATTTCCATGTGATAAATCAGAGCTTCCAGCATCTCCGATTCGCCCTGCGTAGGACCGTATTGAAGCGCAAGAAAACCTTTTTCTTTGAGTATTTCGGACGTTATTCGGGTTATTTCTTCCAGGGGGAAAAGCGATGGGTCGGGAAGTCCTCCGGCAAACGATATTACACCCGGCAAGCGAGTGTATTTCAATACTTCACGAATTTCAGATCCCTTGGTACGCTTACTACAAAGTGAATAATGCATTTCCATGGCGAAAATATTTTTATCGCCGAAATATAAAAATTTCCTTTGAATGTGATTTCCCTGAGCAAAAAACAATAATCCGCGCGATAAGCACCAGGGGCCAAGCTCGTTAACTCTCTTAGAGTGTGTGCTGCAACAATATCTTCAACCCAATAAGAAAAAGCACAATTCCTCCAATCAATTCGGTGCGTTTTCCAAAGGTAATGCCCGTTTTTTTCCCGATCAAAATACCCATCATGGCAGCCAGAAGCGTAATTCCCCCGATAATTACCGCTGCCGCATAAATACTCATGTCTGCCATGGCAATGCTCAGGCCGGCAATAAAAGCGTCAATACTTGTAGCCAGGGATAAACCCAAAAGGGTAAGCGGATCGAGCGGATTAAAAGATTTTACAGTATTTCCTGAAAAACTTTCCAACCCCATTTTAAGCCCCAGGAATGAAAGCAAACCAAAAGCCACCCAATGATCGTAATCCTGCACCAAAGGTTTTACGGATTCACCCAGTGACCAGCCCAATAAAGGCATCAAAGCCTGAAAGAAAGCCAAAGAGAGACCGATTTGCAGAGCACGCCAAAACGTTATGGAGGGCAAATAAAATCCACAGGAAACCGATACGGCAAAAGAATCGAAAGACAAAGCCAGGGCTAGTAATAATATAAAAACAATATCCATTGGAGAGTAAAGAGGCTACAAAATTAAAGGCTTAAGATTACCCGGCCAAAATTTATGAATTTACCGATGGTATATCATTATCCGCATCGATTCTGGAGGCCCCTGTTTTCCAAGCAAATCTCTCCTCCCACACTACCCACATGGCAAAAATCACCACATAAAATAATGGCCTGAAGATATAATCGTGACTGAATTTCCAGTAATGTGGCCATTGATGAAGCACCTCAGCCAACCCTACAATCCGAAACAGATTCGTGGCATGCATGAGCAAGATGCCTAACGGAATGAACCAAAGCTTATGTTTCCAGGGACCGGGATAAAAGGCAAAAAGCAACGATACTTGAAGAAACTGCTTTAGGCCCGCACAACCTTCGTTGATGGCGATGTAACCTGCCCCGCCGAAATACATAGTATGATCGATCAGAGCAGGATTGTAGCCGAGCACATGCCTGATAAACCACAGCGAATGACTCAGCACTACATCAATCATCACAGCATAGACCTTGTGCATAAGCCCACCAAGAGGAAAATAATCGAGGGTTACCCAATAGCGAAATGCAAAATGTATAATTAAAGTGAGCAATACGAAAATCAGTACACCTCGTAAAGGGCGCAACCCATACCTGAGCTCGGCCCCCCTGTAGTGGCTCAAAAGAAGGCTAAACCAATTTTTCATGGAATCAGGGTAATTGATAAAAGGCTACTCCTCCCCCATTTTTACCATCGTTTATTTCCCCAAAGAAATTTTCATCCATGAGATTTTCAAACGACTTTGGATCTACATAGCGGGCTGTAATCTTTACCTTATTGTCTTCTGAAACCCTCACCTTTACGTAGTTATACACATAGCCATCGCCTTTGGGATATTGGATAAGATGAGAAGCAGAAAACACGACGAAAGCCTTATCGTTTCTTACACTGCCCCGGGCAAAAAACTCCCAGGTATCTAGATTCATTCCTCCTGTGGCGTCGGGAGATTTTTCTGATATTTCGTTGTCAGAAATCAGCTGACATTTTTTGTAATCCACCACCATTTTTACGTGTTTCCCCGATCGGAGCGCTTGCATCAGTTCGTCAAAACCCTTAAGAGGGGTCTGGGCAGATACGGAAATTGTAAGGACAAGAAAAAAAGATGAGAAAAAGATACGCATGGCAGGTTTTTGTGGCAAATATACACTTTTGCGACATAAAGGCTAGGCAAGTAGCAAAGTTAATTGCTCAGTAAAGCCGTTTTTTTACTTTTGCGTTAAATCCAAAATCTCCATTCTATGCGAATAGGAATACTTAAAGAAAGACAACCCGAAAACCGGGTGGCCATGTTACCCGAAGGGGCGGCCGCACTGGTGAAGCTCAAAACCGAAGTAATCGTGGAGAAGGGAGCCGGGCTCAATGCCTTTGCCTCTGATGCTGATTATGAAGCAGTGGGTGCGACCCTGGCAACAAGGGATGAAGTATTTGCTACATCCGACTTGTTGCTATTCATCAACCCCTTAATCTCTGAAGATCTGGCAAAACTTAGAAACGGACAGGCATTACTGGCTGCTCTGAATCCCTATTTTGAGAAGGAACAGATAAAATACCTGGCTCAGGCAGGGGTAGCGGCATTCAGCCTCGACATTATCCCGCGTACTACCCGGGCTCAGGCCATGGACATTCTCTCATCGATGGCCACAGTAGCGGGATACAAAGCAGTATTGAAAGCAGCCAGCGAACTGCCCAAGTTTTTCCCCATGTTTATGACAGCTGCCGGAACCATCACCCCTGCCAAGGTGCTTGTATTGGGAGCCGGTGTAGCCGGATTGCAGGCTATTGCCACCTCACGAAAGCTGGGAGCTGTTGTAGAAGCTTTCGACGTCCGTTCGGCTGTTAAAGAAGAAGTACAGGGGCTGGGAGCCAAATTTGTGGAAGTGGAAGGTGCCATCGAAGACAAAGCAGCCGGTGGTTATGCTGTTGAGCAGACAGAAGAATTCAAGGCACGCCAGGCACAAGCTATCCACGACCATGCTGTGAAATCCGACGTGGTCATTTGCACCGCCCAAATCCCCGGAAAACGTGCTCCTTTGCTACTTAGAACAAGCACTGTGGAAGCTATGAAACCCGGTAGCGTCGTCATCGACCTCGCAGCCTCCACTGGCGGTAACTGCGAACTCACCAAAAACAATCAGACCGTCGTGCACAACGGCGTCAAAATCATCGGCAATTCGTTCTTCCCCAGCGAAATGCCAACAGATGCCAGTCGTATGCTGGGTAAAAACTACCTTAACTTCCTAAAACTTATCATTGCCAAAGACGGCAGCCTTAACCTTAACTGGGACGACGACCTGGTGAAAGGCACGGCAGTTACCTTCAACGGCGAAATTGTTCACGAACGAATAAAAGCCGCCATCGAAGCCTAAGGTCATCATTAAAATCATTTTAAATAAAAACCATAAAACTATGGATGAAGTATTAAAGTTTATTTATGAATATAAGGATGCCATATTCATCATCATCCTTTCTGTATTTCTGGGTATAGAGGTAATTTCACATGTCCCGGCCGTTTTGCATACACCCCTAATGTCGGGAGCCAATGCCATACATGGCGTGGTGATCATCGGCTCCATCATCGTAATGGGCCACGCCCATGAACTCCTCCCCAAGATTCTGGGATTTATTGCGGTAATCCTTGGTACGCTCAACGTAGTGGGCGGATTCGTGGTTACCGACCGCATGCTCGAGATGTTCAAGAAAAAGAAACCCAAAAAGTAAGGAGGAAAAAACATGGAAACTATTCAGAAAGCCATTGAATATTCGCAGGAATTTTCCATTCTGGAGATCTCCTACTTTGTAGCCTCAGTTCTTTTTATTGTGGGTTTAAAGAAACTTAGCCATCCCGATACAGCCCGCTCAGGCAATCTGTGGGCAGCCTTTGGAATGGGTATGGCTATTCTGTTCACTATTTTATTCCATAAGGTTAAGCTCGACAATGGCCAATATGAATCCATAGGTAACTTAGAATGGATTTTTGGTGGTTTAGTGATTGGTTCCATTATTGGTTGGGTGGCCGCAAAAAAAGTTAAGATGACGGCCATGCCACAGATGGTGTCTTTATTCAACGGCATGGGTGGTGCGTGCGCAGCCCTCATCTCACTTATGGAATTTCCTCATGTGCCTGAAGAGCTCGTTTCCCATCATGGAATGATGAACGGATATACTCTGTCGGTAATGCTTGGACTGCTCATTGGCTCGGTATCCTTCGCAGGTAGTATGATTGCATTTGGTAAACTCAACGGCAACATAGGTGACATTAAAGCCAGGTGGCTTCGCTATGTAAACATGGCATTGCTGGCCCTCCTGCTTTTCCTGTTAGTCTATGTGTTGCTCCAGCCCGAAAAACCTGAAATGATTGCTATCTATGCCTTTGCCATCCTGGCGCTGGTATATGGTGTAAGCTTTGTAATGCCCATAGGTGGAGCCGATATGCCTGTAGTGATTTCGCTGTTGAACTCATTCACCGGTGTGGCCGCTGCCATGGGAGGATTCCTTTACGATAACCGGGCCATGCTTACAGGAGGTATTCTGGTAGGTTCAGCCGGTACCATCCTCACCATCCTCATGTGCAATGCCATGAACCGTTCACTGCTCAACGTAATAGTAGGTGCATTTGGCGGAAGTTCAGCAGCCGGAGCCCAGGATGTAGATAAAACTGTAAAGGAAATCACCCTAAGCGATGCTGCTATACTGCTCAGCTATTCGCAAAAGGTTTATATCGTTCCCGGATACGGATTGGCTGTCGCTCAGGCCCAGCACCTCTGTCATGAGCTCGATAAGCTACTGGCCGATAAAGGTGTTGAAGTTAAATACGGCATACACCCGGTAGCCGGCCGCATGCCCGGTCACATGAATGTATTGCTTGCAGAAGCTGATGTACCCTACGAAAAACTGGTTGAGGCAGAAGACGCCAACCAGGAAATGCCCAATACCGACGTCGTGATTGTGATTGGTGCCAACGACGTAGTGAACCCTGCGGCGGAAGAAGACCCCTCGAGCCCCATCTACGGGATGCCGGTAATACGTGTGTGGGAAGCCAAGAATGTGATTGTAATGAAGCGTTCGATGGCCAAAGGATACGCCGCTATCGAAAACAATTTGTTCTATCACCCCAAAAACCGTATGCTCTTTGGCGATGCAAAAGCTACACTTCAGCAACTCATCGCCGAAATTAAAAGTCTGTAAAATAATTCTTTCCCCTTTTATAAAGCCGGCAGCTCATGCCGGCTTTTTCTATTTTTGTAGTTACAAAACAGCTTAGTATGTTAAAATTCGATTTAAATCCTATTGTTGTCAAATTCTTCCATTACATTGATCTAAGGCCTGATTTAGAGGATTTTGAGAAAATAAAAGAAGAAATAGAAAAAGGGATTGTATTTAAAGGCACCAATCTGTGGATTCTGGCCTTCGCCATCCTGGTGGCATCGGTAGGCTTAAATATGAATTCAACCGCAGTTATCATTGGTGCCATGCTCATTTCTCCACTTATGGGTCCTATTAACGGAATAGGATTTAGCATTGCCACCTACAATTTTCCCATGTTGAGTCGATCCATCAAAAACCTTTCATTTGCCATCATTGCCGGGTTAACAGCCTCCACCTTTTATTTCTTTGTAAGCCCTGTATCTTTGGCTCATTCGGAGTTGCTGGCACGCACCAGTCCAACTCTTTACGATGTGCTTATTGCCCTTTTTGGAGGAATGGCTGGAATTGTAGCTATTAGCACCCGCCTCAAAGGAAATGTGATTCCGGGTGTCGCCATTGCCACAGCCCTCATGCCCCCACTTTGTACTGCTGGTTATGGCTTAGCCACCCTTCAGCTCAATTTCTTGTTTGGCGCCCTTTACTTGTTTACCATCAACACAGTCTTCATCGCTCTTGCGGCACTCCTGGTATCTAAGATTCTGAAATTCCCCCTTTTCCATGTTGCGCAACCTTCACGTATAAAGAAAATCAATCGTACCATCTATACCATAATCATTATCACACTCATTCCAAGCATTTACTTTGCTTATAATCTGGTAGAGAAAGAAAAATTCACCCAAAAGGCTTCTGTTTATATTGACAATATAACCTATCTTAATGGGGCATACCTGCTTAAGCATACTATAAATGCCGATAAAAAACTCATTAGCTTGGTTTATGGTGGCCGGGCTCTTACCGAAGAAGAAAAGAATGAATTAAAAGCAAGAACTGAACTTTTCGGATTAAAAGCCAACATTGAAATAATGCAAGGGTTCAGCATCGATGATTCAGGATTGAAAAACCTATCGGAAATGGCCCTTACCCTCGAAAATCTCCGGACTCAACTGAATACAAAACAAAGAACCATCGACAGCCTTATCCAAAAACAGATGCTAGGCCGTGACCTTATCGATGAGATTAAAGTAATTTTTCCATCCATTAAAGGGATCGCATTTTCAGAGGCTTCTCTTTTCACTGATATCAATCAGAGAAAGACTCTTCAACTAGTTATTTTAAAGACAGATAATAAACAACTGCCTCCTGAAGAAGAATTAGTATTGCGTAATTACCTGAAAAAGAGACTAAATACACAAAATCTTGAAATTTTTTATTTGAATGACTAGTTAAGTGGTGCCAAAATATAAAAGCATTTCGTAATTTTGCGAAATGCTGAAACAATAAACCACAAAACTTAAAAACTATGAGTATCAATATTAAAGTTCTTGGCACAGGATGTCCTAAATGTAAAGCTCTTGAAAGAGCCATTCGTGAAGTTTTGGAAGAAAATGGCTTCGAAGCCCAAATTGAAAAGGTTGAGGACATCGTAAAAATCATGAATTACGGCATACTTGCCACTCCCGGTATGGCAATCAACGAGAAAGTGGTGTCGAGCGGTAGATTAGTATCAAAAGATGAAATTAAAACATTAATAGAAAAACATCTCAATGGATAAACAAGCTACAGGTATTTCTGCGGAAATTAAAGAGACTGCCCGTCTGGCAAAAGCCCTGAGTCATCCTGTAAGATTATACATTATCAAGAAACTTGCACAATTGAATACATGCTGTTATAGTGGTGACCTGGCAGAGGAAATAGGAGTAAGTAGATCAACGCTATCCCAGCATCTGAAAGAACTCAAGTATGCAGGCTTGATACAGGGTGAGATTGAGGCGCCTTATATTAAATACTGCCTCAATCGTGAGACATGGAACAAGGCACGCCTGCTTTTTAATGACCTCTTTGAGGGAAAGAACTTTTTATAAAATAAAATGGGAGCCATACAGACTCTTATCGATAATTCGCAATTTCAATTGCTAACAGCCTTTTTGCTAGGGTTGATGACCGCCATCAGTCCATGTCCCTTGGCTACCAACATTACCGCAGTTGCTTACCTTGGCCAGAATATTGAAAATCGTCGTAAGGTTTTCTTCAACGGTTTGGTTTATACTTTAGGCCGGGCTATTACCTATTTTAGCCTGGCCATCCTAATGTACCTGGGTGCCAGCAAGGTTCATCTGGCAAGGTTTTTCCAGGTATACGGTGAAAAAATCATAGGTCCTTTATTTGTGATTGCCGGCCTGTTGATGCTCGATTTGATTAAAATAAACCTTCCAGGGATAAGCGGATTGAGCGAAAAGTTCAAGTCTGCTTCCACCAAAGGGTCATCCATCATGGCCTTAATCATGGGAATAGTGTTCGCAATGGCCTTTTGCCCCTACAGCGGGGTCATTTACTTTGGCATGCTTATCCCAATGACCATAGCCTCACCCTCAGGACTTTATCTGCCACTCATATTTGCCCTGGCTACAGGTTTACCAGTAATCATTTTTGCTTACCTGATTGCATTTACCCTATCTGGTGTAGGCAATCTCTATAACAAACTCCAAACTTTTGAACTCTGGTTTCGAAGGGTAGTAGCTCTATTATTTATTCTTGTGGGCGGGTATTATATATGGATGTTATACATAAGCCCTCTCATCGTCTAACAAATTAAATATTAATAACTTATGGAAACAAACAAGGAATTACGCATCCTTGGATGGATGGCACTTATATTTGGTGTGGCATTTTTCCTTCCGATTGATAGTCTTCGTTTTCAGAATGCAGTACATGCCACGCTTGATCTGGTAAAATGGTATGCCCGCGAACATGTAATTCTATGCCTGCTACCTGCCTTCTTTATTGCAGGCGTTATTTCAGTATTTGTCAGCCAGGGCTCGGTACTGAAGTATTTCGGGGCTAATGCCAAAAAATGGCTGGCTTATACAGTAGCCTCCGTTTCGGGAACAATTCTGGCGGTTTGCTCCTGCACCATTTTGCCTCTTTTTACAAGCATTTACAAAAGAGGAGCTGGCTTGGGTCCTGCCATTGCTTTTCTTTATTCAGGTCCAGCTATCAATATCTTAGCTATTATTCTTACGGCCCGCATTTTAGGATTTGAAATGGGAGTAGCAAGAACCATTGGGGCAGTAACCTTTAGCATCGTCATCGGCAGCATCATGTCGCTCATTTATCGCAAAGAAGAAAAAGTCAAAAAAGAGGAGCAAATGAATATAATTCCTCCTCCAGAGAAGCGCCCCATGTGGCAAACTTCGCTGCATTTCTTTGTACTCGTATTAATTTTGGTTTTTGCCAACTGGGGAAAACCTGCCGGAGAGGAAATGGGGGCCTGGTTTTGGATTTGGAGTCATAAATGGCAAATTACGGCCTTCTGGTCGCTCATTCTTATTTATTCACTCATCTATATCTTAAAGCTTAACAAATGGCATGTGTGGGCAGGGGTGGCCGTCACAATCCTTAGCATTTTCTTATCATTCGGCCTGATAAGCGATCCCAAAATCCAACCTTTGGTTCCCATGTTAGTAGGTGTTGCATCACTCAGCATCATCACCTTACTCGACAAAAACGATCCGGATAATAAAGAATGGACCCTTTCCACCTGGGGCTTTGCTAAACAAATCCTTCCTTTACTGGGTATTGGAGTAGTCATAGCAGGCTTTCTTCTTGGCAGCACCCACGACCAAACAAGTATTGAGGGCATCATTCCTCCAAGCTGGATATCGGCCCTTGTTGGCGGAAACTCTCTCTTTGCAAACTTCTTTTCTTCATTAGTTGGTGCTTTTATGTATTTCGCCACCTTAACAGAAGTTCCTATTCTACAAGGACTCATGGCGGCAGGCATGGGCAAGGGGCCTGCCTTGGCACTCTTATTGGCCGGTCCCTCTCTTTCTTTACCCAACATGCTGGTTATCAGAGGAGTTCTTGGAACACAAAAAACGGTGGTTTATGTAGCGCTTGTGGTTATCATGGCTACAATCTCAGGGCTGATTTACGGAAGTCTATGACACAACATTGTGGAAACCGGGATTCCATTTTCCGGTTTCCCTTTCACTTCGCTATAATCCACTCTTCTTTTAGGTCCCAGTTGGCTTTTATTTCGATGGAAGATCCGAAGTACCACACCTTCTCAGGTTTAAGCTGCTTGCGATAATTACCTGGATCCCATTGGCCATTTCGGTTGACATCCATCACCGCTTTCAATACATATTTACCTGGCAGCAAGAGGCCATAATCGAGAGAGGCCTCACCTCTTACTACATCCTGCCGCAGCAGTTTTTCCTTGTCATCCATTAGCCAAATAAGAAAATCGGTGGTTGCATCGGGACATTTTACCTGAAGAATGAATTTTCCGTATGCATCGGTAGGACGGGTAGAAAAGCGTGCTGGCAGACTGTCGTTGGTCAGACCAAAAATGTCGGTAAAAGCTCCCGGCGGAATGATAAGCTGATAGTTTTCACCAAATTGGGGTTTAAAATGAATGAATGCCAGTCGCCTGAGTAGGGTATCGCTGAAAGAGAAACCCACTTTCAGCGTGTCTTTAGGAGTCATCAACAATAAGGAATCCATATTAACCTGGCTGACTGGATGACCAAAAACAAGTGTAAGAGACCTGAAGGCATTTACCTGGCCTTGGGGAGGCCTTATTTCAAGATGGGGAGTTTTTTCTTTCGGTGTCCCCTTGCGCGCCTTAACTTCCTTTTTCAAAACAAAGCTCAAAGTATCGGTCCTCAGGCCCCTGGCCCCGATCTTCAGTTTAACAGTATCGTGCCTGAAGGCCGGAAACCAAAGCCGTATGCTATCGCCGGTGGCATTAATTTCCTTCAGCATACGAAACAAAGTATCATAGGGAGGAACCATTTCCGTAACCAGGCTATCAGGACGTAGCTTGAAGCTGAGTAAGATCTGGCCCATGCCTGCCACCTCACGGCTCAACAAAGCTTGAACGGTGTCGGCCTCTTTGAAGGATAAAAGCTGATAGTTGACCGAAGTGGTTTTAATAGACTTGGGTAACGGACCCGCACTTAAAGAGTCGGTCGTCGTTGGGATTGTGTCGGTGGGCTGAAGGGAAGGAATGGTATCCGGTTTTAACCCTTTATGATAGGCTCTTACCAACGAATCTGAAAAGGCAATTTCCTCATTAGGCTGGTCGAAAATATAATTGGCATTAGCATCCTTAAGAGCAAAAAGTAAATACTTTTCGTCGCGCAGATATTTCAACCTGAAAGTTCCGTCTTTTTGGGTTCGCGTGGCGTAGGCCGGGGGAAGATGCATAGGTGCCTGCCACAAGGGTATTGAATCGTTTCCTTTGTACCAAAGCATCACCATAGCATTCTCTACGGGTTTCAGCGTAAAGGCATCGCGTAAAACACCCGCCATTTCAAGTGAATCGATGGAGGCACCTGTCGAAAACACATACTGAAAATCAGGGAGGGGATTATTTTCGTTAAGATCGGTGATGGCATCGGCAAAATAAAGGGAATAAGTGGTATTCCTATACAAGGAATCCTTAAGTGTAATCTCCAGGGTGCGACGTTTTACCTTGAACTCTGGCCTTTCGAGTGGAGGAGGCGACATAAGAAACTTTTTGCCTATCTCTTTCAATACCAGGAACTCATCAAATTCAAGGGCAATTTGCTTTGCATTGAAATGCATGCTGAGGTTAGGTGGGGTAGCTTTTACAAGCTTGGGAGGTTCAGTGTCTTTGGGCCCTCCCTGGGGCATAACCGGATTGGCACACCGGTTTGTTAACACGATTACACCCAGTGCAACTACTGATAATAAACAAGAATGAATAAGTTTTTTCACTTTCATTATAAAAATTCTCTCAGACGAGGCTTTCAAAGATATAGCCTTTTCCCATCATAGTTTCTATAAACCTGGGCAGGGCATACAACATGCGGGGCGATGCTTTTTCGCTGTCGTGAAAGACAATGACATCACCCGCTCTAAAACTTCCCTTCAACAACCCTTTTAAAATTTTTTCAGGACTCAGCTCAGTCCGGAAATCGAGGCTCAGATGGGTCCAGAGGACGGTAATATAATCCGCACGTTTAAGCCATCTATATTGATAGTAAGTAAAATGCCCATAGGGGGGTCTGAAAAGCCTAGGTTGGTATGGGATGCTTTTTCGTTCTTTCACTTCTGATAGATTTGCCCCACTATGCCCGGAAAAATCTGATTCAGAGCCAGAAGAATGGATAATATCGGGCCCAAAGGTCGATGGCTCTTCCTTTCCTTTTGGCAACAATAACTGACAATGCCTAATATCTTCTACATACTTATTTGTATTGCTCTTCCAACCATCGAGATGGCTGTATGTGTGATTGCCAAGCCCATGACCCGCCTCCACAATTTTTTGAGCTAACATGGGATAGGCCTCCACATTTTTTCCCAACAAAAAGAAAGTGGCTTTTGCATTGTATTTTCCAAGTATATCCAAAACCTGCTCAGTGATCTCGGGATGAGGTCCATCGTCGAAAGTCAGATGAATTCTATTTTTTGAGGAGAGCAACCAGCGGGTGCGAAGCCTATCCCCCACCAGAAAAGAGCTAATTCCTGGCAATCTCCTATAAAGGTAGGGGGGTATCCATATCATAGGTCATCTGCTTTAAAGAAGCGATCGTAATAAAGTTGCAGATAATAATTAAATACCTCGTCAGGATTTTCTTCCTGCCGATCATCCACGAAGCCATCTTCCAAAGACTTGGAGAGGAAGTTCAACAATCCCAGATTAATTTGAATATCATTTTCGTACCGATGTGCCAAACCGACAGGAAGGGAAAAATAATATTCCAGGGCTTGCTTACACTGTTGGGTAATATCGCGCGAAAGCCGTAAACTGCTTACCGTATCACCCGCTTTAAGCAACAAGCCGGCCATTTGCACTGAATAGTAATCATAGGGCAAGATAGGCGCCGGGAAATTTTCAAGACTTCTCTGACAAACCTGAATACCCTTGGCATATTGCCGTTCTTCGATTAACTGACGGGTTGTAGCAACGCTAGCACTCCGGTGCACGAAAACACTTCGTCGCATATCATCGGAGTAAAAAATGACCGGATTGTTCATCTGCAAGGCGTCGGTATGCATGACAAAATCAAAATTCCTTTCTAAATCGAGCACCTGGTAATGACCAGGTAGGGTATCCGGTTGGGCAGGAACCAGACGATAGAGCATGCCATCTACCCTGAAATAGCGGTCGAGACCATAATAGGCCTCAGGAGAAGCTTCGGGACCAAAGTAAACCGGGCGCTTCCAATGGTTGTGTACCAATAAATCGAAAACCATGAGCCCTGCCTTGTCGAGAAATCCACCAGGCACCTTGAATACCATTTTTTCAGCAATTTCCTCCTTCTTAAGATTTTTCCCCAGGTCCGAAGCTAACACAGCCTGTTTATCTACCTCTAAAGAAAACACATCAGATGTAAAAGCACCCGTGGATTCATCCTCAGGTTGAAGGAGATAGGCAGATGGATCAAGGGATAATTCCTCAAAAATCTCTTCGAAGCTCAGGGTATCAACATCGAGCGTATCGGGGGAAAGGAGATAGGTAAAATCACGTAAACCCGTTCTGTATTGGCTGAAAGGCAAAGCAAAGGGTAAGGGGTCGGAGTCGTAAGCTTTTCGCTTCATTTGAGAAATATACCAATCGAGCCCAAGCAGGCTCAGATTACAAACCCTCACATCAGTGCGATAGCCCTCCACTTCCTGTAAATACCAGAGGGGAAAGGTATCGTTGTCGCCGTGCGTAAATAAAATGGCATTGGGGGCACAACTATCGAGATAGGCCTTAGCCATTTGCCGAACAGTGTAGCGCCCTGACCGATTGTGGTCATCGTAATTTTCAGCCAACAGAAGTGTCGGCACTATCAAGGATAATACAAATGCAGTGATAAGAGCAAGGCGGGGATGCAGGAGTTTCTTCAATTGATGGAAGACAAATCCTACGCCCATGCCCAGCCAAATTGAAAACGCATAAAAGGATGCCACATAGCTGTAATCACGTTCGCGGGGCTGAGGACTATATTGATTGAGGAAAAGTACAATGGCAATTCCGGTCATAAAAAAAAGCAGAGCCACAACCAGCCATCCCTCCGGATCTCGGTGATAATGGTAGAGAAGACCTAACACCCCCAGTAAAAGAGGCAAAAGGAAATAGCGATTGCAGGCCTTACTTTTTAAGTGCTCGGGCAGTTTATCCATGTCGCCCACCAGTTGCCGGTCGATGAAAGGCAGGCCAGTAATCCAGTTTCCATCGGCCTGGTCGGCCAAACCTTGCCTGTCGTTTTGGCGGCCAGAAAAATTCCACATAAAGTACCGCCAGTACATATGCGACAATTGATAATTGATAAAGAACCGGAACCGATCTGCCAGACGGGGGTGGTAATTCTCCGGCGCTGCCGTCAATCCGCTCCAGTACCGATATTCTTCAATATGGGACTGATTTCGTGACCACATACGGGGAAAAATGCCCAAATGGGTGGGATTGTACACCGGCACAGATGCTTTTCGTGCATCCTTCACCAAATATCGCCCGGTTAGCCTGTTTTTCATATAAACAGGCTTTCCATCGGCATAGGAAATGATTTCGGAGTTATAATTCGGACCGTAGAGCACAGGCCAATCACCATATTGTTCACGGTTTAGATAAGCCAGGAGTCCCAGAGCATCGGTAGGCGCATTTTCGTTGATAGGAGGATTGGCATTAGCCCGTATAACTATCATTAAAAAAGAACTATATCCAATAAGCAAAAAAGCCAGCGATAGCAAAGCTAGTTGTAGATAATGGCGCCGACGGGTCAACAACCATAAACAAATACTCAAAAGTATCCAAACTACAGTACGAACCCCGACACTTATCCAATCCCTATACCATACAGCCTCTATAATTACAAAGCTTGCAACCACCACTGTTAGTAGCCCAAAGAGAATCATCCAGGCTTTGCGCCCCTGATGAGCATAGAGCAAACCCACGATAATCCAACCTATGAGTACTACAGCAAAAAACAAAGTCCCGTAGTTGAAAGGCAAGCCCAGTTTGTTAACGGCCAAAAGCTCAGCAATAGCAAAGGTTTGAACCGTGAGCGGGATGATGCCGTACATAATTAGTGCAATCAGGCCAAACCCCACCCCCAACGCTGCCAGCGTACCGCCGATGGTGGGATGCCAGCGCCGAAAGTAATAAATCAAGACAATAGCTGGAATGGTAAGCAAATTGAGCAAATGGACTCCAATGGAGAGACCTATTAAAAAAATAACCAGCAAAAGCCAATGGCTTCGTTGGATGTCAGCCTCATCGGCTTCCCAGCGCAAGGCAGCCCAAAATACAATGGATGTAAAGAGCGACGACAGGGCATACACCTCGCCTTCCACAGCTGAGAACCAAAAAGAGTCGGTGAAGGCATAAGCCAGGCTCCCTACAAAACCCATGGAAAGAATAAGCCAGGACTGCTGACGGGTGTCAAGTTCCAGATATTTCAAAAACATGCGCCGGGCCAGCAGCGTAATAGTCCAGAACAAAAACATTACAGTAAAGGCACTGGCCAGTGCCGACATGGCATTAATGCTCACTGCAACTTTATCGGCATGCCCCAGGCTGAATAGAGAAAAAACTCGTCCTAACATTTGAAAGAGCGGAGCACCTGGAGGATGTCCTACCTGCAGTTTAAAGGCTGTGCTGATATACTCACCGCAATCCCACAAACTAACGGTGGGCTCCAGCGTTGAAAAATAGACCATCAAAGTAATAATGAATACCAACCAGCCGCCGGCGATATTTAGTTTCTGAAATGTTCTGCCCATGAATAATGGAGTAAAATCAAGTGCCCGGAA
Source organism: Bacteroidales bacterium (assembly GCA_049969475.1). Taxonomy (GTDB): domain Bacteria; phylum Bacteroidota; class Bacteroidia; order Bacteroidales; family TTA-H9; genus UBA2030. The sequence continues at coordinate 32,948 of JBMFOU010000006.1, read as the reverse complement.
ATCGTTTGCGAAATTACGCAAAAAGCCTTCATTCGAACTTAAACCTCACAAAATTCATAACTTTGCAGCCGAAAACAACCCAAAATTAAAGTCTTAATATGTATCGTCTTGTATTGGTGCGTCATGGTGAAAGCCAGTGGAATAAAGAAAACCGTTTTACTGGGTGGACAGATGTAGACCTGTCGGAAAAGGGAGTAGAAGAAGCCCGCAAAGCCGGCCAAACACTAAAAGAACATGGGTTCAACTTCAGGGTAGCCTACACTTCTTACTTACGGAGAGCCATTAAAACCCTTTGGATTATTCTGGAAGAAATGGATTTGATGTGGATTCCGGAATACAAAACCTGGAGGCTAAACGAGAAGCATTATGGTAATTTGCAAGGTCTCAACAAGGTGGAAACCGCAGAAAAATACGGCGAGGAACAAGTAAAAATCTGGCGTCGCAGCTACGACGTGCCCCCTGCCCCCTTAGCCGAAGATGACCCCCGCAATCCCCGCCTCGACCCAAGATATGCAGAATTGGGCGACAAGGCTCCCCTCACCGAAGCATTAAAAGATACCATCGAACGCATTGTTCCTTACTGGGAAAATGAAATCTCTGTAAAACTTCGCGAATACAGGGAAGTACTGGTAGCAGCACACGGAAACAGCCTGCGTGGTATTATTAAGTACCTGAAAAACATGAGCGAAAAAGAAATTATTGAGCTCAATATGCCCACCGGTATTCCTTATGTTTTCGAATTTGATGATAACATGAAACTGGTGAAGGATTACTTCCTGGGTGATGAGGAAGAGATACGCAAGGCCATGGAAGCCGTTGCCAACCAGGCTAAAAAGAAATAAACGTCCTTTCTTTCACCCCAACGTCAGCCCTGCAACCGGATATAGAAAGGATTGCAGGGCTGATGAGTTTTAGGGGAAATTTATACCTTTAACCCTCCAATTTACCCTTGCATGCCGGCACAGTGGATTATTCCCGATACCCATGGATACGTGAAAACGCTGAGGGCTCTCATCGAAGAGCAAATCAGACCCTCCAAATTGGATGAGCTTTATTTACTGGGCGATTACATCGACAGAGGACCAGATAGTAAAGGTCTCATCGATTATTTAATAAAGCTTCAGAACGATGGATATCGACTCCGGCTTCTTAAAGGAAATCATGAGGATTGGTGCATACAGAGCTACGAGGAAGAATTCCGTCTTAAAACTAAATACCTTTTCTTCAGAGAAAAAAATCGAAAAAAAGAAGAATGGATGAAATTTGGAGGAAAAGAAACTCTCAAAAGCTTTAAAGTCAAAGATTTAAGATACTTTCCTAAAGAGTACATCGACTGGATGCGCAAGCTCGAACTGTATATTGAGCTTGAAAACTACATTTTGGTGCATGCAGGATTTAACTTCGAAATCGATAACATTTTCGATGACCAGGAAGCTATGATGTGGGTGCGTGAATTCACTATAAAACCCGAAAAAATTGGTCATCGAAAGGTAATCCATGGGCATGTTCCGGTAAGTCACGAGTTTATCGATTTTTGCATCACCAGAGGTACCTATCCCTTTATTGCATTAGATAATGGAGTGTATGTAAAAAAGAAGGGGTTCGGAAACCTTACTGCTTTCGAGATCAACCGACAGATTTTATTGGCACAACCCAGTCTCGACGATTGAAACAATATTCAGCCGAAAGAATACGTTAAAATAATAGTTAAAGCTGTATTAATACCTAATTTTGCCCAAATTTATCTAAACCGTGGCAGATAGCTTAGTAATCATCCCTACCTACAACGAAAGGGAAAACATTGAGAAGATTATACGCAAGGTTTTTTCCCTTACACCTGAATTCGACATTCTGATTATTGAGGACAACTCACCGGATGGTACAGCCCTCGTTGTCAAGGAGTTGATGAAAGAATTTCCCAACCGGCTGTTTATGGAAGAGCGTAAAGGAAAGCTGGGGCTGGGCACCGCATACATTCACGGTTTTAAATGGGCTTTGACGCGCGATTACGAGTTTATTTACGAGATGGATGCAGATTTTTCGCACAACCCCGACGACCTCCCCCGCTTACGCAAGGCTGCTCTGGAAGGTGCCGATCTGGTGATTGGCTCACGCTACATTACGGGCGTAAATGTAGTTAACTGGCCCATGAGCCGCGTGTTGATGTCGTATTTTGCCTCCTCTTACGTTCGCTTCATCACCCGTATGAAAGTACGCGATACCACGGCCGGTTTTAAATGCTATCGCCGCAAAGTGCTCGAAACCATTAATCTCGATGCGATTCGCTTTACAGGATATGCCTTCCAGATAGAAATGAAATATTCAGCCTGGAAGCTGGGCTTTAAGATTGTAGAAATACCTATTATTTTCACCGATAGAACAGAAGGAGAATCAAAAATGAGCCGGGGAATTTTTAGGGAAGCTGCTTGGGGAGTTATCAGCCTGCGATTTAAAAGAATACGTCCCCGCCCTCAGGCTTAAAATATTCTCCTCTTTTTTATTTAAGATACAGCCCCTCTTTCATTATGTATTGAAAAACAGGCACAGGCAAAAAATATCTTACGTCGTGGCCCAAACGGAGGGCTCCACGGATAAAGCTCGATGAAACTTCAATCAGCGGGGCATCCACTATCTTAACCGAGGGATGATTGGCATACTCTCCGCCAGAAAAGCCAGGTCGGGCATAAACATAGAGCGGATATTGTTCCAGAATCTGCTCCGGATTTTTCCACTTGTAAAAATATTGCAGGTTATCGCCTCCCACAATGAGAGCGAACTGGCGTTCGGGGTATTTCTCGCTAAGATAAGTAAGTGTGTGAATGGTATAAGAAGGACGTGGAAGGTGCATTTCGATATCGCTCACCCTGAAGCGGGGGTCATCATCCACAGCCCGGCGCACCATCTCGAGCCGGTCGTAGTCAGGAGCCAGGCTGGCTTTCTCTTTCAAAGGATTTTGCGGACTCACAATAAACCAGATCTGTTCAAGGTCGGTAAATTCTACCAGATAATTGGCAATCATCAAATGGCCGTTGTGGATAGGATTGAACGAACCAAAAAATAGACCGGTCTTCTTAGTGGCCATAACTCCTCAGTATTTCGTGATATCGAAAACAGGAAACCAGATGGTCGTTAACCACTCCTGCTCCCTGCAGAAAGGCATACACCATGGTGCTTCCGGTAAAGCGAAATCCTCTGGATTTGAGTTCATGGCTGATGCGGTCAGATAAAACGCTACGAGCTGGTATTTCCTGTGGACGGCTCCATCTATTTATCACAGGACGCCCCTCTACAAAATCCCATAAAAAGGCCGCAAAACTTCCTTTCTCCTGCCGGATACGAATGAAAGCACGGGCATTGGTAACGATGGCTTCAATCTTCATTCGGTTACGAATGATACCGGCCTCTTGCATTAATTCGTTCACACGTTCCGGTGTCATCAGGGCATTCCGTTCAAAGTTAAAATTATCGAAAGCTTTGCGGAAGTTTTCTCTCTTGGCAATCATAGTACGCCACGAAAGCCCGGCCTGAAAAGTATCCAGCACAAGATATTCCCATAACCGGTAATCATCAAAGCAGGGAACGCCCCATTCACGGTCGTGGTATTCAATCATAGGAGCATACGTGCCCACCCAATGGCAACGCTGAGTCATTCGGTTTTTTGTGTAAAAGTAACCCAATACACCACAAAAAGACAAATAACCTAAAGCTTCTGCGCTTTAAGAAGCCTTACATAATTCTTTAGGTAAAATGTTTCTTTCGTGTGGCCAAAGCCCTTTTCTACAAGAATTTCTTTCCAATTACGCCCCACGAAGTCGAAGGCATAAACACATTCCACATGGGTAAAAATCCAGTGATGCAGTCGGGGCATGGCCTGCATATCAAACTCAGCAAAATCGAGCAGCAAAAAATACCCTCCAGGCTTCAAATGGCGACTCACATTTTCAAGAATTGTGGCTCTTACCTCATGGGGAAAGCCATGTAAAACAAAGCTCATAAAGACAACGTCGAACCTTTGCCCCAGATCAAACGCAACATCAATGCGCTGATTGACAAATGAAACCCGTTGATCATTCATAAAACGTCGGCGAAATTGCTGCTCCATTTCAGGTGAAATATCGATGCCTACCAACCTGCCCTCCTCACCCAAATAGGATAGCATGAAGGAAGCATTATGTCCTGAACCACAGCCCAAATCAAGCACTTGCATGCCGGACTGGAGCTCCATGGCTTGGATCGCTTTCTTAAGAAAACTCCCATAGCGACCCAACGAGGCCATTTTCAGCAACATATCATAATTTCGGGCTAAAAATGGGGTGAGTTCCACCTTCGATTCCGGATAGAGTTTTCCCTTTTTCATAATCAAGATATATTTAAATACAAAAATACATTTAATTTCTCTGAACAAAAAAATTAACACCCAATTAAAACAGGAAAGAGCCAGGCATCTTAATTTTGCTGCCATTCTATACAAAAGTCATATGAAAAGAAAAGCCTTTTACATACTACTGATAATCATATGGGTGCAAGGGCTCAGTAACCCGTCTCTTTCCCAAATTAAAGCCCCAGAGGCCAAAGCCAAATATGTTTTTTACTTCATTGGTGATGGCATGGGGTTGGCCCAGATTAACGCTACCCAGGCTTATCTGGCAGCACTGCAAGGTCGTATGGGGAATGACTCGCTGAACATGGACAAATTGCCTGCTCTGGGCCTTGTAACCACCTATGCTCAAAACCGATATATCACCGGTTCAGCAGCTGCCGGCACAGCCCTGGCTACCGGGCAAAAAACCAGTATCAATACCATTGGAATGAATGCAGAAAAGACGGCACCTCTCAACTCCATAGCCTGGAAGGCAAAAAAACAGGGGATGAAGGTGGGAATCATCACTACGGTAAGCATCAATCATGCGACACCGGCGGTATTTTACGCCCATCGTCCGGATAGAAACGATTATTATGAAATCGCTCTTCAGCTGCCCGAGAGCAATTTTGACCTTTTTGGTTATGGGGGTATTAAAGACGCCCGCGGAAAAAAGGGCGACCAGCCCGATGCTTACGAAATAGCCCGCAAAAAAGGCTATCAAATTGTGAAAGGACGGCAGGAATTCATGAAACTCAAAAGGTCGGATACAAAGATTATTGCCGTCAATGCCAACATAGATCCCGAAAATGCCGAAGTACCCGTAGCCATCGACCGTACAGCCGAAGATATGAGCCTGGCCGAATTTGTGAGCAAAAGCATAGAATTGCTCGATAATCCCAAGGGTTTCTTCATGATGGTAGAAGGGGGACAAATTGATTGGGCTTGCCACAATAATGACATAGCCACTGCTATTGGCGAAGTGATCGATTTTGACCAGGCCATTGGTCATGCATTGGATTTTGCCAAAAAACATCCTGATGAGACCCTGATCATTGTTACTGCTGACCACGAAACCGGAGGACTTTCCCTTGGAACTGCCTTGCGTCATTACGATTCTGATTTCAGCTTAGTGCGTCATCAAAAGGCCTCTCAGCCTGCCCTGGCAAGGCTTTTTAAAGAATTTAAAACCCGCAATTGTCCGGGCAATTGCCATTTCGAGTCATTGTGGCCACTTATTCAGGAAAAAACGGGTTTAGGGAAAGAAATTCCCCTTACTGAATTCGATCGTGCTCAGTTGCTAATGGCTTTCCGGGCATCTATGCTCGGGCAAATGCCTTTCTCCTCTGAAGAGGCCAATTACTTGCTGTTTGGAGGCAACGACCCTCTGGCCGTGATGGTCACACGTTTGGTGGCCCAAAAAGCTGGCTTCGGCTGGAACACCTGGTCACATACAGGTATCACAGTTCCTATTCGTGCTCTAGGCCCGGGAAAGCAACGCTTTGAGGGTTTTATTGATAACAAAGACATCCCGCTTCTCATTCTCCAGGCTATGGGATTACCGCCATCTCTCAACTAAAATTCCCCAATAATCTTTTTGAAAAATACCCCTGGGGTTTTGTAAGAATTTCAAGTCTTAAACGAAAAACTCTAACCCGTTATAACATCAGCGCCCGCTCAGTTAACAAAATACGAGCGGGCGCTTTTTTTTAATACTGAAAAATCAACTATTTTATAATCAAGGGACTACGTAGCATATTCCCATCGGGCAAAGCTATTTCGACCATAAACCAACCCTTGGGTAAGGCAAGTAATTCCAACTCGGTTAGGTGTTGACCTGCAGCATCTACCTGGAGTCTATTTTGCAGCATGGTTTGTCCGGAAACACTGACCAGCCTTAATTGAGCCCAACCGGAAATGGGAGAAGAGAAACGCACCAACGTTCTGTCGCCGCAGGGATTGGGAGATAGGGTTAAACCCGACAATTTCTGTTCCTCCACTCCTACCCCACTCTGGGTGTTAAACTGAGCCAACACTTCGCTTCCAAAATTAGTCCCTTCGGCAATAACCTGGTTGTTGCCATAGAATAAGGTAAAATATCCCAAACCGTTGGCACAACACAGACCATCGCCGCTGGCATCATGCATTGCAAATTTGTAGCAGCGCCCTTCCTGCAGATTAATAGTTTCTTTAATCATGGTTGAAGGCTGAGTGTAAGGCCCACCCGAAGCAGCCACTGTTCCGTCGGCATCTATTATTTCCCAAGTAATATCTTCAGGTTTATTGTCTGTTTTTATCCATAAATTCACTGTAGGATAAGCCACCTTTGGCTGCAATAGGTCGAAGGTAAGGGTGTCGTTCTTACGGTATTCATCCTGAACTCCATTCACCTCAGAAATGTAAATTTTCAACCGGCCCGGATTCTGTGGTGCGAATGTATAAGCAGGAAGAGCTATCTTCTTATGGCTTAATAAACCCAGGTTACCCGTCCACAAATATTCCTGCTCAGGATTATTATCGACCTTATACCGTATTTTCAACTGCGTCATGGCATTCGAGCCATTATTGCGAACCGTGACGATGGGACTCACCTCCCCTGAACAATTTTCGGGCGCCACATTACTCAGGCCAAGAATCTGCACATCGTTGGCATAGAGCGGAGTTACAGGGTTGCTGCTACTATTGGTAGCCTGATAAACCTCCTTCGTTGTATTATTCTGCACAAATCCAATGGCAGCCAGCTGATTGATATCATAAACATTGGCCAGTTTCCATGCAGTTTGTATGATAACATAATCGCCAACATTCAGTGAAGAAGGCAAACTCGTTCCGCCCGAACCCGGCAAAAGCTTTTTCATTACATTGTAAAAATCTTTTTCTCCATTGGTGCCCGGAGGGGTATTGAAATGAATATGTTTTTCAATTACCACATTATGGGCAACCAGCTGATTACCACTCATGACATCCGTGGGTTTTATCAGCATATTTAAGAAAATGGAGTCCTGCGCTGCATTCAGGTAATGCTGAAGATCTATTTGGCAAGGGGAAGGAATGGCCAAACGATTGTTGATAGTGGTCATCGTCCAGCCGTTAGGATGGCCAGCATAAAAGTTTCCATCAAGGACAGAATGTGGAACTGAGTTGACGCTGTAATAACTCACCCGGGCATTAGCATCCTGTGTATTATGAAGATACATGGGGTCGTTACCTGGCGAAGGCCAACCCACATGATAGAAGATAGCAGTAAATTTGTCCGGGTTTTGTTGCAAACGCGATATTATCGTGGGATTGCTGAAGCACAAGGGCCACAAGTGGATGATGTAAATTCTTCGAGCAACACCAGGCGCTGGGCTTTCGGGGCCTGAGCGTGTAAAGGGTAAGAAAAAAGAAGGCCAGTAATTAGCCAGAAAATGGGCCAGTATCTCATAGTTTGTAGTTTTATGATTAGTAATGAAGAGTTTTCTCAACTCACAAAGTTACAATAGTAATCAAGCTACCGTACCCTGAAAAAATAATTCGGGCAGACATAGCGCCAGGTGCAAAACGGTCGGGTACTGTTTACTTTATGACAACGCCATATTGGCTGCGAAATTTGCCATGGTTAACTATCAGCTCGCTGTTCGACGCAGTGCTTTGCAACAGCGACCACATATCATCGCGGAAGCCAAGATAAAGCTGCGTACCGGTTTTGGGATCGCAACTTACCCTAAAACGCTGATCGCCGGTTTCGGGTCCGTAGAGAATTACTAAACCTTCCTCAGTGTTGCTTACTGAGAGGCTCATCCGTTCTCGACCTTTGCTGTCGAGAAGCTGAATATTAGGATAGGAAGTGAGCTGCGGAGAGGAAACATCTGTTAGGGAGAGTTTGATTCGCGGCAAACCATCCCTTGGATCCCAAAAAGTCATGACGGGCAAACCCTTCTCAAGTCCCAGGCTGGCTACCCGCTTTCCGTTTCCATTGATAAGTTCCAGATCGCCTTTTACCTGCAAACTCTTTGTCTCTATTGTCTCGGCCCGAATAATATTGAAATCCTGAACCCCGGGGGCCTGAGCAGGAATACCAGCCTCGGTTTTGGGAGGTTTTAAAACCCGCTTATCCTGCGCCTGAGCCGAGCTAATGATATCCGCACGAGTAATGATTACTGTGGCCAAGCCTAACAGAAAGCCAATCCCTGTGGAAATTGCAACAATTTTAAAATCCTTAGCATCCATGGTTTATTGGTTTTTCAATATTCAAATATACTCACCTTTAATCAATTACTCATCCTTTGTAATATTCCCTTTGCTTCTACACCGAGCTCATACGCCTAATCTATCCAATGGGACCGTTACAACAAGCATTTATGAGCTTTTGCACTGATTACCTGAATGGTAAACAGCGAACTGCTAGGTTTTCTCTTATGATAAATCCATCTAAATTTTTTAATTATACTTCAATACATGAATTAAAGATCTGATCTATATAACCTTAGAATACAATTATTTGTTGATATAAAAACATAAATAGCCATAATTAGAAGTACATCAAATAATAAGATGGAGATAAAAATTACGAAGAAATAATTGGGCCCAAAAAATTAAAACTTTCCCGCCGAGGATTCAGGTGACATAGAAGAATCCGAGTTAATGGCATCGTAATTAATCACTTGAAGCAAGTCTCCCCGATCATTGTAAAACTTCCATTCACCAGTCCTCTGTCCATTATTATAGTAACCTCTGTAAAACAGCTGACCGTTTTGATGATACACTTCCTTAAGGCCGTCTTCTTTGCCTTCACGATACGAACCCTTGCTCCAGATACGGCCGTCGTTCAACCAGGCCGTCCATACACTGTCGCGCTGCCCGTTGCGGTACCAGCCTTCCATATATTTTTGACCATTTTGATAATAGGTAGTCTCCCTCAGCAAAGTACTATCTTTTCCATCCACCTTGTAAAGCTTTACATTTTTAGGTTTTCCATCGGGAAAACGGTCGGTAACTACCTCAACGGTTTTAGGCCCGCAGGCTGAGAGCAAGAAAACAAAAGGAACCAGACTTTTCCAGAAATACTTCCTCATAGGCATTTATTTATTCAGATGTTGAAATTCAGACGCATACCCAAACGACTATCATCGAGCCGACCGTTGTTCCATACAAGGTGTCCGTTGACCCAGGTATGAGTAACCCTGTGGCTGAAGGCAACACCATCGAGAGGCGACCATCCGCATTTGTAAAGGATATTTTCGCGGCTCACCGTCCATGGGGCCGCAGGATTCACAAGAACCAGGTCGGCAAAGTAGCCCTCGCGGATGTAGCCGCGACGATCGATGCGGAACAGGCGGGCCGGTGCATGACACATTTTTTCCACCACTTTTTCCAGTGAAATGCGTCCCTGCCTACTCATTTCGAGCATAGCCACAAGACTATGCTGAACCATGGGAGCCCCCGACGGGCAGGAAGTATAAGGATTTCGCTTTTCCTCGAGGGTATGCGGGGCATGGTCGGTTGCCACTACGTCGAGGCGATCTTCGTTTAGGGCCCTCCACAGTGCTTCCCGGTCAGCTGCCGTCTTAATGGCAGGATTCCATTTAATCAGGTTTCCGCGCACAGCATAATCGGCATCGGTAAACCAGAGATGATGCACACATACTTCAGCCGTAATTCGCTTTTCTTCAATAGGGCGACCTGTTTCGAAAAGTTCAAGCTCCCGGTCTGTAGAGAGGTGCAGAACATGCAATCGGGTGCCATACTCCCTGGCCAGGCTCACGGCCAGCGAAGAACTCAAATAACAAGCTTCAGCTGAGCGTATGGCAGGGTGAAACTGAACCGGAATATCCTCCCCATATTGCCCGCGATAATGGGTAGTGTTTTCCCTTATTGTGGTTTCATCCTCGCAATGAACAGCTACGAGTGTAGGGGCTTTAGCGAAAATGGCCCGAAGCGTCTCGGGATGATCCACCAACATATTACCAGTAGAAGCTCCCATAAAGACCTTTATTCCACAAGTATTTCGGGGATTGGTTTTGAGGAGCTCTTCCAGATTATCGTTGGTGGCACCCATGTAAAAAGAGAAATTAGCCGGTGAAACTTTCGCAGCTCTTCTGAATTTTTCTTCCAGAAGTTCTTGCGTAATAGTCTGAGGCAGGGTATTGGGCATTTCCATAAATGAGGTAACTCCACCAGCCACAGCGGCCCTCGATTCTGTATACAGTTCCCCTTTATGGGTAAGACCAGGTTCCCTGAAGTGAACCTGATCGTCGATTACACCGGGAAGTAAATATTTCCCCGAGGCCTCAATGACCTGATCAGCCGAAACAAGGCTACCAGAGGGAAGCAAGGCCGAGATAAATTCATCTTCAACCAGTACATCCTTCTCGACTATCCAGCCTTCGTTGATAACCTGCGCCCCCGTGATCAGTGTTTTCATAAGCCCTATTTGGATGCAAAGTTAGGCTATTCAGGGTATTTTTATAACTCAGATTAATACCCTTACGCAAACATCCGGACATTGCCATGAATCCCGAGACTTCGATCATTCCCAGGAAATAAATTTTCACCCAATAACATTTAAAATCATTGAAAAACAAGAGGAAAAACAAAAATAACTACAAGCACCCAGGCGGCATAAACAGGCAAAAACCTTACCACTGCTATATCGACGTTTGCAAGGGATTGCTTGCGGATAAGGCTTATCAACAACGAATATCCAATCCAGGTCAAATGGAGCATCATGAGAAAATTCATTCTCATGACAGCCAAACGGTTAGCAGTAATGCCCCACATCGATATGCGGAAAACAATCCCGACCAGAGCTATTGCATTCAATACCAGGGTTATAAGAAGCAAAACTTCTACTAACCAGAGATGACTTTTGTGGTAGTTCTCTGTTTCGAATCCAGTCAAGGTAAAAACAGTAATAGCCAGAACACCCAGGATCAAGATATTGAATATCAGTAGCATATCTCGATCCTGGTAGAGACTTTGACCCGAAATGCCAAGCACAAAGAGAAAGGCAAGCACAGAAAGGGTAAGCAAGGGAGCAAAAATTCGGGCAATGGCTGGTGAGATATTTCCAACGAGTTGAGAATTATTGAGTGCAAGCCATGCGGATGCCAGAGGAACGATGAGTGCTAACCAAATAAAAAAGCGGTCTCCTAATACCTTACCAAGATTGATGTTTATCAGGTCAAATAAAGCATGGGTAATTGACACCAAAAGAAATCCACTTATTGTAAGCAGTGCAGCTAAAACCAGCCAATCGCCATTAAACCGTAAATAATCGATCCAACGTCGGTAATCCCAATGAGTAGGGAATACAAATGCCACACCGGCTAATATCTAGAATATTACAGGAGTGTGAAGATGAATCAGATCGTAACAGGGATCTCGAAGGTAAACAATATTCGAATTGATATAGAAGGCGAAAAAAATAAATATCAGAAAGGGAACCCAAAGAAAATGTTTATAAAAAAAGTCCCTGACAAACAAATAAATACTGACATACCCAAAAATTATCAAGGATATATTCCGGAAAAATAAATCGCTCTTTTGATCATCGGGAAAATAGACAATCTGAAGAACAGGGATAAAGAGTAGGACTAAAATACCCAATGTCAGTTGCTCTCTGAGTGTTCCCCATGAGAGCGATTTCTTGTCAGATTTTAGCCGATAGGACCAGGCTTTAAGCAAGATGTTATCGGGGTATTTCTGAAAAACCGAAGGGAGGGCATTTCGAAACTCCTCACTATGCGATCGGAATAATAATTCAAGGGCCTCGGGGTTGTCTAAATTCTCGAGAATTTTTTCTTCCATGACTGAAAATGATTTAAGTCAAAAATAATAATCTTTAAATAAAATATCGATAGAAAATGGAATTTGGGCATTAAAAAATAACATATCAGACGTTACAAACATTATAAATAAGGTTGAGATGAAATCTCGTGTTTTGCTAATTCCATCAAATAAATAATCATATATTTTAAATATTCGAAAACTAACATCCTTTTAATTAAAAAATTATGATAAGAAAGTTTTTTATAAATCTTTTCTCCGTCTTTTTTAACTATCAAAATACTATTTATGGAGTTTACCTCATTTTTAGCATGTACATATAATGAATAAGCACGAACACCTGTTTCTCCAAGTTTTAATAATTTTTTATAAGGTGTATCTATCAAAGAAAATTCATCAGTCAACGAAGCTGTTGTAATCCTTCTGTCAAACAATATCTTGTAAAGAATAATACCATACAGGATGAATATGAGTCGAATCCATTTCATGAGATCCTTTTCAGGAACATTCTTTACGTCTGGATATAGTTCAATGATATGAGCAGCATAAATTGTGCATTTTTCATAGAAATAGTCACCCAACCAGCTCTTGAATTTGTCCGGAAGCTTTGATCCTGTTAGAAGCTTATGCAGGTATTCAAAACTATCCATTTCGGCCGGAACGGGGTCGATCATTTTATCAGTAAATGCATTTCTTATTTTAAAATTCAGATCTGCCAGAGTTTCCGTAGTCAAGAGCCTATTTTTCAGAAGTGTATATTTCATAAACCCGCTAATTTCATAAGTTCGTCACGTGTTAAGAGTTTCTTTTCTACCTGATCCCAATAATGGGCAACCCATAATTTCAGGTAAGCGTTTTTCTCACCGGATAATTGCGAACGAAGTGCAGCAAGCAACTGAAAATCTTCATTATGGCGTATAAGTAAACCGTAGATACTGTATTTTACCAGGTCAGATGTCTCATTAGAAAGCCATTGAAAGAATTCCCGTAACTCCCTATCGCAGAACTCAAAATTATAATTCAGGCAGCTGATGGTATGAAATCTAACATACTCATAATTTTTCATCGCATGAAAATGCTCAAGGAGGGTCTCTTTCAGAAGTGGATTGCCTTTGTAGTACCTCAGGGTAAGAACAAAATTCCTGGCCCGCCAAAAATATTTTTTGAAAGCAAATAACCAGAGTGGAAGTATATTTTCAGGGGGTGAATAGTCCATGTATTCCTTCAATTTTCCAACCGCATCTCCAAAACGGGAACTTAATTTTATAAAGTCAATATCGGAGATTTCGTCCTCATTCTTAAGACGTTTCTGGTCTTTGTCAAAAAAAGCTGTTAGCTGTTCTTCAACAGTTTTTATTTCGTTCTTAAAAAACTCGATAATTTTTTCGGGATCATTCAGGTATTCCTTTTTCAAATCTTCCTGATTAGCTAACTGAGCAGCCGGTGTTTGTTGGACAAGTTGTTCTAACTCTTTAGATATTTGATTATTATGGCATTTTGGCTTATTGACATTTGAATCAAGACCAGGATTTTCCAAAAATCCAGTCTGCCCGGGTTGCGAGGGCGATATATTCTCATTGCGACCCTGGGCTATTGCTTCATCAGACCTTTCGTTATTTTCCTGAATAGCTTCCTTCTCTGGTTGCGTGCTTTCCCCCGGGTTTATTGCCTTTGAGCCTCCGGAAGCGGCAACATCACCCAATGAGGAATTTGAACCCTCAATAGGGACATTCTTAGGAATGCCATATTTTTGACTAAGCTCCTCTATTGAAATTTTGCGCAATTGTTGGGGGGAAGACCCACTCTGCGAATTTAATTGGTGAACAAGTTCCTCGTATGAAATTTTTCGCAATCCTGAACCCGTGCGATTCAGCGACTCACCAGCTTTTAGGGGTTTATTCGCTAAAAGGTTGCTTCTCTGATCCTCAGGCCAGGGGTCTTCAGACAGTTCATCCTCCGGAAAGTCAGGATCGATAGGATCTCCGTCGCCCGGGTCATACTCCGGAAAGTCAGGATATACGGGATCTCCGTCGCCAGGGTCATCTTCCGGAAAATCCGGATCAACGGGATCTAAGTCCAAATCTTCGGGTAAAATTTCTTTAAGTTTTCCTTTTTCAAAAACCTTCATAGCAGCCTCTCTTCGGAGAAGTTCATCCATTATCTTTTGCATTTGTTCATGAGATCTCACAGCTTCATCCGGTGCTGCATATAAGGACCAAACATTCTGCTTCTTTTTTAACTCCTTCACTGTGGGATCTTTCTCGTGATTAATAATGGGAGTTATATTCGTTTTTTTGGAATTAATGGATAAGCCATGGCCTTTGAGATATATATCTATCATCACAAGAACATCCCTCAGGGCCTCCTCGGTGTAGCTATATATCTTAATGTCGTCCATGTACCTGAAATATTTATAGGCACTTCCAATAAGTTGCTTATCCAATGGATATAACAACATATTGGCAAATAAGTAAGAAGGAGATGGCCCTTGAGGAATACCTACACCCGGCGTGAGATTCTCTTTGGTTCCCGACCAGGCGTTCAGACAATCAGATAATAAATCAAGAATCTCATCCTCAACATTAAACTCTCTGCTCAAAACCTCAAAAAGGTTATAATGGGGTATCGAGTCGAAAAACCCGGTGATGTCAGTTTCAAACTTGAAAGCAGCTTTATCTTTTTCAATGGCCTTGATAACCGAATTGGAAAATCGTTCGAAAAAAGTACGCCAATGGTGAAAAAAATAAAAAGGAGGTGAATACCTGCTGTCTTTAAGAACTTGTGTGCCTAATTGGGTTTCGGGATGCAATACAGAGCCAAAAATAAAAGAATTATGCGCCTCCAGCTTTTCATAATTTCTGGCTGCCAACATATTTCCAATGGCCTGATATACCAGGGCATCTTCAACCATCAGCTTAGATTTGGTACGATGGGTGCCCGAAGCCTTGGGTTCATAATATTTAAAGGGACGCTGGGGCTTATATTGACCGGAACATATCTTATCCGAAAGATATTTTATATTTACCTCCAGGTTGTTCTCGTAGGCTCTCATTCCGACGGTGTCCTTTATCAATTCTTCAGGCCAAACCTTAACCCTATAAAAAGCCAATAGGAGGTTGTCAGGGTTAAAATATTCATGAAATACCTCAAACTGCATGCGTTAAAAATTTTACGATGATTTTCTCCTTCTACTCAAAACTACATTAAATCGGTGTTTCCAGAAAATTATTGCTGATGCGATAGGATGTATCTATTGAATTGTACATCTTTATTTAATCACCATTTAATTTACAAGCATAAAAGCAAAAAACACTGATTTATAAGGCATTAACAAAGAATACAAACTTTCGACGAAATTATGCTGTCTCAAGATTCAATTACTCAATTAAAATTAGCTGCTTCAATAAAAACTCAAGCAGCTTATCACTCGATATCAACTAAATATCTCTTCAAATGAATCTTTTCCCTTTTTAAAAAGTTAGGCAATTACGCTAAGTAATAAATTGATCTTCTATTCCCGTGTCAAGAGGGCAACTGTTTCGAGATGAGGAGTATGTGGAAACATGTCGAAAGGCTGAATGGAGCTTATGTTGTAGTGGGGTACAAGTAAAGCCAGATCGCGGGCAAGGGCCTGAGGATTGCAGCTCACGTAAACCACTTCAGGTGCCCCACTACCTATGATATTCTTGATTATCTCTTTTAAAGTACCCGAACGAGGAGGATCGAGAATCAGCACATCTGGCCTTCCATGCGCTTTCATAAATTCAGGGGTAAAAGTTGTAAGAACGTCACCCTGAAAAAAACGGCACTGGTCTAAATTATTGATACGCGCATTTTCCCGGGCATCTTCCACAGCAGAGGCATGTGCTTCGATCCCCGTAACACGGGCACCCTGGGCAGCCAGGTGCAACCCAATGACTCCACTCCCGCTGTACAGGTCATAAACATGGATGCCCTGACCGACCTTTACCAGCGTGCCAATATAGCGAAACATTTGAGGGGCCAGAAATAGATTGGCCTGGGAGAATCCCGATGCACTGTAGCGGATAGTCAGGCCATTATACTGTTCAATCAAAAATTCATCTCCCCAAAAATAGCGGATATCGGAAGGATAGTCGGCACGAAAAGCATTATGCCATACAAGATAATACCATGAGTGAACATGCAAAATTTCGTTAGCCAAAGTTTGCATCCATTTCAACTCCTTCTGCGCAGGCATTTCTGTAAAACCTATGAGGACCTGTTTCTTCCCCAAAGAGGTGATTCGTAATTCGAGACTTCTGAGCCTGCCTTCTCCCGTTTTAAAATCAAAAAATGAAAGGCCTTCTCGAATGGCTGATTGCTTGATTTTTTGCGCAATGTTCACAAAATCAGGATTTGCCAGATAGCATTGCCTGATATCAACCACCCTTCCATACAATCCTCGGGCATTGAAACCTACAGCCAGGCGGTCTTTGGAGTCTTCGATGCGTCCTTCTGATTCATCGAACCAACGAAGATTTGAGAAACTAAACTCCAGTCGGTTCCGATAATATTGATGAGGTTCAGAAGGGATAACATCCTTCAGTGTATCAATCGGAAGACCTTTTCGACTGAGTGCTTCAGCCAAAAGCTGTTTTTTAAGCTCGAGCTGCCGGGAATAACTCATATGCTGCCAGGTACAGCCCCCACACACGCCAAAATGTGGGCAAAAAGGAGCTACGCGCAGAGGATCGGGACTAATAAGTTGTTTAATTCTACCTTCGAGAAAGGCCTCTTTCCCATAAATTACCTCTACATCGGCTTTTTCGCCCGGAATGGAATCGGGAAGATAAACTTTACGTCCCGAAAAAAAACCCCAGGCTCGGCCATCGGGGTGCATACCCTCGATAACCATACCCGGGGCCAATTTACGTTTGTAGGGCCTTCTTCCCATGTGCGGGCAAAGTTAGCCCTAAAAACGCATTAAGACTATACCATTTGTTCTATATTCCACACAAATGCATGAATCCCCTGGCTTTCAGCTACCTGATTTATTTTTTTAACTTCCAGCAAGAGAGGCTCTACCATGTTGTCATCCACAATGGTCAATAAGCCTGAATTGAGGGCAGGCCAGGTGTGTGTACCCAGATGAGGTTCACCGTCGTACGAACCAGCCCCCATCATATCCTGCCACTTACTGAAGCCCCTGATGCCGGCATTCTTCAAGGCCTGGTCCACTTTTTCACTTAATGCCTGATTATAAACAATAAAAACCGCTTTCATAACAATAATTCTCTATGGTTAAGTTAAACTCCTTTAGCCACGGCCTGACGCTTTTCTTCGCGACGTGCCCGGGCCTGGGCAAATAAAGTGTAAATAACGGGGACTATGATCAAAGAAATGACCATCGAAAAGAATAGCCCACCGATAATGGTGATTCCCAGAGGTTGCCAGGTTTCTGAACCCTCACCCTTGAAGACGGCCAGGGGAAGCATACCCAGCAAGGTGGTAAAGGAGGTCATGAGGATGGGGCGCAAACGCGACTTACCTCCTTCCACTACGGCTTTAAGCACCGGATAACCTCTTTCTACCAACAAATTGGTAAAATCGACCAGCACGATGGAATTTTTCACAGCAATACCGATCAGCATGATGATACCGATGCCCGAAATGAGGCTAAGGGTGGTTTTGGTGAAGAATAGGGCCAAAAGCACACCTGTTATGGCAAAGGGTACCGAAAACATAATGATAAAAGGTTCGCGTAACGATTCGAATTGGGAAGCCATCACCAAATAGGTGAGAATAAGAATCAATACAAAAAGCAAACCCAGGTCTTTAAAAGAGTCGGCCATATCTTTGGCTGCCCCACCAATCTCAACGAACACGCCATCGGGAACCTCAAGGGTTTTAAGCTTGCGTTCAACAACATTAGTTGCAGTGCCCAGGTCAATACCACTGAGAGCCGTGGTAATTTTAACCACACGCACCTTATTTTCATGTTCAATATTAGGTGTGGTAAATCGCTGCTCCACCCGAGCCACATCTCCCACTCTAATCATTGCACCCGTAGGGCTGCGGAATGTAATATCCTCAATATCAGCCACGGTTTTCAGGTTATCGTCGCTATATTTTACAATCACATCGTATTCGATACCCTCTTCGCGATATTTGGTGGCCGTGGAGCCCAGCACACGGTTTCTCACGGCTGAGGCCAGCTGAGAAGTGGTGAGACCAAGGCGGGCTAGTTTCTCGCGATCAGGAATTACCTGAAGTTCCAGGCGTTCGGGGTCGCGGCTAAGTGTTACATCACGAAATCCAGGCTGCGAACGCATATAGTCGGCCAACTGATTGGCTATGGCATTGGTTTCGTTAATATTGTAACCAAAAACTTTGACGTCGAAATTGTTTCCCCCTCCCCCACTAAAGGCCGCACTCATAGCCGAACGTGTACCTCCCGGGTCTACATAAAAGGAAGATACCTGTGCATAGCGTCTGATGTCGTTGCGCAAGCTATCTGAAATCTCAAATATACTGCGATTTCGCTGCTCTACGCTTACCAGCCTGATATTGAAGTTTATAATGTAAGAACCTGCTTTCTGGAAAGCGCTCATAAGCGAGCCTCCTTCGTCGGTACCGATGCTGGTTGCAATCATCAATACCTCAGGATATTTCCTTTGAACCAGATCTTCAAAGTCTCTTGCCAGGGCTTTGGTTTCATCGATACGAATACCCTGAGGCAATTCCATGTTGATATTGATACGTCCGTTATCCTGAGCTGGAGTAAATTCCTTTCCAATAAACTTCACCAGCATAAGACTCAGGAAGAAAATGAGGAAGGCAGCCACGAGGACTTTTACTTTATTACGCAGAGCCCATTGTAATGCCCGGGCATAGACTTCGTCCACCCTATCCCAAAACCGGGTTATGGAAGCCTGAAAACGGTTGGGTCGGGCCTGGTAGTAAAGATTACTTTTAAGGATAAGAGAAGAGAGTGCCGGTGTAAGTGAAAGCGCTGCCAACACCGAAACGGTAATGGTAATAGAGACGATCCATCCCAGTTGCCTGAAAAATACGCCCGTAATCCCACCCACAAGGGTAAGCGGGAAAAACACAGCCACAATCACCAGGGTGCTGGCCACCACAGCCAGGCCTACCTCTCGAGTAGCAAAAACCGCAGCTTCCATTGGGCTACTACCTCGCTCCAGATGCTTGGTGATATTTTCTAATACTACAATGGCATCGTCAACCACCATACCGATAGCAATGGCCAGGGCCGACAAGGATACCACATTTAAAGAATTATGCGATAAATACAGATAAATAAAGGCTGCTATAAGCGATACGGGAATGGTTAACAGAATAATGAAAGTTGCCCTCCAGCGACCCAGGAATACCAGAACAACCAGTGTAACAAACAGAAGAGCATAAAGAAGGGTTTCGGTGAGGTTGTTAATGGAACTCTGAATAAATTCAGAAGTATCGAGAATGGGTACCACTTCTACATCGGGGGGGAGATTTTTTTGTAGCTCGGCCATTCGCTCCCGGACGAGCCGGGCAATTTTCACTGTATTGGCACCCGTTTGTTTCTGAACCATCAGGCGCACGCCTACCTGACCGTTGATGCGCTCATCTACCAACACATGTTTAAGGGTATCCTTCACAGTAGCTATATCGTGCAGATATACCAACTTGTCGCCATTGCGGGCAACTACAATATTTTTAACCACCCCACTACTGGGAAATTCTCCGTTGGTACGAACCGGAAACTCCATTCGTCCCACCTCGATACGGCCGGCAGGCAATGAAATATTTTCCGCACCTATGGCAGATGATACCTGCTCCAGGGTCAACCGATAGGAATCGAGTTTACGCGGATCGACCCTCACATCCACAATGCGTATGGGTTTGGCCAGAATAGAAACCGTCCCCACTCCATCAATACGGCTCAGCCTTTCCACTACCTGCTCATCAATAATCTTTTCCAGGGCGGCATAGCTTTCTTTGGCCTTAATGCCATATATAACCACCGGAATCATGGAAGAGCTGAATTTAAACAGGGAGGGTTTTTCACACCCATCGGGCAATGCTTTTTCGACCAGGCTAATGGCATCGCGTATATTATTACTGGCCTCATCCATATTGGTACCATACTCAAACTCCACAGAGATAAACGATATGTTATCTTTACTCTGTGAGGTAACCCGCTTCAAATTTTGCAAGGCATTCAGTTGATTTTCAAGAGGCTTGGTAACATTCACCTCAATATCTTCGGCGCTGGCTCCTGGATAGAAGGTTATTACGCTCACCGTGGGGATGTCCATATCTGGCATCAGGTCGATAGCCAGGTGATAAAGCGAGTACAATCCCAACACGATCACCCCGATGAAAACCATGAAGGTAGTAATGGGATTTTTTACTGAAGAACTATATAGGCTCATAGTTTTTCTCTTTTTGAACAATGAAAGGAAGCTTACTTAGGATTAGCAATCACCAGGATTTTTGCGCCATCGCGTAGCCGGGTTTGACCCGTGGTGATAATTTCGTCGCCTTCGGAAAGTCCACGGCGGATTTCCACCTGGTCGTCATACACCTCGCCAGGTTCCACCACTCTGCGACGAGCCATACTATTCTCATGGACAAAAACAAACCTTTCGGCTGTTCCGGGCTGTTTTTGCACAATAAAGGCAGGCACAAGCAGAGCCTTGTCGAGACCCAGATTGATGGAAGCCCTGGCAAATATACCCGGACGAAGCAATTTCCCTGGATTATCCAGGTAAATCGCCACGGTAAAGTTTTTAGTCATTTCATCCACTGTGGGATAAATCTTCCCAATCTTCCCTTGAAATTCCTTATTGGGATAAATATCTGTGGTAATAGTTACTGGCATCCCTAACTTGATTTTCTGAAGGTATTCGGAGGAAATGCCCACAAGGAGCTTCAAGCGGTCGAGCTGCATGATGGAGACAAGGGCAGGCTTGCCCAATCCGGCAATGGGAGCCATAGTAAACATTTCTCCGTCGTTGAGATACTTACCGGTGATTTCTCCCTGTATGGGCGAACGCAGCGTGGTATTATCCCTGAGAAATTCCATATTGGCTTTAGCCACATCATATTGCATTTTCACAGCATCGTATTGCTGCCTTGCAATGGCGCCCACTCTGAGCAAAGAATCCATTCTCTGCAAATCAATGGATAGCTTATCGAACTGTATTTTAGACTGATAATAGGAAGTGCGGTCGAGCTCAGCAACAACCTGACCAGCCGAAACTTTGTCGCCCACGTCTACCAGAATTCGTTCAACCCTCCCAGCAGTGGCGGGCGCCAGATGATTCTCCCGATAAGCCTGTATAGTAGCCGGGTAAGTTAAGACCCTATTGATTTGGGTAGAAACAACTTTCTGCACCGTAACTTCTGCCACTTGTTGGTCGTTATTGTCAGTGCCTTTGTTTTCCTTGCCGGTTTTTCCGCAAGAAGCCATTAAGAAACCGAATGAAATCAATAAAAATGTGCGAAGAGATATAGTATTCATAATTTTAAATTTATAATTTTTAACCATTTGATTTAAAAATCTTTACCAATAAGCTTTTCATAATCGGTCCGGGCACTCAAAAAATCGAACCGGGCTTGGATTAGATTGAGCCGGGCCTGCATCAGGGCATTATCAGCATCGTTGAGTTCTACCAGGGTGGCCTGCCCGCTATTGTAGCGAGTCTGTGCAATACGATATCCTTTTTGGGCAAGTGCCACATTGCTCTCGGCCGATTTGATCTTAGCCAGGGCTGTCTTCATGGCATTTAGGGCATTTTCCGCTTGTGCAGTGAGGTTTTGTCTGGTATATTCTTCCTGATAATCAAGTTGTTTAATACCTAAACGAGATTGATCGAGCTGGCGGCGCATGGCAAAACCTTTGAAAAGCGGCATGCTAAATTGCAGACCAACGGCTGAAGAATTAACCCACTTGTATTTTCCAAAATCGAAATTATTCGCCTGCGTCTGATAAGTGTAGTTACCTGTAGCCATAAGCATGGGCATGTAGCTGGCCTTTACCATATTTTCCTGTATTCCCAGCAAACGACGGGTAGCCTCCAGTTGCCTGAGCGTCGGGTTGGAACTTAGCCAGTTTACTTCCTGAGCAGGCAAATGCTGCAGATCCACACTGACAAGGTCTGCAGGATCTAAAACAACAGGCTGATCCATGGGAATATCCAGCATTATACGGAAGATATTCAGGAGATTTTGATAAGCATTTTTAACCTGCAATAACCCCGGATAGAGATTATCCACCTGCACCCTGGCCCTGATCACATCGTAATCGGAAACCACACCGCGTGCGTTCATCTGCTCAATATTGGCCAAATTTTGCCGGGCGTTTTCATAACTGCGGGTATAAACCTCAATGGTTTGCTCCAGCAGCAAGAGATTATAATAAGTGTTCTTGACCGTTGCTGCCAGGTTTATCCTATTCTCCCGCTCTTTTTCTTCTGACAACCTTTTGTCAGCCCTTCCCATTTTAATAGACTCATAAATACTCATGGAAAAAAGCGGCAGGTTAAAACTCAGCGAACCATTGTAAGCATTGTCGCTTCCGATAGTCAGGGTCGGCCCAAAGGGTGAGCCCTCGGGCATGAAGATGACCGGCTTTTTAATGTTGCGTGTGTAAGAACCTGAAGCTTGCAAGGCTGGGTAAATCGCAGCCAGGTATTCCTGAATTTTGGCTTCTTTTTTCTGGATTTCCAGCTCAGAAGCCTTTTGCATGAGATTGTGTTCGATGGCCCGATTGACCGCATCCTGCAACCGTAGCCTCAGTGTGTCCGTCTGGCCGGCCAAAAGAAACGGCATCAACAGACCCATCAGTAAAAAATTTACTTTTCTCATCCCATCCATGATTTTCTCGGGGTTTTATTCAACATTTATTTTTAGATCAGGATTGTGCAATTGATAGTAATGGTCAATAATTTCCAAACCTCTGGGGGTAGCAATGCCTCTGATAAAATGAATGGCAATGTGGGCAAAAACCTCATGAGGGGGATATTTTTCAGGAGGGAAAACCTGCTCCCCGTTTTCGGTCAGCATTTTTATTTGCTGAAAAAGGATGACAGCACTCAACTCCGGATTCAAATTCGTTACGAATATTCCTTCTTGCTGGCCCTGCCTAACGAAGTCTGAGACCTTTTCTTTAAGGTGCAATTCGAAATCGGCAGCCTGTTGACAAAGGGTTCCGGGATAGAGTCGACGTATGTCCTGCATGAACAGGGGGTGTGTGCGACGCAATTCCGCAATGTAGTTCCACATGAACATAATATAGGTTTCAACCAGATGATGACTTGTAGCCAAAATTTTCGATGCCATTTGGCGTCGACGTTCCAGCTCCAGATTGAGGCAGGCTTCTACCAGAGCATCCTTGGCAGGATAATACTCATAAAGAGTTCGCTTGGATATTCCTGCTTCTGCAGCCACCATATCCATAGTTACACTGCGTATGCCATTTCTGCGAAACAACTGGACAGCTGCTTGTAAAATTTTGTCTTTCATTTAGTTAAAACCACAGAAAACTTTATAAACTTTAAAAGTTTACTTGGTGCTAAAATAGAACTGTTTTTTTACTTAAAGTTTAATTTATCAAAAACTTTTTCTGGATCATTTTCTGAATCGGGCATACCATTCTAAAGCCCAAGGAAAGGGGCTTTATAGAATAAACAGATTATCAAAAGATTATAACAATTGAAATTTTCGCTGATTACTAATAAAAACCTTGGAACATGAGGTTATTTGCGCTATCAGTCATTCATGCAGATGCGTTACTCCCTTGGTCTTGAAATAAGTAGCGGATTGGAATGGATGAATTGGGTATTTCGTTCGTTATCTACCGGCGAAATTTTCCCGTTTTGAATAAAGCAGATTGTCCGTAGACATCCGCGCTAAGGTATATTCGGTTTAGGCCCAAGTTTGCTAAGAAACCGTAGGTAATTCTCGACAGAACTATAAAACACAAGCTTAGAATGAGTCCGGGCGTTCTCCAGCACAATTTAGGGCTTCGTTAAAACTTCCCGAAGTACTTTCTGCAGTTCATCGCCTCTAAGGTTTTTCTTGATAATAATTCCCTGGGGGTCGATCAGTACTGAATGAGGAATGGAATTCACTCCGTAAACCTTGGCCGGAGCACATTGCCAGCCTTTCAGGTCGCTTACATGCGTCCAGGACAGCCCATCGGCTTTGATGGCTTCAATCCAGCGGGCTCGGTCATTATCGAGCGAAACGCTAAAAATCTCAAATCCCTGATTTTTAAAAGATTTATAGGCCTTCACCAGGTTAGGAGATTCAGCCCGGCAGGGACCGCACCAGGAAGCCCAAAAATCGATGAGAACGTATTTTCCACGTAATGAAGACAAACTGCGAGGAATACCCAGCGTATCAGGCAAGCTGATTTCCGGTGCTGGCTCACCTATATCGACTTTCCTTAATATTTCAATACGCTCTCTCAATCGCTTGACATACACGGAGCTATCGAGGGAAGGCGGAAACAAGCTCACCAGGCTATCGAGTTCATCCAATCCAATGGTATAAATGAGTTGCTGGTTTATCAGGAACGGGCCCAGCACCGATTCGCGGTGCGCCACTATGTATTTTTTTATAAACCGGTTCTGCTCCTGATCCAGCATGTCCCATATTTTTTCGATATTACGGATTACCAAGCTATCGTTGGCATCTTTGGCAGCCTTGTATTGATGATAGAGCTCTTCCTGACGCTGCTGGTAGGTATCAAATTCCTTGCGAAAGGCCATGTATTCATCGTTGAGCGCCGATCCGGTAATTCGGGCCTGTTGAAGGCTATCAGCATGGGCCACAATCTTCAGCTTACCCGACTCCAAGAAAAGCCCTACGCGTCCTTTACCCTGACCTAAACTCACATACACAAATTCAGGGTCACGTACAATACCTGTGAACTTAAAACGTCCGTTTTTGGCTTCGGCAGAGTCAAGCGTTCTAAGGCCTTCTCCGGTATATGACTGCAAGTAAACCCACCCATCGGGCAGGGATTGAATTTCGCCCTTCAAAACAAACTGATTGGGTTTGTGACAGGCAACCAGCAAAGCGAATGAACAAATTATCAAGAGCGACAAGTGCTTGGTTTTCATGGAATGTATTGTTTTTGGTTATCTGCAAAGTAATACAGGCCTCAGGAATTCTCCGATGGGTCGTCCGGTTTTTTTTCTTTAAAAATATACCGAATCATCACTTCTTTGGCGTTTTCAGCTTCCCGGGCAGGATCGTCAGTTGTTACATCATCCTCCGAATCCTCATTTTCAGCATCCCAACTATAGACAGGACTTTGGGGCCCCCTGCTACGATAATGTACAGCCAGTATCATGCCTGTTACCAGTCCTGACAGGTGTGACTCCCAGCTAATATTTTTCCCAGGAAAAAAGTCAGGGAAAACACCCCAGATCATTCCCCCATAAAGAAAAACCATCAGCAAAGAAATAGAAAGCAGGCGGGGATTTTTCCGAATGATTCCGCTCAGCACGTGAAAAGCCGCCAATGAATAAACTACACCGCTGGCCCCCAAGTGATAGCTCTCACGAGCACCCAGCCATACCAGAATACCAGTAAATATCCAAGAAAATATTAATACCTGCCAGGCTATCTCTTCGTAAAAATAAAACAGCAGGAGGGTCATAAAGAAAAAAGGGATAATATTGGAGAACAGGTGATCGAAACTGGTGTGCACCAGAGGGGCAAGCAAAATACCGGGCAGGCCCTCTGCCTGTAGCGGCAAAATACCCCAGCCACTTAATGAGCTCCCTGAGAGGCTGGAATAGGCCATAAGCACCGTCATTATAACAGGAGGTACGAGGGCTGGAAGTAAGATTTTCAGCCATTTGCTACTTTTCATAATTGCTACACCCGGTCAGAAGGTTTCATTATCAAACGATTATACAAAATTAAAGCGATAAAGGTAAAAAGACCAATGGTGGTGAATAGCATCCAGATTTTCCAGGGCTGGGCTGTATTCCAAAGGTAATTCGTCAGTTGATCTGGGGCAATATGCAGTGCATGGGCAGCATCCGCATAATATTGATTGAGCGATAAACCCTTACCGGGAGCAGGGAGTTGAATCCCTTTCTCAAGAAGAATATTTTGAAGAAGGGTAGGTTTATCGGCTATACCTGCATATACAGAACCAGAAAGAAAACCTGCCACAATATGCCCCCCGGCCAATGGTAAGTAACTAAATCCCATATACAAAGCCGTTTTACCCTCGGGGGCTATTTTACCCACATATTCCTGGGTTTTGGGCGAAGTAGCCATTTCGCCTAAGCCAAAAAGTAAAATACTAAAGATGAGATATACAGGATTCTGGAAGGCAAACATCAGGCCTATGCCTAAAGACGACAAAAGAATGCCGTTGGCCATTGCACGTAAGGGAGAGAAACGTGCTACAAAGCCTGACACCAAAATTTGAAAAAAGATGATATAGAAGGCATCGATGTTGGTAAGCATTTCCGGGGCAATAGTTCCATAGGGAGTTCCTATGGCCTTGGCCAGACGAGGAGAAAGCGAATGAAGGGCATTAAACAGGGGCTTTGTATCCATCCATTGATCGATGTAAACCGGAAGGGTATAAAACAATTGCAGGTACATAGACCAAAATCCCACGATGATGAGCAGAAACAAAATCAGCCGGTAATCTGAGAGTACCTGAGCAACATTTCGGAAAATCAGCCGTAACGACTCACCCAGGGGTTTTCCGCTTTTTTCTTTTACTGGGTCTTTGTAGAAAAACAACAGCAGAATGAAATTTATAAGGATAATTGCGGCCGACATATTGAAAACCCACTGCCAGCTAATAACTCGCAGTTTCGAGGCCACTATGGGACCAATAAACGCCCCAATGTTTACAATCATGTAGAAAATACCAAAACCAATGGAGGAATTGTTGTCATCAGTAGTTCTCGAAACGGTGGCCGTAATGATGGGTTTAAACAAGGCAGCACCCACTGCCAGATACATGAATAAGAAATAGAAAGCCCAGTAAGATTTCACCCTCCCCAGTAGGAAATAACCCGATGATAGAATAATGAAAGCCGAGAGTAATACTTTTTTATATCCATATCTATCGGCAATGCTACCCGTAATAATCGGCAAAAGATACAGGAGAAAAGTTACCGGGCCCATCAGATTCCCTTTTTGCTCCTGCGTAAATCCCAGGGCCCCTGTGTCAGTGGAGCCGGTAAGGTAGAGTGCTAGCACCATGTAAAATCCGTACCATGCCCATCGTTCAAACAATTCCATAGTATTGGCCACCCAGAAGGTTCCCGGGAATGAACGAAATATATTTTTGCGGCTCATGGCCTTATCCCTTCCTTGATAAAACTCTATTGTAAGGTAAAAGTAGCCACTGCCCGGTTGGTATCGCAGGTAATAGGCCAGGGACAACTATCTATATCGCGTGCAACAACCTCATTATTGACTAAAATTTGCACCTCAAGTAAAGCGCTATCCCTCACCGTGAAGGCTTCAAGATACAAATGGTCAAATGTCTTACCCTTAAATTCAAACGACCATTCTTTAATGGTATCGTAATATTCCGATACAATGTTTGAATATTTGGGGTTAAAATAACGCACGATGATATCGGGCTTGCTTTTCATGTGGCTCACCACGAGGTATTGGACCTGATATTGGGTGACAGGCCGATTGACATCTTCCTGATCACAAGCCCCTAAAAAAACTAACAGGAAAAGTGTAAGTCCGGATAAGCTGATTTTGAAAAAATTTTTCATGCGGAAAAGATTGTGGATACAAATTTATAAAACCCTAACAACAATACATTAAACGGTTTTCAATGGGTAATATTTTCGGATTTGGATGTTTTACGCGCTAAGCGCAAAAGCAGGATAATTAAACCCCAGAAAACAATGAGAACAAGAATGATTTTGAGGAAAATTTTCCCAATCAAAGATTTCGATGTTTTGACTCCCGCAAGGGACGGCAAACTCAAAGTTGTATCAGGTTCATTAAGGAAAAATTGAGCTTTTAAATTCGCATACTTATCCTGGTAAAATCGAGCACTGTCGTAATTTCCATTCAGGCCGTGAGCGAGTGAAAGCTCTCCAAAGGTAGTGGCAAGTTCAGGCAAAAGACCACAGCTCAAGGCGATGCCTCTGGCCATGTGCAGATAAGCCATGGCAGGTTCGGCCTGCTGAGTGCGGGCCAAAATTGTTCCCATCATACGAAAAATCTCAGCCGATTTCTTTTTCTGTTCCAATCTGTTATTAATTTTTTGAGCTGCCAGCAAACTTTGCAAAGCACCCGGGTAATTTTTTATCTGAAGGGCATATTCGGAATAATGGATCAGATATTCCATCTCAAGATCAGGGTCTTGCAACGATTCTATGGCAGCAATGGCTCTCCCAAAGCAAATGGATGCACTGTCGAAAAGGTGCAATCCCGAAAAAGCCAGTCCCCGATTAATTTGGGCAATGGCAAGCCCGTACAAATCGTCGTGAGAGGAAGCAACATTTAATGCCTCTGAAAAAAATAGGAGTGCACTATCGTAAACACTTGTTTCCAGATGTACCAAACCCAAATTATTTAATGCATTCCCGATAACCTCATGGTTCTCCGCCTGTTTGCCTGCTTCGAGCGATTGACGAAAACAATCCCTGGCCTCGGCATAAGCTCCCTTGTATAAATACACGGTCCCCATATTATTGATTGTCAAAGCTCTCCCTACCGTTTCATCCAGAGCTTTGTCATTCACCAATGCAAAACTAAAATAGGCCAAGGCCCGGGAATAATTGCCCAAATCTTGCTCAAGCAGGCCCAGATTATTATATAGACTGGCCAAACCTCTGGCAGAATTCTCCTGCCTGTATAAATCCTCTGCCGCTTTTAATTTCTTCCTGGCTTCTTCATAATTCCCTCGGTAGTAATGTTGAACCCCCAGGCATTCAAGAGCCACGGCCTCATTGTGCCTATCCCTGGTTTTGCAGGCCGATTCAAGGGCCTTTTCTGCCAGTTGCATAGCTGCGACTCTGTCTTTGTTCACTATGCTGAAATAAGCATCCAACAGGCTGTCAGTTGTCGATTGAGCCGAAGACTGGTAGGGAATAGTCAGGAGCAGATAAAGAATTATTGTTTTCCAAAATAATCTCATGGATGGGGAAGGTATTCAGGATTAGTATTCAGGTAAGGCCTCAATTTATTATACAATTCGTCGTACATCAGTGGAAGTGATTTCAATTCGGAAACGTCCCGAATCCCATGGTGTTTCTGCCGATAATCGGCAATGGCTTTCACCATGTAATACTCAAGGTAGGGATGCCGCAACAATTCCTTAAAAGAAGCCTGATTAAGGTCCATTTTAATAATTCGGAGGGTATCTATAACGATAAATGGTCTGATTTTATCCAGGCGTGAGGCATCCATACCATAAACCTCCAGCAACTGCTCAGTTTGGTAATAGCCCCCCAGCCGCTTACCGTATTTCCATATTCTTCGTGCAAAAGCGGGTCCAATTCCCGGAAGTTCAGCTAAAAGGTTCGTATCTGCCGAATTAAGCTCAACCGTAGGAATCTGTCTTGACGGAACTTTAGAAATTATTTTCCGTGATGATGAAAGGCTGTCGCCAGCTGCTGACTTTACATTTTCAATACGAATATAGGATTTCAGCCTCGCAAAGTCTTCCTGCGAAAGCGTGTAAATACGGCTCAGGTCTTCAGGCTTGTAAAATCTGCCTCCCGCTTTTCGGTAATTCAAAATAGACCGTATGGTATGAGCCGGCAATCCGAGTTTTTTCCAGCCCTCTTCGTCTAAAAGGTTAGGGTCAAATTCGAAAAGCAATACTTGTTCTTGTGTAACTGCAGGATTTTCAAAAGCCTTTGGGGACTGGGTTTTCTTTGTCTGCTCTTTGGTTTGTACCCACATTAATAAGCTGTCTGGAAGGTATTCTAAAGAAGTGTTTTGCGCCTGTTGTTGAAAAATAAAGGTGAGTATCCAAATCAGTAAAATGAAGGCCAGTAGCACAAGAATTCCCCGCTGTTCGCGGCGAGTAAACGAGAAATATTTGCGCAGGAATCCTTTGTGTCCCATGTTGAGAATAATCGTTCAAAATTAACAAATCACAGTTTTCACTGAAATATTCTTTTAAGTACATATATTTGCCTTATAAAACCATAACCTGAAGCAACAATGAAAAGCACCACTTTTTTGATGATGACTCTCGGCATGGCTCTTATGATTTTACCTACCTTGACTTATGCTCAGACATACAAGAGCATCGATATTAATGGTATTTGGCTAAATCAGGACGAAGATGCCAAAATTGAAATTTATGAAAACGGAAAGAAATTTTTCGGGAAAATTGTGTGGTTGAAAACACCAATCGATCCCGAAACGAATAAACCCAAGGTCGACAAGCACAATCCTGATCCTTCGATGCGCAACCGACCCACGCTGGGTCTCGAAATTCTTAAAGGTTTTACCTTCGATGGTAAAGATGAGTGGAAAGACGGTACCATTTATGACCCTAAATCAGGAAAAACCTATAGTTGCTACATGCGCCTTGAAAGCAAAAACAAACTCAAAATCAGAGGATTTATAGGAGTATCGATGCTGGGGCGCACTACTTACTGGACTCGTTCGACACTCTGATTTTTGATTGAAATACAAGATCAAAACTCCCGTCTTTTGGCTTATTTTTGTGTAAACCAAACCTATTAAAGCCATGAGACGGGTTTATTTATTTTATATCCTCTGGTTGCTGGTACATCCTCTCAATGCCCAGACCTACGTCAACTTACAGGATAATTACACTGTTTCCTCCAACACCCATCTAATCATCAACCCTGGAACTTACAGCCTGAGTGATCCTGGCAACGATGGTTTGCTACAGCTGAATAATGTGGAGAATGTGATTATCGAAGGCCCGGGCGTTACGGCCGATGGGCTCACCTATGGAGGTTATCTTATCAAAATGAACAATTGCCGCAATATCACCATCCGCAACTTCGAACTGGCCAAACATTTCTATTATGCTATTCACGCCATGAATAGCGACAGCATCTTTATTTACAACACCAATTTCTCATACAACAAGGTGGATTCTGCCGGCTGGATTGATGTGTGGAGCGACTATCAACAAGCCCTCGGTGGAGGGGTTATGCTTTACAATTGCCATGGAGGAAGCATACATAACAATATCATGCAATTTCAGAATGATGGAGTCGCCCTTTATCATTGCTCAGGTTTTAATATTTATGAAAATGTATTTGACTGGAACACCTCCTATGGCATTCGAATGTATTTTACCGACAACTGTCACATTCACCACAACCAGGCGGCCCACATTAATCGTCCCTTAACCGATCCATCGGACTGCGCTGCTTTATTGATGATTGTCTCGAACAACAATCTGATAGAATACAACGACCTATCCTGGTCGGGCGACGGCGTATTTTTAGGACAATACCAGTATTCGCAGATTCCTAATAACAATCAGTTTTATTATAACGAGTGTTCTCATTCGCCTCACAATGCCATAGAAGCCACCTTTGCCGATGGAAATATATACAAATTCAACAAGTGCAACTATAGTCATTATGGCTTCTGGCTGGGATATTCGTTCAATTCAATCGTTGATAGCAATGAAGTGATAGGAAACTACAATTCAGGAATCGCCATCGACCGGGGCTTTCAGAATACGATTCGGGGGAATATTATTCAGAACAATCCCATTGGCATAGAACTTTGGGAAGGGAGCAATATATCAGGCTATCAAAACCAGTGGAGCCACGATTATTTAATCAAAGACAACATTATAACAGGAAATACCAAAGGCATTCATGCCTCGAAAACCGAACGACTGATAGTGAAAAACAACAACCTCGATTATAACCGCGATGTTGCTATTTATTTCGAAGGCCAGTCTGATCACGACACCATTGAAGGCAACAGTTTCCGTTATTCCACGGTTTATCACATGCGAAGCCTATCAGCTGACAATATTCGTGCAACAAATAATCTTTACCAGCCCACGGGAGACAACTTTATTGGGGAAAAAATACTCGGAAATATAACATGGCAGCCCTACACCCCTGCCCCACCTTTTCAAATACAAACCACCCCGCTATGCGACCTGACTGAACCCTCAGCCCTATGGCTTTCTTATCCAGAATTGGGCTATGGAAGCCGACAAACCGAGACTTTAGCATATGACAGCACTGATAAAGTAGAAGGCGTTGCCTCTTTAAAACTGGAAACGGGAAGAGGATGGTACGTTGCCCTCAATTACCGCCCTGCAGGTGATACCCTGGCTTCATGGTCGTTCAGCCCTCAGGATACACTTACATTTTGGGTAAAAACCATTAAAAATCCAGTCTATGGATTTCAATATTTCCATTTGCGCCTGGGAAACCGTACCGGCGGATATTTCAGATACAATGCTTCTCCTTCTCTTCTAAATGCAGCTCATCTGAATTGGAAAAAATATGCATTTCCGCTCAGTGGCAATGCTCAATTCAACAGACAGACTGTAGGCATGGTAGATTTGACAGATATAAATTATTTGGAACTTTGGGCTGATACCTGGGATTATGGCTTCACGCTATGGCTTGATGGCGTGTCATTCAGCAATTGCCAAATGCCCCCGGTTGGTTCTACTGAAATTTCCCTTCAAAAGACACAAAAGCTAAGATGCAACAATCCGATTAAAGATCGGCTGGAAATAAAATATTATGCCTCAGGCGGGCCAGTTATCCTGAAAATTTACAACCTGGAAGGAAGATTACTAAAAACCATTTCCTATGGAAAAACAGAGGAAGGCGAAATAAACATTCAGGAGCCATGGCACTTT
>JBMFOU010000005.1:70329-132974 GCA_049969475.1 Bacteroidales bacterium | reverse complement strand
ATTTATTTCTCTACGCCTTACGACTCCTGCCACCAGGCCCATCCTTTATGCGGAGATACCGTTTTTGTTTTTACCCAACCGGGTAACTCTCCTGCCGTTGTGGGTGAATGTTGCCCTGGAGACATATGGCCCCAATGTTGTCGATCGTGGGGTTGTTTACCTGGACATATTATTACTCCCCGGTGGTTTTTTATTCGCGTGGCCACTCCGGGGAAAATAGAAATGCTGGTAAGCGTGCTCAAATATCTTGTTACTCCCGGAGTGTGGGTTACCTTCTGCCCTGATTTTTTGGTATATGGTCCTTTTTATGACCCCACCAGTGTGTGTGTAGCTGGGCTTACGGATTCCACTGTGGTGGATTGTCATATTTATAATTATGGACCAGATACCATAAATATTCCCTGGGGTAATACAGGTGAGTTTTATTTAATTAACATCACCGCAATCACTTGGAGTTACAACTATCCGTTCTATTATAAATTTTTCTTGCTTCATTCGGGAGAACCGGGTTACGGGTCTTTGGACTGCAACATGATGATTTATTGTAGTATACTGTCTTTAACGGCTCAACCCTCCGATTGCGATCCCACCAACAATACCTTCACCCTGAGTGGTAAGGTTTACTTTGTTCACCCTCCCCAAACGGGCAACCTGGTAGTTTGGGACAATAATACGGGTTATTCTACTGTAATAAGCGGGCCCTTTGAGTCGCCGGTAAATTACAGCATACCCGGAATACCCTGTGATAATGCGTTGCATACGGTAACAGCCATGTTTTGGGATTCGGCCTCCTGCAATCTCTCCGTGCAGTATCAGGCTCCGGTTTTATGTCCCGATGCTGTACTAAGCGGAGGTGGGAGCTTGTGCGAGGGGAGTGGGGTCTCTGTTCCATTAAGTGTGCAGATAAGTCCCTGGGTTCAAACACCGGTTACCCTGCGGTGGAAAATTAATGGAGTGCCACAACCCTCTGTAACAACTCCAGGGCCTTTCCCTTATATCATACAGGCCACACAGGGAGGGATTTATGTGTTAGATACGGTTTATAACGCGCTTTGTGCCGGCCAGATACAAGGACAGGCGACTGTGATGGTTAATCCAACCCCACAACCCAATTTGGGGCCTGACATTACCACCTGCGAGGGGAGAGAGGTGGAGTTGGATGCCGGAGGCGGTTTTGCGTCGTATAAATGGAATACAGGAGACAATACCCGGTTTCTGACGGTCAATAAATCAGGTGAATATTATGTGATGGTTACCAACAGTCAAGGATGTGTAGGAAGTGATACCATACAAGTAAATTTTATGAATAAACCCTTACCTTTATTAATAAAACACCATTAAAAATTAAAACTATGATAAAGCGGAAATTTTTTGTGGCTGTAATAATCATTTTAGCCATTTCTTTTTCAGCATGGGCACAGATGGAACTAAGGCTCGTGAATCCTTCCTACAGTGCCTTCTCAATGTCGGATGGAATGTTTGTGGGAAGCACTGGTGTAATGTGTGGAGAGAAAGGAGCTTTGAGTATAACCCACGACGAGGGACAAACCTGGACCTCAGTGAACCTATCCCCGTATCAGGATCTCAAGCAGGTATTTGTGGAAGACATCCAGCACATTTGGATCATGGGCGATAGTTTGTTGTATTACTCTTCTGATGGAGGCCTTAATTTCCAAATCGTTTTTGGAGCTCCGGCCGATAAAAAGCTTATGCGCTTCCGCAAACGGGGTACTACTTCGTGGATATTGGCCACCGAAAAAACTACTGGGTCGACTTTTTATTTATTAAGAAGTACCACCAACTGGCAATCGGCCCCAGAAATACTTACATTGACTTTGAGTGAAGTAAAGGATTTTGATTTCTCAGATAGCCAGCTTGGACTCGTGCTAACAGGTTCTGCATTCTACCAGACGCAGAATGGAGGAAACACTTTTTCAAAGGTTCAGGATGTCAATGAAGGAGAGCGTCCATCAGAAATTACCTGGTCGGGTGGTCTCATTTGGTATGC
This sequence comes from Bacteroidales bacterium, assembly GCA_049969475.1. Lineage (GTDB taxonomy): Bacteria > Bacteroidota > Bacteroidia > Bacteroidales > TTA-H9 > UBA2030. Next base: position 130,966 of record JBMFOU010000005.1, on the reverse strand, counting down.
TTCAGGTTACACCTATACATATGCCCCATCCTTGGTTCATGCGGTTCCTATAGTCTGGAAATCGGGGGATGCTGGAAACAGTTGGGTGCGTTTGACTTTGCCGGTCAATAAGCTATTTGGTTGTTATCCAAACGACTTGGTGGTAAAGGATGAAAATACCATTCTGCTGGGATTAGGTGAATCAGGCGAAGAGGGAAGCCGCTGGCCTGTGCTATTGAGTCAGGATGGAGGCTTGACCTGGGACCTGGCTCAAACTCAACCCGATATAACCCAAACTCAATTTTTTACCAAGCGTTGCTGGGTAATGATTTCAGAGAACAAATATTGGTCGATGGAAAATGAATCATTAGGGGCGCTTGCATACTCAAATAATGGTAGCCAGTTCTATTTTGCAGATGAATTGGTTACCAATAAAATTAAAGACCTCACACGCAATAAGATGTTTGATAATGGTTCGCATCTCTTTCTCATCAATAGCAGGTCATCAGATTTTCTTCAAAGCAGCCAGTGGGGAATAGCCTGGGATACAGTTGCAGGAACCTCTCTATTTCCTACGGGAAAGCTTGAGAGAATTGCTTTCGGCGATTTTAACAAAGGCATTGCCACAGGGTCATATATTAGTTTATCTACCACCAATGGAGGCGTAAGTTGGAGCAGATATAATTATTCCTCAACTTATTATCTAACCTTTAAAGACCTCGAATTTCCTTCGCCAAATGTTGCATATAGGCGCATGACCTATATCGATCCGAATACGGGAGCTTTAATGCAGAAAGTAGAGAAGACTACCAATGTGGGGCAGAATTGGACTTCGGTAACCATTCCTGATTTGAATGTTTCGAGAATGGTTTTTGTAAGCGAGCTGAAAGGATTTTTATTTGGATTGGATGAGAGCTCAGGGCAATGGGGATATTATAAAACAAACGATGGGGCTCAGACTTGGGAGTGGAATATACTGCCTTCTAATATATCATTCGTTCATGCAGATATGCCCGCAGACAGCGTAGCGATGGTTGCAGGAGATAATCGAATGTTTCGATTGAATATACGAAATATAGGATACGATATTACAGAAATTGCTTTGCCAGTAGGAGCATTAAAGGCCTACGACTTTACCGATGTAAATCATGGGGTCATCGTGATGGAAGACAGCCTATTTGGCCATGCCTTTTACACCGATGACGGAGGAGCTAGCTGGCATGAGTATACCATGCTTTTACCCAGGGGGCTCAATAGAGTTACCCTTTGCAACAATTTATTAAATGGGTATATCTATGGATTACGCAATGTTTTAATTCAAATCGACGACGGAATGCCTCTTATCAGACCTGACAGTGAGGTCAGTAAGTTAGAAATAAGGCCAAATCCAGTAAGAGATTTTGTTGAATTTGCAGGAAAGGGCAAAGCTATGCTTGAAATATCTTCCCTTACAGGCCAATTGCTTTACAAGAGTACGGTCGTTTTGCCTCTAAAACTTTCGGTTCAAGGCTGGTCGGATGGACTCTATATCTACCAAATCTCCAAGGGTAGCCAAAAGGCTGTAGGAAAATTCTTAAAAATAAGTAAGCGCTAAAAACATTGTTGGTAAACAATCTTATGCACAAAACGCTGGCAGCCAAAGCACGCCAGCGTTTATTGTTTACATGAACCGATGCAAAAGCTTAGGTTTGTTATTTTTGCCACAAATAACTTGCAATGTATAAAATCAATATTATCTTAGTGAATATCTTATTGCTTGTAGCATGTGTACCAGAGCATCAACATCGGGGGCTGACACCCCCTGAATGGGCATCACAGCAGATATGGTATCAGATTTTTGTGGAGCGTTTCAACAATGGAGATTCCACCAATGATCCTACTTCTGAGGATATCAGCAGTTTAGTTCAGGCTTTCCCGGTACCCGACGACTGGACAATTACCCCCTGGACTCAGGAGTGGTGGAAACTGGAACCTTGGGCACAGCGAAGTGGGAGGCCTTTCAACGAGATCCTGCAACACCGCCGGTATGGTGGCGATTTGCAGGGCGTGCTCAACAAGCTGGATTATTTGCAGGATTTGGGTATAACTGCCATTTATTTCAATCCCCTCAACGATGCCCCTTCCTTGCATAAGTATGATGCGCGGTATTATCACCATATAGATGTACATTTTGGCCCCAATCCTGAAGAAGACAAAAAAATCATTGCCAGCGAGAATCCGGCTGACCCTGCTACCTGGAAATGGACTACGGCCGATACGCTCTTTCTTTATCTCGTAAAACAGTGCCACGACCGAGGTATAAAGGTGATCGTAGATTATTCCTGGAATCATACAGGCACGGAATTCTGGGCATGGAAGGACATTGTTAAATATCAGGCAGCGTCGAAGTATCGTGATTGGTACGAAATTTTGTCGTTTGACGATCCGCATACGGCTGAAAATGAATTTAATTATAGGGGCTGGGCCAATGTTCCCAGCCTGCCGGAATTTAAAAAGGTAGATATTAAAGGGACGAGAATTTCCGGGAAACCCTATGAAGGGAATATACATCCGGAGGTTAAGAAGCATATTTTTGATGTTACGCGCAGGTGGCTTGCTCCGAATGGGCTTATTAAAAATGGGATTGACGGGTTTCGACTCGATGTAGCCGAGCAAATACCCCTGGGCTTCTGGCGCGAATACAGGACTTTTGTAAAATCGATTAATCCTGAGGCATATCTGGTAGGCGAGGTTTGGTGGGAGAAATGGCCCGACAAACTGGCTGATGTAGCGCCCTACGTCAACGGTGAAATATTCGATGCCGTAATGTTTTATCAGATTTATAAACCTGCCCGGAGCTTTTTCGTAGGGGGCGATAGTGCCATCACTGCCCGCCAGCTCATTGATTCACTTAACTTTCAATGGAAAAACCTGCCCCCGGCTTTCCGTTTTGCCCAAATGAATGTAAACGCCACCCACGACACTCCCAGACTCCTCACCTGTTTTGCCAATAAGGGTAAATATAAATACCATGTGAATCCCTTTGAAAATCCCGATTGTATTACAGGAAGGCCTGACGAAGAGACCTATCGCAGAGTCAGGCTATATCTGGTACATCAATTTACCCTGCCCGGTTCGCCATCCATCTGGAATGGGGATGAAATGGGTATGTGGGGCGCTGATGATCCCAACAATCGCAAGCCACTCTGGTGGCCTGAGATGAAGTTTGAGCCCGAGGCTCGTCGTAACCTGCAAGCCATACCCACTACCTACGATAAGGTAGAATTCAATCGTGAACATTTTGAGTTTTATAAAAAATTAATTGACATCCGTAAGAAGTTCCCTGCTTTAGTCAAAGGAGATATTACTTTTATACCTGTATCAGACCAGGTTTTAATGTATGAACGTCGGTTGGGCGGGGAGTGCATCACGGTGGTAATGAATGCGGGAGATAAGCCTGAAAAGATAAGCCTCAGGCCGGGAGTGCACGCAGTAGATTTGCTTACCGACAAAGACTATGCAGGAGATTTTCAGATTGCTCCATTAAAATCCTTAATTCTTAAGCATTTATGATCGATTTTCCTCCAGCCAAGATCAATCTGGGATTGCGGGTCATACGTCGCCGTGACGATGGCTATCATGACCTTTTCACGGTTTTTTATCCCATTCCCTGGCATGATGTGCTGGAAATTCTGCCCTCAGACGGGTTTTCATTCCATTCGTATGGTCTAGTCATTCCGGGCGAAGCATCTGACAATCTGGTAGTGAAAGCCTGGCAATTACTGCATGCCACCAGAGGCATTCCTCCGGTTTCCATTCATCTTATGAAAAATATTCCCATGGGAGCGGGGCTGGGGGGCGGTTCTTCCGATGCTGCATATGCCTTACGTATGCTTGATCAACTTTTTGAGCTTCATATATCTGCAGAAGAAATGAAAGTTCTGGCCTTGCAATTGGGGTCTGATTGTCCTTTTTTTCTGCATCCTCAGCCTTGTTCAGCCTCTGGAAGGGGAGAAGTGCTGCAGCCCCTCGATTTTTCCCTAAAAGATCATTTTTTGGTGATGGTAAAACCAGAGATTCACATAAGTACCCGAGATGCCTACGGAAATATTCAGCCCTGCGTGAATCCACACCCGGCTGAAATTTTAAGACAACCCAAAGAAACCTGGAGGGAGGCGTTGGTTAATGATTTTGAGGCCTGGGCACTCCAGGCTTATCCTGAACTCATAGCGTTAAAGCAAGCACTTTATGATTCGGGTGCCTTTTATGCTTCCATGTCAGGTAGCGGCTCGGCCTTTTATGGCCTGTTTGATATATATCCAGCTTTATCCGAAAAAATCATGCTTTATAAACCCAGAATACTGAGGCTTCGCCAATGACTTTCTATCTGTTCATGGAGTTCAGCATCATCAGGGTTTCATGGGCAGTTTTTCTGTTAAACTCAAGGGCTAATTGTTTGTAATTGATGAGATCCACAATAGTTCCAATAAAGCACAAGCCTGCTGTGAGTATGTAGAGAATTCCCATGCCTATCTGGCCCAGCACAAACCGATGAACTCCGGCTAATCCCACAAAGCCTAGCAAGGCAAGTAATAAAACCAATTGCGGATCTTTTCTGCGGGCTGAGTAAACCCCTGCAAAGTTTTGCAAGGCCTCATCTGATAGGTTCTGAGTTAATTGATCCAGCATGAGGGCCTCTTCGTAATCAATCTGCGGAAGAAAGCGTAATATGCGTTGATTCATGATTTGAGGTATTGAGGGTTTGAAAACAGGAGTTCATAAATTCTTAGTGAAAGCAATGCAATGGCCAGCAACCCCAGGGGGTGCATGCAGATCGACTCAGCCATGTGTCCGTTTAATGCCAGCATTATGCTTCGCCCCAATCCGCAGCCGGGACAGTTCTGAACACCCAAATGCGCCAGGGGACAGAGCGTAAAGTGGGGGCCTATAGAGGGGTGCGACAGCGCCATGCTCAATAATACGGCCAACCAAAGCCAGGCTTCGAATGTCCGACGGAGGTAAAGAAAAATATGGCCCATGCCTGTATGCATTCTTTGTCCATTTAACAGCTATGACGCACCCTCCTGAGTTGGGTTACATCACAAAGCTCCAAAATATGAAAAATATGTTCAAATGATGTTGACCTCTGGTTCGAGCCGGATTCCAAACTGATTTTCCACTGCAGTCATAATTTCGCGGGCCAGGGTAAGAATTTCTTCACCCCGGGCATTACCGTAATTCACCAGAACCAAAGGTTGACCAGGCCAGACACCTGCGTCGCCCCGGCGCAATCCCTTAAAGCCGCACTGCTCGATAAGCCAGGCGGCAGGCACCTTTATTTCTTGTTCGCTTTTAAAATGGGGAACCATCCCGGCTTTCGACTCCAACCTGGCCCATTCCTCAGGACTTAAAACCGGGTTTTTGAAAAAGCTACCGGCACTGCCTATTTTTCCTACTTCGGGTAATTTTTCCTGTCGGATTGCCCTTACCGCGTTGCGCACGTTTTCAAGGTTTACAGGAATTTGCCGGGTTTCCAGATATTTCCTTAGCCCCTCGTACGAAAGCAGAGGCTGAAAACGCTTTTCGAGCCTGAAAATGACCGAGGTAATCACATACCGGCCTTTATCTTCCTTAAACCGACTATGGCGATAGGCAAAATGGCATTCATCGCGCTGAAAAATGATTGAGTGCTGGGTTTTGGTATCGAAGGCTTTCACGTTTTCAATCACATCTTTAACTTCTCTTCCATAAGCCCCAATGTTTTGAATAGGCGCACTGCCAACTTTTCCGGGTATAAGGGTTAAGTTTTCGAGGCCACAAAAATGGTGTTCCACGCAATAATCGATAAGGTCTTCCCATTCTGTGCCGGCCATCACTTCGAGCCATACCTGGTAATTATCTTCATCTATCTTACGAATACCCTGAAAATTGATTTTTAGAATTGATCCTTCGAAATCCCGTGTAAAGAGCAGGTTGCTCCCTCCACCCAAAATAAGCACAGGCAATTGCTTGTCCTGAGCAAAATAAAAGGCCTGGCTTACCTCATCCGGCTCTTCGATCAGGGCCAGGTACGCTGCTTTAGCTTCCAGATTAAAGGTGTTAAAGGGTCGGAGCGAAACGTTTTGAAATAGCTGCATAAGTGTCTCAGGGTTTGATATGAATTAAGCGGCCCTTGCCATCTCCACGAAGCCATATAGTATGCGGACTACCCGAATAGTATATATCGCCAATGCCCCAGAGCTCGGCCTGAAGAATAGCCCCACAATTTACCCTGCAATTATTCGAACCATAATGCACCACATGTGTATAGCCCGGACAAATAAGTTCGTCGCAATGAAAAGGAGCATAGCCCCGGTTATAAATAAATAAATAATTTGTTCTCCCCTGAGCGGTAAAATCGACTGCACCTGTACCGGAATGCTGTATGAGCCATGTTTTCTGAGTGTCGAGTAAGAGCCTGATACTGCCCGCTCCATCGCGTGATTCTACCCTGAGCGAGTCGAATTGAAGGGTATCGGGGCTTTCCAGGGTACCTGAACTTGTAAACTCTATCATCTTCAATTGAGTAACAGAGATGAATATTTTAGTTTTAAGCCCCAGATCGCGTAAGAAATCACAGGTGTTAAGATCTTCGATGTATAATGTCTTATGCTTATATCGAGTAATGATGCCTGGCAATAGGTTAGCTCCGCTGTAGAGGTAGAGCCGTGGCTCCTTATCTTGTTTAAGGGTAACTCTAAATTCTCCCCTGATTATCAGCGAGTCGATATCTAGTGGCGAAGGCCTTTCTTCATATTTCATGGGTCCCGATGTAGTTACGCACCCCCCGCCATCTTCTTTTTGACAGGAAGATCCTACCAGTGAAAAAACAGAAAAAAGAATCAGGGCGATAATTAACTGGAATTTCATCGGATGCTATTCGGAATTATGCTGTGGTTTGTTTAAAGATAGGTTTTAATGTATGATTTCGGTGCAGGGTAACAAATTTAAAGCTTGAATCCAATTCCTCCGGCCACGAAATCGGCGCGGGCAAAATGAGTTTTGAGCGTAAGATTGAGGAGCCAGGGGCCATATAAATTGTAGGTAGCCGTAATTTTATCGTAAATCCAACCATCGGAGGTATCTTCCTGGTAGAGGTAGGCGCCCACGTGCAGGCAAAGGTCGAGGCGACCCAGTTGTACTCCACCATGAACGTTTAAAGCATATTTAAGGGTTTCCAGATCCTTTATGGTTTTCCCTAAGCGACGCAAAACTTCGCGGTCGGAAACGTCATAGGTAATGTCGAGCCCGGCACCAGCCAGAAAATGATTTGATACCATCGATCTTACATCGATAGCCAGATTGCCTGCAAAGTATTTTTCTCCGCCCACAGGGAAAATTTCTTTAACTGTCCCTGTAACAATGGTCAAGAATTCAGGCCGGGGCTTAACGGGTTTAGGTTCCCAAACTATATGTTCGCCACGGGGAGCCACTAGCATATACGAGAATCCAGCATTAACGGCCACGAAATTGATTCCATAATTGGGCACCCGCGTGGCTCCGTTTGAAAAATGGATGAAGGAAAGTCCCGGACGAAAACTGAGGCGCGGGGCCAGAGCTAAATCCCCTGCCATCTGCAGCGAAATGGCTGCGTTTAGGTGCGAACCAATGGCTGTATTTTTATAATTACTAATACGGTCGAAGGTTTGGGTAAACCAACCCAGCCCTGTCCCAAATCTGAACATCAGGCTGCTTTCTTTTCCTCTGAGCAGGGGAAAATCCACGTAAGGGATTGCTGCGAAAACTTCGCCCAAAATTCCGGTTTGGCCCAGGTTTGAATAGAACAGTGAGGCTCCTAGTACAGGATAAGCATAACTCCATTGCCAGCGTTTGCTTCCCATCGTGGTCTCTGCCAGGTCGATTTCCCAGGCCTGAATATGGTGGTCGGTAAAGACTTTCATTTCAGGATGATGAGGCAAAATGAAACCATAATAGGCTATGGAACTGGTCTGAATACCCTGGCGTATTTCTGGCATTTGAGCCTTCAGGACGACAGGTATCAGATAGCAGATAAAAATCAAGATGCCTGTTGAAAGTCGTTTCTTTTGCATCATCCCTTCCGGTTAGGCCCGGATAGCACAAGTTTACAACTTGCGAAGATACGGCATTCGTTGGTAATACCATCAACACAATTTCACGTCTTGATACTTTTAGTTACTTGGGTATGGGCTTAGAGCTATTTTATATCTAATTTTGACATTGCATACTCAAACCCTTGCGCAAACCTTCATGCCCATTATGCTAATTTGCCTAAATGTGTATTTGTTACTGAATTCTAATAGTTTATGGGAACTTGTTCTGGGAATCCTTGTAGTATGGGGCATCGTATTTATCCTTTATCTTACATTGGCTTTTTTCAAACCCTCCTGGCGACCTTTCTTCATAAGGATAAAGGCCTATGAGGGAATTCGCAACCTACTAAAGTTTGAATCCATCATTGCCTGGAGTGCTAGATTGGACTCCCTGGGTATAATTGAAGGTTACGTTTTTGAGGGAGATTTTGAGAAACTCACTGGATTTCCCTCTTCTACATTTAAAAATTTGCCTGAAGATTTCGAAAAACTACTTTCTCCCGAAGGGCAAACAGAGCGAAGGATAGCCCTTTCGGAAATGGTTACTGGTCAACGTGAACGCTGGGAAGGGGAATATAGGTTGCAAACAGCTACAGGTGAAATTAAATGGCTCAGAGAACAAATTTATTCATCGAGAACCCATGACAAAAAATGGTTGCTGGGGGGTATCATTATCCCTAACACAGCCGTTCACCCATCGCAGAATCAATTGAAAAAGGCCGAAGGCTTTTTACATGCTATTATCAATGCATTACAACAACCTTTATTTATTAAGAACGAAGCCCGGCAGTATATATTAGTAAACAAGGCATTCTGCCAGTTAATGGGAAAACCCGAGGAAGAGCTGATAGGAAAGACTGACGAAGATTTATTCACTAAGGAACAGGCTAATCTATTTGTTGAAAGTGACAAATCGGTCCTTGCCCGAACGGTCGATACATACGAGACGGAGGTGCAGCTAGGGAATAAATCAGCGTATTATTACATTATTAAAACTTTGTATTACAATGCAGAGGAAAAAGCCAAATACATAATAGGCTTGATGACAGATCTTACGGCCCGGAAACATCAGGATGAAGAGCTGAAAAGAGCGTTGGAGAGAGCCGAACTAGCCATGCGGAGTAAGTCCATGTTTCTGGCCAGTATGTCGCATGAAATACGTACCCCCATGAATTCTATTTTGGGCATGGCAGAAATTTTATCGGACACCCGCCTCGATGAGGAACAGCGGGAATATGTGGAGGTGATTAATCAGGCTGGCTTAACTTTACTCTCGATTATCAACGATATTCTTGACCTTTCCAAGCTCGAGGCCGGGCGAGTTACCCTCAACAATACTAATTTTAAATTGGGTGAAATTATTGAGGAAGTAATAGCCATGCTCCGTTACCGGGCCGATGAGAAAGGACTTCAATTGAACTCAGACATTGATGCCATACTTCAGGACACACCTTTGTTAGCCGACCCTTACCGCATCAGGCAAGTCCTGATTAATCTGATTAATAACGCCTTAAAGTTTACCCCACAGGGAAGTGTAAAGATAGAAGCCAGAGTATTGGACTACAAATCCACGCGGGTAAATTTCATAGTTAAAGTTATAGATACAGGTATTGGAATTCCCGAATCTGAACGGGAAAAAGTTTTCGAAGCTTTCCGCCAGTCAAGCCTTACAGAAGGTGCTGCTCTGGAGGGGACAGGATTGGGACTAACAATTAGCAAAAGCCTGGTGGAATTGATGGGAGGTACTATGGGGTTTGAAAGTACAGAAGGAGAGGGTTCAACTTTCTGGTTTAGCCTCAATCTTCCTGTTGCTCATCAGGGAGTTACTGCCTCCAGTAAAATTTTGGCTAAAATGCCAAAGGTTCTGATTGTGGAAGATAATTCCACTAATCAACAACTGGTGATCTCTTACCTTCAAAAGTTAGGAATCACCCAATGGGATATAGCCTATACTGGAAAAGATGCCGTAGACCTGGTAAGTGGCAAATTATACGACCTGATATTAATGGATATACAGATGCCGGTAATGGACGGCATAGAAGCCACACAACAAATCCGGCGTATTGAAAGGGATCGTCCCTTGTCGCCCCCGGCTCGCATCCTCGCCATGACAGCCTATTCTTCCTCAGTCGATAAACAAAAATTTATTCGCTCAGGAATGGATGGAATGCTGCGCAAACCCTTTTTATATGATGATTTGCGTAAAGAAATTGAACAATTGCTTGGAGATCAGTTTTTTACATCTATAGATTGAGAAGGGGAATGAAACATCAAAAAGCCATTGAGAAATTTGCCGAATTACTGGAAATCATGGATCGGTTGCGGGCAGAATGTCCGTGGGACCGTGAGCAAACCAATGAATCACTCCGCCATTTAACTATCGAAGAAACCTATGAACTTTCGGATGCTCTGTTGAGCAAAAACTCCAAGGCCATCTGTGGAGAATTAGGCGACTTGATGCTACATATCGCGTTTTATGCCAAAATAGGCAGCGAAACAAACGCCTTTGACATGGCCGATGTACTCGAGGGCATCAATCGCAAACTCATCAACCGGCATCCTCATATTTTTGGAGAGGTGAAGGTTAACAGCGCCGAAGAGGTGGCTGATAATTGGGAGAAGATTAAATTGGAACGTGAGGGTAAAAAGTCGGTACTGGAGGGTGTTCCCCGGTCGCTGCCTCCACTGGTGAAAGCATACCGAATGCAGGAAAAAGTGAGTGGAGTTGGTTTCGATTGGGAAAATATGGAACAAGTATGGAATAAGGTGATGGAAGAGCTCACTGAACTTAAGTATGAGGTAGACCATGGGGCCGACCCAAGCCGCCTCGAGTCGGAGTTTGGCGATCTATTATTTGCCCTGGTCAACTATGCCCGATTTATCAAGGTAAATCCGGAGGATGCACTGGAAAATACCAACCGGAAGTTTCTCAGGCGCTTTGCCTATATCGAAAAGAAAGCTGAAGAAAGCGGACGTAAGCTCACAGAAATGAGCCTTGCCGAAATGGACGTTTTCTGGGAAGAGTCGAAAAAAGAAGAATAGTTGTATTAGTCGAGCAATTCGTAACTGCTAACCTGCACCGGTGCATGCAGGTTGTTGAGTACTCTTTCGAGTAGCAAACCATCGGTGGCATCGCGTTGATAGCCAAAGGTAGCCCTTATAGCATATGAGATGAATTGAACCGCCCGGTCGAGGGCAATAGGGAGGCTATCGCCCTGTAATAATGAACCCGTGATGATGCTTGCAAACGCGTCGCCCGTGCCGGGATAATTGGCCGGAATGTAGTCGCAGCTCACTTTCCAGCAACGACCGTCCTTTTTGCTATAAGCTAATACGGCTGTTCGGCGGGGATTACCGTGCTGAGGCACACTGGTAAGAATTACCGTTTCGGGCCCCAGATTCACCGCTCTTTGAATCCATTGTCGGATTTCTGTCTCAGATATATCGGTACGATATTCTTCATCAATCAATAATGCCAGTTCGGTCAGATTGGGAGTGATAATTCCGGCCTTGGAGACCAGTTGCTTCATACCCCGCACCATCTCTTCATTCATGGTGGAATAGAGCCTTCCGTCGTCACCCAGCACTGGGTCGATAACTATGAATGTATCGGGAGTGCTAAATTCCTGGATGAACTGTTCTACAATATTAATCTGACGAGCACTTCCCAAAAAACCACTGTAAATGGCATCGAATTGTAAATCAAGAGATTTCCAGTGTTTCATAATGGGCTCCATTTCGTCAGTCAGGTCGTGCATGTGGAAGCCTTTGAATTTGCTATGGGTAGATAGGACTGCCGTGGGCAAAGGGCAGACCTGGATGCCCATTGTGGAGAGAATCGGAATAACCACTGTTAGCGAGGCTTTACCAAAGCCTGAAAGATCATGAATGGCTGCTACGCGACGTATGGGTTGAATCATTTTTCTATGAATAAAGGGCAAAGGTAGCTAATGTGTTAAAGATTATTTAACGCAAAGGTTTTCGGGTTTATTTTCATTATTTTTGCCCACTAATTTCTAATCAAGAACTTCAAACATGATGAGAAAACTGAAACTTTTAATGTTGGCCTTGTTCTCGTTTATGGCCTTACACATGATGGGTGCCTTTATCCCTGAACAGAGAGCACAGCAGGCAGCCCTGAATCTTTATGCCATGCAGGCTGGAAAACTCGGTCAGGTGGCCCAGGTGCATACCCTCAAGTCCAATGATGAGGTAGTGATGTATGTTTTCAATTTTGTGGGTGGGGGATTTGCTATTATATCTGCAGACGATTCCTTTTATCCAATTATCGGATATAATCTTAAGGGAAGTTATGATCCTTCGCGGCCTCAGCCCGAGGGATTTAAAGGAATGATGGCTGATTATCGTGACCAAATTCTGTATCTAAGGCAAAACGCAGTAGAAGCCACAGAAGAAATTGCTGATGTATGGAACCGTTTATTGGAGGGCCGCTCATTGAAAAACGGATCCAAAGGAGTTGATCCCTTGGTGCCTGCCGAATGGAATCAGGATGATCCTTACAATTATCTGTGTCCAGCTAATGCCTCAGGACCCGGCGGACACGTTTATGCAGGCTGTGTTGCCACAGCCATGAGTCAGATCATGTATTACTGGCGTTGGCCTTTGCAGGGCCAGGGCTCGCAAACCTATTACTTGCCTCCTTATGGTTACATTTCGGCCAATTTTGGAGAGACACAATATAACTGGAACGGGATGGTTAATACCTGCCCTAATACCCTAAATCTTCCTATTGCACTTATCAGCTATCATACGGGTGTATCTGTTAAAATGAATTATGGACCCACAGGTTCCGGAGCCCAGTCGAGTGATGTACCCTACGCTGCCAGAACTTATTTCAAATATGATAATCAAATTCAGTTCCTTCAGCGTCAGGCCTATACGGCTACGGTTTGGGAAGGAATGGTGAAAGAGCAGATCGATCAGGGAAATCCAGTATACTACTCTGGAGTGGAAGCTGGTAGCGCTGCAGGTCATGCCTTTGTGGTTGATGGCTACGATGATCAGACGCCCCGCAACTTCCATTTTAATTTTGGGTGGGATGGCTATATGAACGGCTATTACACCTTAGCTAATGCCGGAGGTTTCACAACCCAGCAGGCCATGGTTCGTAACTTTAAGCCTGGCTCAGGGTATCCCTATTACACCACCGACTTCACCGAGATCAAAGACATGGTGGGAACCCTTGAAGATGGTTCAGGCCCGGTAGCTCCTTACCTTAATAATGCCAGTGCTAAATGGTTGCTTAACCCTCAAACAGATACTGATTCTGTGACTAGTATCACAGTATCCTTCCAGCGTTTCGATATGCAAGCTGGCGACACTCTATATATATACAATGGAGCGGATGTTACAGCCCCTCTGGTTGGCAAATACTCAGGTAGTTCACTTCCATCCCAGTTCACTTCAAATGGAAATAAGGTACTTCTGCACATGGTTACCAACGGGAATGGACAGGCCCAGGGATGGTTACTTAACTTCCAGGCCAACCGGCCAACATTCTGTTCAGGAACAAAGACTTATACGGATTATTCGGCAACGTTTGATGATGGTTCCGGGAGTTTTAATTATGTACCCAACTCCAATTGCATGTATAAAATCACACCTCCTTATGCCTCATCTGTTACCCTTTATTTCGATTACTTTGAAAGCGAGCCAGATAACGACTGGTTGAAAGTTTATGATTTAAAAACCCAACAGTTATTGGCAACCATAAGTGGCGTTTACGCTCCTGGCACTGCTCCTGATCCCATCACCTCCCCGAGTGGGCAATTCTATTTAATTTGGAAAACCGATGGAGCTTTCAACTATAAAGGTTGGCAGGTACATTACGAAACGCTAAACGTTGGTATGGAACCCGATCAACTTTTCTCGGAATTCCATCTCTGGCCCAATCCGGTCCATGATTATCTTAACCTCAGCTTCACCTCAGCCCAGCCACAGAATCTACGTATTCAGCTGAGCTCCATGACCGGTACCCTGGTTTACTCCGAAAATCTAAGTTCCTTCATGGGCTCTTACGAAAAACAAATCCCGGTGCAATCGCTTGCCAAAGGAATTTATATCCTGAAGTTTGAAAGCGAAAATGGAGTTTATACCAGAAAAGTAGTAATTCGTTGATTTTAAATAATCTGACAACTAGAAGCCGGCTTCCGTTAAGGGGCCGGCTTTTGTTTTTATCATTTCGCTTGATCCAGAACCAGAAAAGCTGCCACTTGAATTTTCGTAATTTCCCAGGGAATGTATATAGCGCAATGCTATTTATAGAACAAAGGATTTATCCTATTCCTATTTAAAATCCCATTCTATCCGCTGATTCGATTTTCCAGGCTTTTAGATGAGCCTCTGTATTCTCTTTGATATATCTTGATGCTATATGCCGAACTTGTGCCTGCGCAAAGATAATTTAGTGTTATTTGACCCCTCTGTTGCCAGATATATGAGATTCTCCATGACTCTTATTTCGTCATCAAAGTTCATGTCATTGAAAGCTATTTACAGCGATGTTAAGTCCGTTGTTAGGCTTAAGAACTGCAACCGTAGTTTTGGGCTCAGCTAGTGTTTTGTATAGATAGACCAGCTTCTGCTGCTTTAACTGGTCAGCCTTGGGCAGAGCAAAGTAGTGGAGCATCAAATCCCATGAGATCTTTTCCTGGATGCTTTGGAGAACCTGGGTATATGGGTTGTATTTGCTTTGGGGATTTGCTTAGTTCAGCTTTAAATACACTCGTAATAATCTTCCCGATAATAAAATAAAGGGCTGCCTCATCCATCGAAGCAGCCCTGTTATCAATGATAGGTTAGTGGATTTATCTAAGCAATGTAACTGCACCCGTACGCGTGTATTGGATACCCGGTGCCGTGGTACCTTTGCCTTGATACACTACTTTCCAGACATATACACCTCCCGGGCACATATTGCCTTTCATATCACGTCCATCCCATCCCTTAGAAATATCGTCGGTCTGGAATACGAGCTGTCCATTACGTGAGTAGATATACATCTGGAATTTCCCGGTTTCATCGGTAGTTACCACTTTGAATACTTCGTTGAGACCGTCGGAGTTGGGGGTAAAGGCAGTCGGAGCCCACAGGTATCCCTCGCAGAGCTGAACCTTTACGGTGTCAATTCTGGAACATCCATCATTGCTCACTTTCACCCAATAAGTACCGTTTTCAGATACTTTGTAAGTGCGCTTTCTAGAGCCATCCTGCCATTCGTAGTACCAGTTGCCATCCCCACCTCCAGCATCGAGTACAATAGGTTCACAGGTAAAGAGATAGAGATCCTTGCCCAGGTTTACATAAGGCGCAGGATAAACAGGGAGAGTATAGGTGGTACTGTCTACACAGCCTGATGGCGATGTGCCGATTACGGTATAGGTGGTCGTGTGCTTGGGTTGTGCTTTGTAGTAGTCACCAGCAATCTGTGTGAGTCCTGTGGTGGGTTTCCATTGATAGGTGGCTGCACCAGCCGTTGCAATCATCAAGCTTGAATCGGAGCAGATGGCTGTATCGGCTGGGAAGAAGGTAATAACGGGCAATGGATTAACGATCAGCATGAGGCTGTCTTTGTAGATACCACAGGGAGAAAGACCTTGGGCATGCAGCGTCAGGTAGATGGTGTCCCGAGTCTCGAATTCTTCAGAACCCAACGAGTATACAGGCATGAGACTCGTGTTATCGTCGAAAGTTCCTTTGCCAGAGGTAGTCCACCAGATATTGGTGAAATTGGCAACGTTGGCTTTAGAGATCTGATAAACACCTTTTTCGCAAACCGAGTCAACCTCTCCGGCAAATATAATGGGCGCAGGGATTACGTCCACCGTTAGGGTGTTGCAATCAGAGATTCCACAGATGTTTTCATACCTTGCATAATATGTGGTAGTTACAGTAGGCGCAGGAATGGTCAGCGGGTTGCCAATACCCACTTCAGTACCTCCACAGGCATTGGTGAACCATCGTAAGGTATCTCCGTTGCCACCTGAAGCCGAAAGCGTTATGGGCAAACCATAATCACTGCAGAATCCATTGGTATCGACTGCAATCATTGGAGGAGCAACTGGGGTATTTACTTTGATGGTTATGCTGTTCCACTCTGAGTTACCACAGTGATTTTCCCACCGTACATAATAGGTTGTGGTGGTATCGGGGGCGAAGAGGTTGAAGGGTTGTCCGGTAGCCAACAAGTTATAGTTGGTTCCATCGAAAGAGTACCATCTGAGGAATTCTCCATAACCGCCGTAAGCCATGAGGGTTATGTCTTCCACCGTACCCTGGCAGAAGTTGTTGGTATCAGACCAAACAGCGGTCACAGGTTTGGGTACGTCTACTACTACGGTAAATGCCAGGCATTCACTGGTACTGCAGTGATTTTCCCAGCGAGCGTAGTAAGTAGTAGTTTTAACAGGAGCCGGTATGGTAATACTGGTTCCCGTGCCGATTTCCAATCCACCGCACGAGTTTGCAAACCAACGCAGTGTATCGCCGTAACCCGATAAAGTATCTCCGTAGCCTCCAAAGGCTGTAAGTGTAATAGTAGATACAGTATTGGGGCAGAAGTAGTTGGTGTCTGCTGTAATAAGCATGGGTGGTTGAGCCTGTGGAATAACCAGGACCTCTACCGTATCACAGGCAGTTACTCCACAGTGGTTTTCCCAACGAGCATAATACTTGGTTGTTAATGTGGGAGAATTGATTTGTAACATGGAGCCTGTGCCGATGGGAGTACCTCCACAGCTGTTGGCAAACCACTGGATGGTAGTTCCATAACCACCACTGGCAAAGAGTTTTATTTTACCTGGATCATCGAAGCATACAATAGGACGGTCTACCCAAACAGAATCCAGAGGTAGAGGCTCGTCGACCACCACTTTAATGCTATCGCAGGCCGATTCGCCACAGGAATTTATCCAGCGGGCAAAATACCAGGTAGTAGTATCGGGAGCAGGAATACGTAGTTCGGTGCCTTTGCCGATGTAATCACCGTTACAACTATTGGCAAACCATTGCAGGGTATCTCCCAGACCGCCAAAACCACGCAGGAGAATAATTCCGTTGTAAGCCTGGCAGAAGTAATTGGTATCCACTGTAAGCGAATCGGGCTGCATGGGTTGAGGTATGACAGTGATAGTTACCGGAGTGCAGGCCGAGGGTCCACAATCATTCACCCAGCGGGCATAATAGGTAGTTGTTTGGGTAGGTGCATTGATGAGAAGAGGATTATTATTCGATACAACCGTTCCACCGCATGAACCTTCAAACCATTCAATATAATTTCCAGATCCTCCACTAGCTGTCAGAGTAACGATACCTACTGTGCCGGCACAGAAATTATTGTTGTCCAAAGTAATAGTATCAGGTGGCATAGCCTGAGGATTCACTTGAATAGTGATGGACTGGCAGATGGAACTATCGCAGTTGTTGATCCACCGTGCGAAGTAGGTTGTGGTGGTATCGGGAGCGGGTATGGTAATCTGCTGTTGGTTGCCGATGGGCAGAGTACCACAGGCGTCGGCATACCATTCCACAAAGTCTCCAGTACCGCCCCAGGCTTTCAGGGTGATGTTGGGTATTGTGCCCTGGCAGAAGTTGTTATGATTTACGGTAAGCGAATCTGGGGGTGTAGTGAGGGGGAATACATTGACAGTGACGCTCTGGCAAGCCGATGGTCCACAACCTGTTTCCCAACGACCGTAGTAAGTAGTGGTAGAGACAGGTGCAGCAATTTTCATGGGAGTGCCTATGCCTACCAGTGTACCTCCACAGCTTTCGCCAAACCACTTAAATACCTGTCCTGATCCTCCAATTCCCGTGAGGGTTATGCTATCCACACTCTGGCTGCAGAAGTCATTGTGTGAGCTCATTACCAGTTGGGGTGCCACAGGGTAATGGATGATATTTATCTGGATAGAGGCGCATTCGCTGGCACCGCATTGGTTTTCCCAACGAGCAAAATAAACTGTGGTATCGGCCGGCGAGGGAATTACAATGTTTTGGCCCTGACCTATCAGAGTACCTCCGCAGCTATTTGTATACCATTTAACTACATTTCCCGACCCACCAATAGCATACAAGGTGATGTTGGGAATGGTACCTGTGCAGAAATTGTTGGCAGATGCAACAATCGAGGCAGGAGCTACAGGCAAGGGATAAACACTGGTGCTCTGTGTTTGAGAGCCCGAGCAACCATTGGGGTCAGTGTAGGAATATGTAATTTGATAGGGACCACCCACTCCGGCCACTGCAGGATCGAAGATACCTGTGCCGTTGCCATAGTCAGTTACTCCTGTGCCGGTGAAGGCACCGTAAGGTTTGTGGCTGCCCGAGAGAATGACAGGGCCATTGTTCACACAATAACCTGCGGCCAGGGTATTGAAACTTACCTGAGGCAGAGGAGCCACATTTACCTGATAGCTTACAGTGCTGGAGCAGCCAGCCGTGGGATCAGTGTAAGCATAAGTAATGGTATAAGGGCCGCCTACACCGGCAGCAGCAGGATTGAAGAGGGCTTTACCAATGAGCAGGTCAGTGATGCCTGGTCCACTGAAAGTACCTAAGGGCGCCATATTGCCTGTAAGTGTATCAGGAGCAGCATTCACACAGTAAACCGGATCTATGCCGCTTACACTGAGTTGGGGTAGAGGCAGCACCTCGGTAGTATCGCTGAAGGTGCCCATGCATGCGTTGTTATCGATGTAGGTATAGGTTATAACGAAAGGACCTCCCACGCCAGCCTGATTAGGATAGAATCGTGCCTTTCCATTACCCAGGTCGAGGATGCCAGGACCTGTAAAGGTACCATAGGGTACTTGAGATCCTGTGAGCAAAGCAAAAGGCGAATTGGCACAGTAGCTTGGAGCTAATCCTGTGAAATAAACATTGGGTAACGGATTGATTACAACCGTCTTAGTCTGTGAATTGGTGCAACCCGAATTATCTGTGTAGGAATAGGTTATCTGATGAGTTCCTACTCCAGCAACAGCGGGATTAAATGTGGCGGTTCCATTCCCATTATCGGTGATACCCGGACCGCTGAACGTACCAAACGGAGCCTTATTGCCCACCAGATTAGCTGGATTAGCATTCACACAATACATGGGGTTAAGTCCGGTGAAGAAGACCGTAGGTAAGGGGCGTACAATGGTAGTCTGTGTTTGGTTGGCCGAGCATCCATTTCCATCGGTGTAACTGTAAGTGATAGCATAGGGCCCGCCAGCTCCTGCACCAGCAGGATTAAAGAATGCTGTGCCATTTCCATTGTCGGTAATTCCTGGTCCACTGAAGGTACCCAAAGGAACCATATTGCCTACCAGAGTATCCTGGTCCTCATTGAGGCAATATTCAGGCATCAATCCAGTGAAAGAGGCAACAGGAAGAGGATTGACGATAACGAATTTGGTTTTGGAGTTCGAGCAGCCATTAGGATCTGAGTAAGTGTAGGTAACGGGGTAAGGCCCACCCACACCTGCAGCTTGAGGATCGAAAATAGCCTGCCCCAGGCCGATGTTGGTTACTCCAAGGCCGCTGAAGAACCCTTGTGGTGCATGGTTGCCCGTCAGTGTTACTGGATTGGCATCGATGCAATATGCACTCAGCAATCCGGCGAAATCAACCACTGGGAGATTTATCACTGTAACTGTCTTGGTAGCAGTATTTTCGCAACCCCAGTTATCGCTGTAGGTATATGAAATCTGGTGTGTTCCCACGCCGGCAACTGAAGGATCGAAGATACCGATACCATTCACTGATGAGGTGATACCCGGACCTGAGAAGTATCCCTGAGGAGCATGATTGCCTGTTAATGTAACCGGAGTAGCGTTGATGCAATAGGAATTGGCCAGACCAACAAAGTTTACGAAAGGAATGTCGTGCACCGTGGTGGTTTGGGTCTGGCTTTGGGTACATCCATTGGAATTAGTAAAGGTATAGGTGATTTGATAAGGGCCTCCCACGCCGGCTATAGATGGGCTAAACCATGCTGTACCATTTCCGTTGTTTACAATGCCAGGTCCACTGAAATATCCGTTGGGGGCCTGGTTGCCTGTAAGCAGTACATTGTTACCATTTACGCAATAGTTGGGATCTAGGCCACTAAAGAATACTGTAGGTTGCGGATATACAGTAACAGTTTGGAATGCACAGGGAGAAACTCCACAGGAATTCTCCCAACGGGCGTAGTATACATTGGTGGTTGTAGGAGCCGGAATGGTAATGGTTGTGCCTGTTCCGACAATATTCGTGCTTCCGCAATAACCGGTAAACCACCTGAGTGTTTCTCCGTTTCCACCTATCGCAGAAAGGGTAATAGTAGGCAGGGTGCCGGCGCAGAAAAAGTTATTACTCGTTAGGATACTTGTGGGGGGCTGAGGATTGGGAATCACCACAATGGTAATGGAATCGCAGATCGAGATACCGCAACTGTTTTCCCAGAAGGCATAGTAGGTAGTGGTGACTGTCGGTGGGTCAATCAGGATTGAGTTGCCCATTCCAATGACCGTGCCTCCACAGATGTTGGCCGACCATTTGAGAACATCGCCTGAACCTCCCGTTGCCGTTAAAGTAATGGGATCGGTATGGTTGAAGCAAATGGGGTTGGCACTGGCCGTAACATTGGTAACCGGCTGAGGCAGAGGTGTTACATCAACGGTAACCGTAGCACAGGATGAAGCTCCGCAGGCCGATTCCCAGCGGGCATAATAAGTTGTGGGAACCACCGGGGCTGGCACTGTAAGCGGAGTACCCGTGCCGATTTCCTGTACACCGCATCCATTGATATACCATTTGAGAATCTCCCCTTGACCACCCATAGCACTAAGGGTTATGTAGGCAGTTCCTTCACAGATAGGATTAGGAGTAGCTACAGCAGAGGTTGGAGGTACAGGCAAATCAATAACATGTACGGTAACCTCAGTGCAGGTGCTGGCTCCGCATGCATTTTCCCATCTTGCATAATAAGTTGTTGTTACATCGGGTGAGGGAATGGTGAGCGGATTACCAGTTCCTACAAGACTACCACCACAAGAGGAGGTGTACCAGGCTACATAATCACCTGAACCACCCGTGGCTGTCAGCACAATATTGCCCGGATCGGTGGTGCAGAAATAATCTCGGTTAACTGTTGCAGCTACCGGGGGAGTGGGGAAGGGGAACTGGTTGGTGATGGTGAATTGGCTGTTCAGTTCGCAAAGGTTGGCATCTTTGATAAACACCCAATACGTACCGGCCTGCAAATTGAGAAGGTCTTCGGTGCTTGCACCTGTACTCCAGAGGTAACTGTAAGGCAGGGTACCACCACCCACCGTAAGGTCGATTGAGCCCTGGTTACCCCCAAAACATAGCGTGTTCTGAACGACCGGTGGGGTTGGAATAGCTACCTGATTGAGACGTGCCAGGAAGGAATCATCCATTCCCTGACTGATAAGGGAAGTAGCCCCGAAAGTAGCTGTAGCTCCGAAGCTCCCACCCAAGGCAAGGTTCTTGTCGGGTCTGAAAGCAATGGCCATGGCTGAATCAGCAGCGGGGCCACCTGCCTGCTGCGACCATACTCTGATGCCGGCAGTATTATATTTTACAACGAAAATGTCGCTACTTCCTGCACTGGTTAGTGTCTTGTCTCCCAATGTCATGCTATTGCGGAAAGCGCCGGCTACATATGCACTACCCAGAGCATCAACATCAAGTGTTTTGGCGTTGTCAATGTTAGTTCCCCCTATGTTGCGTAACCATAAGGGATTTCCACCTTTGTCGTATTTAGCAACAAAAGCATCCTTCAAGCCTTTGGAAGTCAGCGTGAGGGTACCAAAAGTGGCATTACCTTCAAAGCTTCCGACGAAATATATATTTTGTGAATAGTCGGTGCGGATGGCACGTGCCAGGTCGTTACCAGTGCCACCTGCTCTGCGGGCCCATTTCAGATTGCCTACCGGGCTATATTTAGCAATGAAAATGTCATTATTTCCGGCTGAAGTCAACGTGGTGGTTCCAAATGAGGCCGTGCTCTGGAAGCGACCTACCATCGTGGCATCCTCTGCTATGTCCACAGCTATACCGTAGGCCATGTCTTCCGAGGTGCCTCCGGCGTTCTTCACCCACTGAACATTGCCTTCAGGGCTCAATTTCAGTATGAAGGCATCATCGCCCCCATTGCTTATGATGGGAATATTTCCAAATGAAGTGATTCCTTGTATTGAACCTGCCAACCAAGTGTAACCCCCTTCCGTGGATGCAATGGTGTTACCCTGATCATCGAAAAATCCACCAAAATTTTTCACCCATTGCAGGGTACCGTTATTGTTATACTTGGCAACGAAAATATCGCTACCTCCATTACCTGAAATCTGGGTGCTCCCAAACCAGGCCATCACCTCGAAGGAACCTGTGAGATAAATATTTCCAAGGCTGTCGAGAGTCAAGCTACGGCCCACGTCGTTCAAACTACCTCCTGCCTGACGGATCCAACTCAGGTTTCCAGCATTGTTGTATTTAGCCAGGAAAATATCATCTCCGCCATAGCTTGTGAGGCTTTGGGTTTGGAAAGTAGCTGTCCCCTGGAATTTGCCCGTTACATATGTATTTCCATAGGAGTCAGTTTTAATATCCATGATCATGTCGTTGCCCAGCCCACCTTGACGTAGAACATTGCTAAATGTGGTGGTGTCGTGTACAAATGCCAACACATCGGGTTCACCTACTTCAAAAGTTTTCTTTTCAAAGCAATTATTGGCATCCCGAATGTAAACGCTGTAGAATCCGGGGGATAAATTAATGAGATCTTCTGAATGAATGCCGTTGCTCCAGCGATAGTTTACAGGTGATGTAGCACCTGTCAGAGTTAGATCAATGGCACCGTCGTTGTTACCATTACATGTTATGTTGGTAACCAATGCATTGACAGCAAATTTCTGGATTACATTTAACGTTACGATGTCACTATCATAAAAACCACAGGTATTGCTTGTAACCCTGCAGAAATATTGACCAGCATCAGCAAAAGCAACTACAGGAATTGAATAGACATTGGCTGTAGCGCCCGGTATAGGCTGGTTGTTGTGATACCATTGTAGGGTAATGTTGTCGCCCACTGGAGTGATTCGGAAACTCACCGAGTCGTTTTCGCAACGGGTTTGTGAGATGGGTTGAGTTGCAACACCGGGTAGAATGTTAACCCATACGTTTACATTAACCGTCCAGGCTTCACCACAAGTATTCCAGATGTGGCAACGGTAAATCCCCCGATCCGCTGTGGAAATAGCAGGAAATTGCAAGGATGCCTGCGTGGCTCCGGATATAGTATTTCCCTCTTTGTACCATTGGAAATAAAGTGAGTCTCCGGTTATACCAAAGTCGATCGATACGAAGTCTCCTTCACAGGCATTGACGTCTGTGGGTTGCTGAGTGATAACCGGAACTCTGTTGACGGAGACTTTCGCCTGTTGGGTCATAATGCTACCACAACGGGTACTCAGATAGCAAGTATAATTTCCTGTCTGATTGTATTGAATGTTGGTTAAGGTATAAGTGTTTGAAGTAGCACCCGGAATATCTATTCCTTCGAGTTGCCATTGATAGCTGATGGAGTCACCCAGTGCAGTTACTGAAAGGGTATAATTGGTTCCTTCGCATGTTGAAATTCCCTGAGGCTGTTGGGTGATAATGGGTATCGTGTTAACCCAAACCCAGACAGAATTGCTCCATACGGTTCCGCAATTGTTCTGTACCCTGCACTGATATAAGCCTCTATGGCTATAATTGACCGGATTGAATTGGAGTACGGCTGCATTAGCTCCTGGTACAGGGTTTCCATCTTTAAACCATTGATAATTAATGAAGTCACCTGTAGCTGCCACCTGTAGTATTACATTATCTCCTGCACAAGCTTTCTGATTAGTGGGATTGAGTGTGATAGCAGGAGGTACATTCATGTAAAGCACAACAGGTTGCGTGTTAATTTGCCCACAATGGTTCCATATTTTGCAATAATAAGTTCCCATGTGACTGGCCTGTACCGGATTAAAGGCAAGGGTAGGAGACGTAGCCCCTGGTACAGGATTTCCATCTTTATACCATTGGTATTTCAGCCGGGTGCCTGTAGCTAACACTGTAAACGATTCAACATTTCCAATACAGGTGGAGATATTCTGGGGTTGCTGGATGATTTGAGGAATCAGATCCACGCTTACAAAAGCAGTATCGGTATAAACCGTGTCGCAGTTATTAAAAAGTTTGCAGTAATAAGCTCCAGTATCAGAAACTGTTATATTGTTTAGATGGAGGATATTAGAGGTTTGACCTGGTAAAAGGTTTCCATCTTTGTACCATTGAAAATCTGGCAGGGCTGAACCTAAGGCTAAAATTCCCACCTCAAGTGTTTCATTATTTCCAAGGCATGTAAGAACACTTACGGGGTCAACTATAACAGTGGGGTCTATGTTAGCCAGTAAACTCACAGTTTCGCTGGTTATGTCACCACAATTGTTATGGATGTATACAGTGTATGTTCCAATATCACCAAGTGTAACTGGATTAAATACTAGTGTGTCGTTGGTGGCTCCGGGCAGGTTTACCCCATTGAATATCCACTGAAATTGCAGACTATCACCTGTATAGCCTAATGTTATGATATTGTAGTCTCCAACGCATGTTAAAACATCAATGGGCTGTAAGGTAATGGTCGGAGGAACATTGATGTTTAAATTGGCTTGATTAGACATCACCGTTCCACAGGTGTTGTAAACCATTACGGTATAATTGGCCGTATCTGTGTACGCCACGGGATTAAACGATAAGGTGGATGAAGTGGCACCCGTGATAGGGAATCCTTCTTTATACCACTGATAAAACAAGGAGTCTCCTGTAGCGGCTACAGCAAATTGCTCAGTTTGTCCTGTGCAGGTATTGATGTTTTGCGGCTGCTGAACAATAGTTGGCACTATATTCACATTAACCCTTGCGGAAGCGGTATAAGCCGTTCCACAGGTATTGTATACCCTAAGTCTGTAACTGCCTGTATCTGAATATTGAACATTGGTTTTAAAATAAGTGGGTGATGTGGCGCCACCTACAGTTGTCCAGAAAGGATTGAGTACATTTTGAAATTCCCACTGGTAAAATAATGAATCCCCCGTTGCTGCGCCAG
This sequence comes from Bacteroidales bacterium, assembly GCA_049969475.1. Classification (GTDB taxonomy): domain Bacteria; phylum Bacteroidota; class Bacteroidia; order Bacteroidales; family TTA-H9; genus UBA2030. Next base: position 105,742 of record JBMFOU010000005.1, on the reverse strand, counting down.
AGAGGGTAAAGCTTGAACCAATGCATGTAGAGTATTTCTTTGGATTACTTGTAATTACAGGAGGTATATTGATACTCAGTCGGGCATTTTGGGATATTATTTGTCCGCAGGTATTGTAAACCATTACGGAGTAACGTGCTGTATCAGCATAAGTCACAGGGTTTATAGTCAAAGAAGAAGTAGTGGCACCCGGGATGTTCACCCCATTTTTTCTCCACTGGTAAAAGAGTGAATCTCCCGTGGCGGTTACGCTGAAAGTGGCTGAGTATCCGGGGCATGAAGAGACATTTTTGGGTTGTACTACAATCTGTGGAACAATGTTAATGGTAAGTTCTGCAGCAGCAGAAAGTTGGCTACCGCAATTATTGTAAACCAGGCATGTGTAGTTGCCCAAATTAGCCACTGTAACCGGATTGATAACCAAGGTCGGGCTGGTAGCCCCTGCGATGTTTAATCCGTTAAATTTCCATTGATATTGAAGTGAGTCGCCTGTGGCAGCAACCGAAAATGAGGCGGTTGAACCCAAGCAGGAGCTGTAATTCAAGGGCTGCTGGGTAATAATTGGTAAAATATTGATATTGAGAACTCCCGGTTGACTGTACACTTCTCCGCAATTGTTCCATATTTTGCATACGTAGCTGGCGGTGTCGGTATATTGAATATTACTAAGCGTCAGAGAACTGCTTATGGCTCCTGGTATATTAACCCCATTTTTCATCCATTGATAGTTTAAACTATCCCCTGTTGCAGCAACAGTGAATGATATGGTTTCTGTTAAGCAGGCTGAAATATTCTGGGGTTGTTGCATTATGACCGGAGGTATATTCATGTTAAGAAGTGCATTTTGTGTGGATGCAGTTCCGCAATTGTTATATACCTCAAGAATATAATTACCTGTGTCAGCATAATGTGCCGGGATGAAAGAAAGAATGGGTGAATTGGCCCCAACGATGGGATTACCGTTTTTGTACCATTGATAGTTCAGGGAATCGCCCGTAACCACAGTTGTGAAAACTGCATTCTGTCCATCGCATATGCTCAGACTGTCGGTTTGAGCGACGATGACCGGCGGGATATTCATATTCAGCAGAGCATTCTGTGTGGTAATGCTACCGCAGGTATTCGTAATGGTTAGCGTATAATTGGCTGTATCTGAATATAAAGCAGGATTGAACGACAGAATGGGAGTATTAGCACCGGGAATGGCGACTCCATTTTTAAACCATTGGAAATTCAATGAATCACCCGTCACAGTGGCAGCCAACAGGGCATTCTGACCGTTGCAAATACTCAGGCTATCAGGCTGGTTGATAATACTTGGAGGGACATTAATAGAAACTTTGGCAGTGGAGCTCGAGACGGAAGCACAGGTATTGGATACCACACAATGGTAAGTGCCCGTATCGGCATAGGTCATGCCATTGATTGCAAGGTTAGGTGTGTTAACGCCTTGAATATGAGGGGGGGTATTAATTAACGGATTGCCGTTAAAATACCACTGGTATGTTATGGGTTCTGTTCCGGTATTAGTAACGCTCAGTTGAATATTGTTACCCGGGCAGGTACTTATGTTTACGGGATTTAGGGTAATTATGGGATTGAATAAAATAGTAACAGTTGCATTCAGACTCGTTGCTGTGCCGCAGGCATTGCTTACCTGGCAGGTGTATTGCCCTCCGTGGGTTGCGTTAACATTGGGAATAGAGAGTGTGGCTGAGTTAGCACCGGGAAGGGGGTTACCATTATGATACCATTGATAGGTGTATGGAGATAGTCCAGTGGCTACGGCGCTTATTTGCAGGGTTGTACCCTCGCAGATATTGATGTTGGATGCACTTAACGTTATATCGGGTATCGAAAACTTTTTAATAATCAATTTGTTGGGAATTCCGCTACACCCATATATGTTGATTTCGGTTACATACAGTGTATCAGTAAGTATTGAGTTGTTCCAGGTAACATTGATGCGGGCTGATGAGTCGGATAGATAGTTTATGGTTCCAGAACCATAGAATGTTGTCCAAACGTATCTTGAACCCGGGGTGGAGTCTACTCTATAGGGCTCTGTTGAGTTTATACAAACTGAGTCTGGGTTAATGGTGGAGTTCTGGCTCCACGTAGGTTTACCCCAAACCAACAGGCCGATGATCAATAAAAGTAAGACGCGTAGCCCGTTCCTTGAGGTTTTGTCTCGAGTGGTCAAAGTTGTAGTCATAACTGCAATAGGTCTTGTTTGGATATGGGTGTTTTTATTTGGCATTTACTTACAAATTTACTATAAAAAATCCTTGTATAGTCAAATAAATTCAATGTCGTATACGATAAATAATTAATTATGTTTTATTAAAATGGACCCAGGTTGGGCATGAAAAGTAACATTGATGGAATCACCAGTTATACAGTTATTGTCATCGGTAACTTGTACCCAGTAAAAGCCTGATTGGATGACAGAGAGGGTTTGGCGGTTACTACCGTCATTCCACATATAGTTTCTGTATCCATCGCCTGCATCAAGAATTATTTCATCTCCAGCGCAAGCTGATGTATCGGGTCCGAGATAGGGTGGAGTAACCTGATAATAAGTTAATTGAATGGTGTCGCTTAAAACGCATAATTCCTGGGTAACCGTTACTGAATAAGTACCAGGCTCTGATACCACAATAGATTGAGTAGTAGCCCCTGTGTTCCAGAGGTAGCTAGTCATACCTGCTCCTGCATCCAAGGTTACTGAGGTGCCTGGGCAGAAGCTTATATCAGGCCCCAGGTATAAACTACTATAGTCACTAAAATAACCATATTCTGAGCTACCTCCTAATTTATTGAGAATACCCAGGTGGAAAGCTCCCAGCGTGTTTTGAATGATATTCGAACCCGTTGGCAATAATGCCGTAGAATTCAGTTCTTTACGTGCATAAACCCAAATTCCGTTAGTTCCAGGCACTGGATTAAAGTCTGAAGCTGTAATAATACCTGGGTTTCCGTTAACCAAAAATCCATCTTTGAAATCGTTGCGGGTTAAAATCATCAAAGCGAAATCTAAATTGCTGGTCCTATTAAAACCTATTTGTGTGCTTCCGGTACACGTTATATGTGGCACCATGGCACTTCCCAGCTCGTCATAGTGTCCTGATATATGATATACATATACGGGTTTATCAGCCAGTATATAAAAGGCATCCATATCGATTGTTTTCCAATAGGTTTCACCTTTTTGTAACAATGCGACTGGTGTAGTGACTCCATTCAGGTAAATGCTTGTATTGTCTTGTGCTGCCAATACATAGAACTTCTCGTAGTTTGTACTTCCAGAGTAGGCAAACCCTTTTACAACAATATATTCGAAACCGAGTAAATTAACTGGGAGTATCTGGTCACCAATTAAGTCGTAACCGCCTGTGGTTATTCCCGGACGAATACTATCGTCCATGATCGATACTGCAATAGGCTTGTTACTGGTTATATGCGATCCAGCCAGGGTATTTGTAATGGTATTGCCTACACATTTGACCGAGTAAGTTTGTCCTCGTTGTAAGGTTACAGTCCAGGTGGTATTTTTAGCATGTCCAATTACATCATCAGTAACTGAGATCGTGACTGTGGTATTATTTTCCGTGGCAACTATATCGAAAGCTTCTCTCCCTACTTGGTTGGGATAATGGAATTGTGAGGGAATATAAAATTCAGAACCCAGAGCGTTTTTTCCTTTCAGTGGAAAAATATCCGGATTTACATCACTGGCAACTTCATAATAAGCTGTTACAGGCGTTGAGGAAACGAGTTTCAAACCATAATTTACTATCTGGTCAGGAGGTTGATTTTCAACTTGATTTTTTTGAGAGGTAAGATTAATACTCCCTGTAGTATTGGGTGCAACAACTATATTTTGGTTCACAAACAATGGATTAGCAGGCTGAGTCAAGGTTATATTAGCTGCCTGATTAAGTGTTGATACTCGGATAAATATAGGGCTGTCGCCGTGAGCTGCATCTACGTCGGGAGCAACAAACCAGAAAGTAGAGTCTTGCTGGCTTTTAGCATATTGAATAAAAAAGACTCCCATTTGCATCGCTATAAACAATACAGCGTATTTTACATATCTGTAATGAAACATTTATATGCTTATTATCTTTAGACAAAGGTTAAATACGAAAGGTTGGCTAAAATACAAAAATAACGTTACCGTAATCGTTAAGGTTTTAGGGTTCAAAATTTCGGAATATTTTCCCTTTGGATAAAGGGAACCACCCAAACCATGAAAGTTAATGATGTTTGATGAGTAAAGGAGATGGAAGAGGATAAACAGTAATCGTTATACTGTCTGAGTTTTGGCAGGAATTAGGAGAAGTAACTGTTACAACATAAGTGCCACCCTGGTTGACAACAATAGTAGGTGTAGTCTGGCCTGTATTCCACTGGTAGGAGGCCATACCTGCTGGGGCATTAAGCTCCACGTATGAACCCTGACAAATGGTCTGATCGGGTCCCAGCTCCACGGTGGGAAGGGGGCGAACCTCCAGGTTAACCGAAGTATCCCATACACATCCAAATTCATCGGATATAAATATTTGGTAGCTGTAAATGCCTGTATTTTGGGGAGAAATTACAGCGCCTGAAGGGGTTTGGCTTAAAATGAAAGGACCTTCAAACCATGTTGAGTCAATGCTTACGATATATCCCCATGATTGAGGCAACAATGCAGGCGAAAGGTTCAAGGTCCATTCGAAAATATATCCGTTATCCACTGCCCAATAGTCGCAAATTTCAATACTCCAGATACCGTTGAGGGGGCATCCGATGAGATGAGAAAGGGATTATCTGGATCGTAATAATTAAGATTGTTGATTATATCGGTACTGTCAAGCCTAGCTTTGCCAGCATTTGCATTTATTGTGCCTATTGTTGGAAAAATTGTGCTCCAGCAATAATTCCAGGGGGTTCCAGGCGGATTATTTCTGGGGTCGCAACCATTGTCAGGTGTACCGGCTATGCCCATATCGGCACCGCCCCAATGAATATATTTTTTTAGTGTATCAGTTTGGCCGTTGGGGCATTTAATTACAAAACTTAAATCTCCAACATAGGAATGCTCCATTAAAACACAAACCGATTGAATATCAGAACTTGAAGTAATTGTTTGAGTGGGAAGAAAAGAGGTGAAAATGACCTCGGTGTTGTAGCAAGGATGAGTCGGATTGCAGTTGGGCCCATCGGGAACAAACATTGTGCTGTCAAACTTTTGGCTCGAAACCTGACTATAGGAGTAAGGCACATAGTTGATAAAAGTAGAGGGGGTGACTAATGTTGTATCCCCTTGACAAATAGATGGAATGGGATTAACTGTATTGACGGGGCTTTGAGTTACCAAAACCCTTGCCACCAGTGGGTTGCTTATACATTGATTGGTGTCGGTTATATAAACGTTCATCTCGAAACCTCTGGCTGAGTCGTATCGATGCCAAAGTGAAGGTGTATTGGTGGTTGTCCGGCTTCCGTCACCAAAATCCCACGTATAGGTGGCTAAGGTGTCGTGTTGTGTATAAAATTGACCGTTTTGAGGATATGTCCCAAAAAGTTTAAAAAACACCGAATCGCCTAAACACAATGGAATATAGAGAAAATTTCCAGTGTCAGCTGGCAGTGGTATTATTTGCAAGGTGTCCCATGCAGCAATGATAGGCTGACAGGGGGTTTTTGCTGTTTTTGGAATTTTGGAGCTTAGAGATTCAGAAACTTTTTGTGGGAGAGTGTCAGGATGAATGTAGGGCTCATTTATAATTCCATGTTTGCCCTGAACCTGTATTAGTTCAAAGAAAAGCATTAAAATTAGTGGACAAAGTAGGAATTTGACTTTCATCGTGAAGCTATGCTCCACAAAGATATTCAAAAAATATTTAGTTGTGTTTAATAATAATAGGGGCGGGTAGGTCGTGAAAAGTAACCTGAATTTGGTCGGAATTTTGACAACCGTTTAAGTCGGTTACCGTTACGGAATAAATTCCTGTAGAGTTAACCGGTAGGGTTTGTGATGTAGAGCCCGTGTTCCATATATAATTTTTAAAACCAGGCCCTGCATCCAGAATGGAGGTCTCTCCCTGGCATATATCTCTATCTGGTCCCAGATTTACCGTGGGCAGAGGTAAGATGTTGACGATGGCCTGGCCTCCCCAGGTGCCGGGACAGACATTGTTGGTGACATTGACGAGGGTGTAGGTGCCACTTTGAGTGACAGGGATTATAAGAGGGGATGGGCCGGAATAGTTGGAAATGGTTGGTTGAGGAATACCATCTATGGCATAGGTTATATTGAATGGGGGTAAACCAGATAACTCGACTTCTATGTTAATAGAGTTTCCCTGACAGACATCTCCTCCGCCACCCATAGTAGCCACCGGGCACAGAGCCTGAGGAGCGGAATAGGTTTGAGTGTTAGTGCACCCAGCGTTTGCAGAAAAGCTGGCTGTGAGGGTATGCAAAGCCCCATCGCAGGGTATATTACTGAGTGTATAGGCTTTAGGGGAGGTGAATGGAGGCGTGAAGGTTTGAACCACCCCTGAATTGTCAGAAATAGTTAGGATACCTGTGGATGGAGGATTGGTAAAAATAATCTGACCACTGACGCTGTAGGTGTTATTGGTTGGATCACAGGATGTTGTATTTGCACTCATAGCCACTATTGAACAATTGAAGACAATATTGCAGTTAAGTTGTCCATTTCCTGAGGTCTGGTAAAAAGTTACTTCGGTGGGTTGGTTGGAGAAATTAGTAAGAACCAATATATAAAATTCCCCGGCAATCCCTCCGGTTATGTCAGCATATTCCGGGCTTGTGCCGCCCGCATAACTGCAGTCTTCAACTTTATCGGCTGTGAGCCCCCCTTCGCATGGAGTAGTAGGATGTTCAAAAGGCCCCCACAGACAAAAATCAATATCTCTTGGCGGTGAACTTTCAATTTTAATAGTCACATCCCCATTGTTTTGCATTTGCATGTAAAACCAAGCCGGATTAGGTTGTGTACTAAGACATGCATAATAGGGCCCGCTTTGGGCAGTACCTGCATTTACACCCGCAGCATAGCTCATTATATTAGTACTGCAAAATACAAGCGAATTTTCACAGGTATTGTTTTGTGAATATAAGGACTGCAAAAAAGTAATCAATATAGCAAATAGTCCTACTTGACCAAGTTTGTTCCCAAAGCGCATTTTACAATAATTAGGGGTCCTTCAAAAGAAAAGACCAAAATTAGAAATAATTGTTTACTGTTCTAATTATGTTTGATGCGGATAGGACCAGGCACAGGTGCAAAATTTACCTGTATTGATTTGCTTCTTGAGCAAGGATAAAAGTTCGTTACAGTAACAGTATAAGTCCCTCCCGGGGGCAATACGTTTATTGAATGGCTTGTCGCTCCTGTATTCCATAGGTAGGTACATCCCAGGCATGTTCCTGCATTCAAAACAACAGTTGTGTTTCCACATGCTGTGGTATCGGCAGGCAAGGGTATGGTCGGCGCAGGATTTACAGTTAAATATAGTTTGTATGTTGAATCGCAACCCATTACATTAGTGTAATTCTGGGTATATATACCCGAAGTGGTCAAAGTGTTGTTGAAAAATTGCACCGACTCCCCCTCACATATGGTTTGACTGCTTTCAAATAGGTGAGAGCGTCGGTATGTAAGTGTGATGGGGGCCATTGTAGAACTTAAGGAATACCACCAGGTGTTTATTGTTATCATGTCTCCATAATCGCATGCAGAGGTCTCTGTGCATGACCAACCATGGCAGCCTGCAGGATCATCGCACCCATCCAGGTTTATGGTCCCTTCGGGAATAAGAGAGTCATCCCAATATACTTTCGGTTTATTTCCCGTAGGTCTTATAAGGTCAATCTTGAAACCAGGCCAACCCGATGGATTATACTCAACATCATACATGGGCAAGTTGGTCAAACCATTAACATACGTAACGATAATCGATAGGGTAGTTCCATTGGCAACGGGTTGTCCCAAACCATTCAAACCATTCCAGGTAATTACATTCATTTGTCCGGCCCACACTGAATCGGCTAATTTGACATCGATGGGTTGATATCCTGGTGTAGGGTCAATATCTAATAAAATGTCAACAGTTCCACTTTTATTTACCCAAATATTTATATCGAGGGTTCCATCGCAATCATTGGTGGTTGTTACCTGCGTCACTTCACCCAAAATCCCTGTTGGAAATAAGCTTACATCGGGATTGTTTAGAAAGATTTTATATTGCTCATAGGTAAAATTTCCTGGACGAGACTGTCGATCTTGAGTAAAATTTCCCGTGTTGGTGCAACCTGTAGGATTACAGGAAACACGAAAGAAATACGGTCCCAAGCCATTAAAATCAATCTTGGTTACTATTTGGTCGTCAGAATAGCTATAGAGTGAACCATAAAAATAATATCCCGAACCACCTTCAGTACTAAAAAACCAATTTTTCGACCAAACACGGCCATTTATTCTATTGTTGGTTGAGGTGGTAACAGTAATATCGAAATATAATAATTTTTCGTCTTGTGGGAAAAAGCCGCCCGTGGAATAATCAAACTCAAAATAATAGTCGCCAGGTTGAGAAAAAGTGTAAGAGAGAGGATTGTATCCCCCTGCACTTACTGTATTGGGACCTATTATAGCTTTGTTGTACGAAGGGATGTATCCATTGCCTGAATTAGGAATATTTCCAGAAGTCAAAACAGCCCCAGAAGCATTTTTTATAGCCCATGAAATAGTTTTTGAAGCATTTAATTTTTTAAAACCGAAAAAGACTTTTTCGCCAGCGGTGGATATGGATATCCATAACCGCTTACCGGGATTTGCTTGAGGGGTGGCGAAATACCCAAATTCGTTGTTGTTTTGAAGTCCTTTAGACAGAACTAACACCAATTTTGTACTATCGCCGGGGTTGGGTATAAGCTCTTTGGTACCTTCGGCTGTAATTTTTGTGATAAGTAAACACGTAAGGATAAAAAGGGAAATGGTTTTGAATGAAATCATAAACCTCTTCAAAATCGTAGTTAATCGTGCTTTATTTGAATAGGACCAGGTATAGGGCTTACAAAGAGTTCTACACTGTCAGTAGTAGAACAATTTTGCCTGTTTGTTACGGTAACACTGTAAGTGCCTGTAGTGTTCACAGTAATTTGACTTGAGGTTTGCCCTGTATTCCACAAATAAGTATTGTCAGGGTCATATCCAGCATCGAAGGTATAAGATTCACCTTCACAAATAATTATATCGGGCCCCAGATTTACAACAGGAACGGGTCTAACACTTATGTCGTGTATATGCACGCTATCGCAACCTAAAGTATTGAGCGAGCTATCATAATAAATGCCAGCGTTTTTTATATAGACTCCACCTATTAGCACACTATCTCCATCACAAATTGAGTATTGATGAAGGTACGATTCGGAGCGTTTATATAAAATCTGAATAGGGAGCAGGGTAGTGCTTACAGCAAACCACCAGGTATTTACTGTATTTTCATTACCAGTAATGTAGCCCCAGCTATGACAGCCTGTTGGGGTAAGGCACCCATTAAGGTTAACGGTTCCATTGGGTAGATTACTGTCGTCCCAAAAAACCTTTGGCTTCGAACCAGCAGGCCGAACAAGGTCAACTATGAAGCCCTGCCAGTTGTTTCCTCCCTGCTGGCTGTATTCAACATCATAAAGGGGAAGGTGTGTCAATCCATTTACGTAAGTTATTTCAATATTTATATATGTTCCACTGGGTACAGGATTGCCCAATCCATCCAGGCCATTCCACGTAATTACGGTAGAATCACCGCTATAAACGGAATCAGTGAGGTTAACATCTTCGGGTTGGACACCCGGAAGGGGATTGATTTGAAGTACAATGTCAGCAACCCCTTTTTTATTGACGTATATAATAATATTTAAATCTCCATCGCAGGAATTTTGGGTCTTCACACTATCCACTCCCCCTAATTGCCCGGTAGGGAATAGGTTTACATCTGGATTATTCAGGAAAATTTTATAGGCAGGGTAAGTGCTATTACCTGTAACAGATTTTCGGTCAATAAGAAAATTTCCGGTATTTGAAACCCCCGTGGGATTGCAGGCCACAGTAAAGCGTGCCGGTGCCATTCCGTTAAAGTTGATTTGGGTAACTATTCTGTCATTGGTATAGGGGAACATTTGCCCATTGAAGGGATAGTTATTGTTATTCATTAAGATACGCCAGTTCTTCGACCAAAGCCTTCCCCTTTTTTCGGTAAGTGTAGCATCTACTACAGTGATGTCATAATATCTAAGATCCTGGGTCCCGGATGCAGAGGCCCACGAAAATTCAAAATAAAAGTCTCCCGGATAAGGGGGATTGAATACCTGTGATTCGTAGCCAGCGGGGTTCAAAACTTTGGGGCCGGCAACTGCCTGATCCCAGGTTGCAATATATCCTGCACCGGCGGTGGTCAAATCCCAGGGAACTCCTGAAGTCGGCCAAACAACGGTTCCTACACTGTCTTTAATTACTAGTTGAATGGTTGTATTTGATTGCTTCCTGAACCCGAAATGTACCGTTTCGGAGGTGGATGCAACACTTACCCAGAGCCTGTATTCAGGTGGTGCTACGGGTGTGGCAAAGGGTCCACCTGTATGGCTGGTAACAGGCATATCATAACTTAGTGTTAGCTGAGGAATTTGGGTTGAATTGGGCTGAAGCTCTCTCGTACCTTCAGCCATGACTAAAATTGGGGTGCTAGTAGCCCTGCATGATACTAACAAATTGATAATAAAGCTATAGTAGTTTCTTTTCGAAGATGGAGACATGTATGAAGAGTAAATTCTTTAGTGCATTTAAAAAGTTAAGCGGTGTAAAATTAGTAAATTTAAAATCAGATTATTGCTTTGGAGTGGTGTTTTTTAGTTATGTCGTATCAACAAGGGGCCGGGAATGGGATGACTAATGTAGTTGACAGCATCTGAATGGGTGCATCCATTGGGAGCAGTAACAAGAAGAGAATAGTTTCCGGTTTGGGTTACTGTAACATTCTGGCTGTTGCTGAATGGAACGCCGTCTTTCTTCCACAAATAAGTATAGCCCGTTCCTGAAGGACCATTAAATTGCACGGCCTGACCATTGCATACAACAGTATCTGTCCCCAGGTTGAAGATAGGCCTGGGTTTCAGAGTGAGAATAGTGGTAACGTTGCTGTCGCAGCCTTGCTGGTTGGTAAATGCGCTGACATAAGTACCCGCTGTACTTACCCAAGCACCATTGATAAGTATCGAGTCACCTTCACAGATAGCGTCATTGGTGGTACCTGAATAATTTCTTCTGTAGTTAACAGTGACAGGATCGCCCGTAGTACTGGAAGCGTACCACCAGGTATTAATATAATTGTTGTTTCCAACAGAATAAGTAAAGGAATGACATCCTGAAGTACTCGTGCATCCTGTAAGATTAACAGAGCCCCCCACCTCAGAATCATCCCAAAAAATGGCTGGCCGGGGACCTGTTGGCCGAATAAGATCGATGATAAAACCATAAGGATGCGTATCTGGATCACGCATGGGCAAGTTGGTTAGGCCATTGATATAAGTTACTGTGACTGTTATATTGGTGCCGCTTGAAACAGGTTGCCCTAATCCATTGATTCCGTCCCAGGTAATAGTATTGTTTCCTATATTCACGTTGGCCGTCAGACTTACATCTTCAGGCTGAACACCAGGTGCTGGATTGATATCGAAGAAGATATTCACTTTTCCGGTTTTATTTACCGAAACAAAAATGTCAAGGTTGCCATCGCAGTGGCTGTCAGTAGTTATGGGAGCCGTTATGGCTCCGAAGGAACCTGTCGGATACTCAGTAATATCGGGGTCGTTGAGAAAAATTTTGTACTGTGCAATAACACTCCAGGACGTACCATTGCGCGATTTGCGGTCTTCCTCAAATACACCCGTATTGGTTATCCCATTAATGTTGCAATAAACCGTGAAAACATAAGGCTGAATGCCGTTGAAATCTATTTTGGTTACAATGCCATCGTCGGCATATACAAATAATTTTCCTAAAAATTCATTGGATTGGTTGCCTGAGGTAAATTGCCAGGCTTTCGACCAGACCCTTCCATCTACTTCCTGATTGGCGGCGTTTCCTACCGTTATATCGAAATATTTAAATCTACATCGATCGGGAGTCCCCCATCCTGAGTAGTTAAAGTTAAACTCTATATAGTAATCCCCTGTCATAGTGGCTGTATGGGTGAGTGGGATATAACCTCCTGTATTACCCGCCAGGTTGTTGGGGCCTATAACAGCCTGGTCGTAGGTGCTTATCCAGCCTGCTCCGGATGTAGGCAACGAAGCTGGCCCCATGACAATAGTACCATCGGGACGGCGCAATCGATACTGAACATCGGAAATAACATTCCCATTGTTGTCGCGTCGCTCACCAAAACCAAAGCATATTTTTTCGCCAACGGTTTTTATGTGAATATAAAGCCTATCGTCTGCCGGACAATCGTATAAAGCAAATTGACTAAATGACGGCATTAATTGCAATTCACCATTACTGCCTGAGGTCGGCATGATTTGCTTGGTGCCTTCGGCAAAAAGATGGGTCGAAACAAAGGCTAATAATCCAACTTTTATGATATAAGTAAATTTCATATTATATGCCGAACTTAGTTTTTACAAATGGTTTTCTAAAAAAACAGAAAATTGGTTTGGAAAGATATCCAACAAAATTAACCAGAGTTGATAAAAACTCAAAAATGGAAACATCATTGAATTTCAATAGGTGGTATGAAAAAGTTGAATTTGGTAAACTTCATTTTTTTTGATTAGTAGAACTATTGAAATGACACCATAATAACCCTCCGGGTTTAACCCACATAAAAAGAATCGCTTAAATGGCTTAGAGCTTTTAAGAAAAAGTGAAATCTGAAAACTTACTATCTTTGCCCGACCTAACCTAAAAACCTGAACACGATCATGAAATTACTTGAAGGTAAAACGGCTCTCATAACTGGGGGAGCCAGGGGAATTGGCAAAGCCATAGCCTTACGTTTTGCAGCCGAAGGTGCTCATATCGCCTTTAGCGACTTAAAAATTGACGATCAGGCGCTGGAACTTGAAAAACAGCTACAAGCTATGGGTGTAAAGGCCAAAGGATATGCCTCTGATGCCAGTTCATTCGAAGATAGCGAGAAACTTGTCAACGATATTATAGCTGATTTTGGGACTATTGATATTTTGGTAAATAATGCCGGCATCACGCGCGATAATTTACTCATGCGCATGACCGAGGCCGATTGGGATCTGGTTATAAAGGTGAATCTTAAATCGGTCTTCAACCTCACCAAAGCTGTGCAGAAAATAATGCTGAAAAACCGTAAAGGTAGCATTATAAATATGTCGTCGGTAGTAGGGGTAAAAGGCAATGCAGGCCAGGCCAATTATTCAGCATCCAAGGCAGGAATGATTGGTTTTACCAAGTCGATTGCCCAGGAACTGGGTTCGCGAAATGTTCGATGCAATGCAGTTGCTCCGGGGTTTATCGAAACCGAAATGACGGCTAAACTTCCTGAAGATGTGAAAAAAGAATGGGCTGAGAAAATACCCCTGCGTCGGGCAGGGCAACCCGAAGATGTAGCCAATGCATGCCTCTTCCTTGCCAGCGATTTATCATCCTACATCACCGGACAAGTAATTAATGTCTGCGGTGGCATGGTGATGTAATCCCGCCCTATGTCTCTATTATTCAATTATCCATGGTGGTATTTGCTGGCCTGCCCTCTGGCGGGCCTGCTTTATGCAGGGCTATTATATCACCGCTCAGTAGATTTTACGCCAACCTGGAGAAAGGTACTGTTTTCCCTGCGTTTTACATTGGTTACCTTAGTCGTTTTTTTGCTTTTTGGCCCCATGATTCATAGGGTCAGGACTCTTTACAACCGCCCGGCCCTGGTGTTTCTTACCGACAATTCTTCATCGATGATGATGGCTGCCGATTCAGCCCGTGTCAAGGCGCTTGTCGCAGTATTAGAGAACCGGTTTGCAGAGGAATTTAAATCTGAATATGACTGGGTATTAGCCCGTTTCGACCGGCAACTTGCTTTTCTTCAGCCTGATGAAAAGCCCGATTTCAAAGGCCAGCAAACCGCGCTGGGCGATGCTCTCGATGGCATCAGCAAACGTTTTTTACCCGGTGAATTGGCTGGAGTTATACTCCTATCTGACGGAATTAATAATCTGGGCAAAGACCCGTTGAGTGTGGCTCAGACCTTGCAGGTCCCCGTTTTCACCATCCCAACGGGCGATACTTCTGTAAGATTGGATCTGGCGCTCAGACAGATTTATTTTAACCGACAGACTTTTGCCGGAAATAACTTTCCGATAGAAATCAACCTGAAAGCCTCAGGTGCCAGGGCTAAAAATAGTAGTGTGGAACTTTTATACAATAACCAGGTAGTTTGGAACCAGGATTTTTCGGTTAAATACAACAACCAGTCTTTCACATTTACCCCCATGGTAAATGCTCCCAAGGAAGGTCTGTTAAAATTTACGGTACGCATAAAACCCATTGAAGGTGAAATAAATACACGAAATAATTCGGCAGTTATCTACGTGGATGCCCGGAAAAAGCCTACTCGTATTCTTATGGTAAGCGAAGGCCCTCATCCCGATATCGGTGCCTTGACCGACATTTTTAGAGAAACCAACATGTTTGAAGCCCAATGGATAAGCATCGATGAGTGGAATGGCATAGCCGACGATTTCGATCTGGTTATCTTTCATGGTTTACCCACCAACCGGCATGATATCGGTCTTCAGGTGCAAACATTGTCGAGGGCACACAAGCCTATAGTTTTCATTCTCAGCCGAACTACCGATCCCCAGCGATTCAATAAACTCAATACAGGAGTTAATATTTCTTCGGCCTCAGGAAAGGAATTCAGCGCTTATCCCTGGTTAAACCAGGGCTTTGCCATTTTTAATGTGAATAAACAGCTGACAGACAAGGTAAATGTTCTGCCTCCTCTTACCGGGCCAGAGGGTGTGTATGAAGCCCGACCCGGAACTGAGGTACTGTTTTTTCAAAAGATATCAGGAGTAGAAACCCCTTATCCACTGATCGCATTTTCGCGCACTGCAGGAAATACTCAGGTCATTATAAGTGGTGAGGGGCTTTGGTGGTGGCGGAACATATTGTATAAAGAGACAGACACTCACCAGAACTTCAGGGAATTGCTTTCTTCCATGATGCTATATCTGACTACCGGAACGGATAAGGGACAATTCAGGGTGAATGCTCCTCAGCGTCTGAAACAGGGTGAGCGTGCCTATTTCACTGCGGAATTATTTAATCCCTCTTTCGAAAGCATTAACGATCCGGATGTTAAACTTCAATTAACGGATAGCAATGGAAAGGAATACCCCTTTATTTTTAGCCGCCGCGACCGGGGATACCAGCTCGATGCCGGAGTCCTTGGCCCGGGAATATGGAAATGGGAAGCTACAACCACCCTGTCTGGAAAGGCTTATTCCACGGGCGGTCAATTTGTGGTGGATGAAGACCAGGCCGAAACCGCTGACCTTCAGGCCGATCATTTCCTTCTAAGTAAAATTTCTAATCTGACAGGGGGTAAAATGATTTATCCAACGGAAATGGATAAACTCCCAGAATGGATCAGGCAACTAGCACCTCCTACAATAAGGGTGTCAGAACAAGAAAGCTTTAGTAGTGTTTTCGACCTCTGGCCAGTGATGCTTGTACTTTTCATTCTTGCCGCCTTTGAATGGGCCATCCGGAAATACAACGGTATTCTCTGATTATTCCCAAAATACCCCATGCATAATGATTGACTATATTAGTCTACGATGGATTATCGTTGCGCTTTTGTTGCTTGCTTATGCAGCGGATGTTTTGCTCGACGAGCTGAACCGCAAACATTTTCCAGAAAAAGTGCCTGACGACCTGCAGGATGTTTATTCCTTTGAACAGCTAACTACTGCCCGCCAATATTTTAATATTAATCTCCGTTTTTCACGTATTGAGGAATTGCTGAGCCTTATAGTGATGCTTGGATTGTTGCTCAGCGGCGCATTTGGGTGGCTCGACCATGTTGTCAGACAATTCTTTCATCGGCCCGAATGGCAGAGCCTGACCTTTTTCGGTACGTTGTTAATTGCCGCTGGATTGTTTCAACTTCCTTTTTCATGGTACCATACTTTTCGCATCGAAGAAAAGTTTGGCTTCAACCGCACCACGTTGCGCGTCTTCCTGACAGATCACCTAAAAAGCCTTCTTCTGTCGGTATTCATTGGTGGTCCCCTTCTGTTTCTGGTAATCTATATCTATAAGGCTACGGGTCAGCATTTTTGGTTGTTGGTTTGGGGCGTTCTGGCTTCTTTCTCCCTTTTTATGACCCTATTTTACAGCCAATTGATTGTTCCTTTTTTTAATAAACAGACCCCTCTCCCCGAAGGTGAGCTCAGGGAGGCTATCGAGAAACTGGCCGATCAATTGAATTTCAGGTTAAAAGACATTTATCTGATCGACGGTTCGAAGCGGAGCACCAAAGCCAATGCCTATTTCACGGGCATGGGTCCCCAAAAGCGTATTGTATTGTATGATACGCTGGTCAAAGATTACACTCTGGATGAGATTCTGTCGGTTCTGGCTCACGAAATCGGTCATTATCGGCATCGCCATACTACCAAAGGTTTGTTGGCTGGTCTTTTGCAGATGGGTCTGATGCTTTATCTTTTATCACTTTTCATTACGCCTGAGGCATCCTTGGCGCTACCTCTTTGTAAGGCAGTGGGAGGTGCTGACGTTCAGCAGGTATCTTTTCATCTGGGCTTGCTTGGTTTTGGAATACTCTATCAACCGATTTCATTTATTCTTTCCTTATTTGTCAATCGACTTTCTCGCAAATACGAATATCAGGCCGATGCCTTTGCCGCCCGCTTAAATTTGGGAAAGAGCCTCATCAGTGCCTTGAAAAAACTAACAGCTACTCATTTATCTCATCCCGACCCCCATCCCTGGTATGCCGCCATACACTATTCTCATCCTGTGTTATTGGAGAGGATCAGAAATATCACTCTAAATAGCTGAATAATAATTTTCTACTTTTTTAAAATATAAGAAAAAGCCCCGGCGAGAAGTACCAGGGCTTTTGTGTGATTTGCTTTACAAAGATGAATTGTTTGAAGGTTTACCTGTTTATAGCCTGATAAAGAAGCTTCCTTTGATCATAAATTTAGGAGGCACACGTCCGTCGGGTCCTGGATCGAGGTAGGATAACCGATGGAAAGCCTGTATGCGAATGACTTTCAAAATGTTTTCAATTCCATACGATACTTCCAAATAAGGTTTGTTGAAATCCATAATGCGGAATGGAGTAAGGCTATAGCCGTTTTTGTCCTTTTCGGGGAGTAACCCGTTGGGATTATCGGCAGTTCGAATGTAATTTTCTTTGTTATATGTTGAAAAGACGAAATTGAATCCGGCTACCTCCCTCCATTTTAGCTTGCGGAGCAAGGGCACACGATTGAAGAAGAGTCCATCGAAATGATGGAGAAGAATACCACTTACTGACTTATCTGCTACAAATTCAAAGAAATTCATCATGTTAAAGGCTCGTTCTGCAGCGAAGACTGGTTCATTGCCCTGAGGAATAATAGCTTCGGGATAGGGAACCTTTCCTAAAACTACCTCACCCGTCAGGCTATAGTCGAGCTGGCCAAGGTAGCCTGTTCTCCATTTGTGCATTACATTGAGGCTGAATTTTTGGAATGTAAAGTTGCTACCCAGTACATTTTTAAATCCCAGGGTTGCATGAAATGTCCACAACTGAGATTTAAGGGCTTCAGCTCCGTATCGCCAGTTTTTTTCTACCAGCCAGGTTCGTGTTTTGGAGTAACTGGTAACAAAATGAAATTCTGAACTGCGATATTGATCCTGAATCTGATTATTGTCGTCGTACCACGCAAAGTGATACGATCCCTGAGGATTAAAGTGCTTGAAGCGCACCATGAATTTGCTGTTCCATCCATGCCAGTGGTCAGTTTCGAACCAGGCTCTTGCATCCTGGGAAAGGCTCATGCGCTGGAGATATCCGAATTGCGAGGCAAATAGGAAGATATAGTTAAGAAATACATGCGATTCAAGAAATTCCGGATCTACCCCCAGGCGTTCCATGTCGTAAGTATAACGAACGCCCCATTTTCTCCAGCGATTGCGGTCCAAAAATTTCTCAACAGTGGCTCTGTATTTCAGTTTCTCATCTTTAAATCCGTAAGCTAGGTGCCCACTGAGAATCCATTTGTCGTTCCAGTCGATGGTGGTACGTGCAGAAGCCTGAAATCTGAATCCCTCAACAGGGTTGTTTCCAAACATCGTATACCAATGCCCCAGCTCTACGGGTCCTGTATTATAATACCCATCCCATAAAATCCTTAATGTCTTACGAATGAATGTCAGCCTTCTTGATTTTCGCAAAGAATCGATAACCTGGAAGGAATTTTTCACCTGTTCGTGGTCGGTGATCATGCGCTTGCGTTGTTCGTCCCAATAATCGTCCTTGTAGTTTTTGGCCGACATTTCTACCACTACATTATCGCGATAGAAGGGGAGAGGATGGGGTTGGTTGAGTACCCAGTTTTGATTGGCTATGTAATATTTTCCGATAAGACCAATAGCAGAGTCTCCTGTCTGTTGCAAGTCGACCAATACCCTGGTTTTGGTGGGAACATAATGTCCGGTTTCCTGCTTTTCATAGTCCATTTGTACCTTATATTTATCGATGAAGTTGATATTCACCGATTTGGTAACTTCCAGGTCGAGGCGACGGAGCGCATAGTCGCTGGCATTAATCCATATCTTACCAGAGAAAACCAGGTCCTGAGGCCGGCGAGGCTTCACCTTTATCTCGTAACAACTGTCTCGGTCAATCATCACCGTGTCCATGATGTAGTAGTCGTAAAAGGCAAAGCATCCGTTGGCCAGGGGCGTGATGAATGTTCGGTCGAGGATCTCCTGCAGATTGTTATAGAAGTTATACTCCTGTAAAGTCTTTCCAATCCAGGGCTCTAAAATCTGAAAATTATCGAGGATCAGACCATTCATACGCGTGGCTTTGACTACGGTCTTTTTACGCTCTGGATTTTTACGGTAATACACATTGCTGATTTGTTCGGAGAGAAAGAAGGGTATAATTAGCTTTCCCTCTTCACCTGCAGCCTGACGCAAACTGTCGAGCAATTTAGCATAAGGTTTGAAGGTATTGTTTTCTCTGAATTTTTGACCAATGTTGTCGATGCTAATGTCCATTTTTACATAGCTCTCGTACTCATATGCTTCGAGACTCTCGGGGTTGAACAGTTTGCGGTTATCGCGTGCCTTGCGTATAATGGGATAGGCAGGGTTTTCTCCCGCTTCTATTACAACCTCACTCAAATCAAACGAAGTATGCTCAAGTTGGAAATCGAGCGTCTGACTTACTCCCTTTTTTATCTTTTTTGATTTGGTTTTGTAACTGATTACCGTTACTGTCAGTGAGTCTTTAGGGGTGGTAGTCTTGAGTTCGTAGCGGCCGTCGAAGTCGGTGGTGGTGCCTATGGTAGTTCCTTTAAAATATACATTGGCAAAAGGAATGGGTTCGTTAGTGGCCCCGTCGGTAACTTTTCCTCTTATAATTGTGTAAACCGGGCTGTGAGGATTTTGCGCTTTTGCAATACTGTGCCCTATTAAAAGTAGCAAGAAAGCAATGGTAACGAACTTGGCAGTCCTGAACAATTTTCTGACAATAGGTTCTTGCATTTTATAATTTGTTTATTGTGATTTCATATTTCTGTATGGGATGTTCATTCCCACAATTATGGAGGGAATAAGTTGGAAAGCTTTCATCAAACATAGTTTCTGGGCATGGTTATTGTTGATAAAGCCCTTGAAATTGCCGCAAAGATGGTATTTTTGCACTCTTAAGTATGTTAAAGAATGTATAAATTTAAGTTGTATAAGTCCATTATTTGGTTGCTCCTTATTGCAAGTGTTGTGCCACAACGCTTGGAAGGTGCCTTTCCTGCCGATACAGACAAACCAGAAGCATCCCATCGGCTTTTTGTAATAGCTCGGTCTAAAAACGCTAACCTCATTTGCTACGATCTTAATTACGTTGCAACTGGAAGGATAGATCTCGAAAAACCTATACATGTTTATTGGCTCAATCAAACCGATAAACCTGGCACTACCGATGAACTGAGTTATATGCAGGAAAAGTTGGCCTATGGTTATACCTCCCGTCCAATGGGCGCCAACCGTTGGGAAGTTTCATTGGTTGCATTTCCACAGCGAAAACTCTTCATCGAAAAGTCGAATGAGGGTGAATTTTATGGACGCATCACCATTGCGGGTCGTCAGGCTATTCTGAAAAAAATATATGTTCAGGCCGACCCTGATAATTCTCTGAAGGTTCGTTGGGTTGAGGTATCGGGTATTGATTTGGAAACCGGCAAGGAAGTCAAAGAACGAATAAAGCCATGAAAAATACTTTTTTTCACTCAAAAAGCCCTGCCTGCCAACTGACAGGCGGGGCTTTTGATTTTAGAGGTATGTCAGACGATTCTTATTTAAATTTTTTAATTTTCTCGTCGATGTGATCGATGGGTTCTTCGTCCATGATTTCGCGCATGGTGTTTTTCAGTTTAATGTGCTGAATGAAGAGGTCGTGTTCGGGAACCACATCAGGCGAATGCATAGGACTCTTGAAATAGAACGACAGCCATTCCTGAATGCCATACAGACCTACGCGCTGTGCCAGATTGGTGAGCAGAACGAGGTCGAGTGCCAGGGGAGCTGCCAAAATGGAGTCGCGGCAGAGGAAGTCGATTTTAATTTGCATGGGATAACCCAGCCAGCCGAAAATGTCGATATTGTCCCATCCTTCTTTATTGTCGCCGCGCGGAGGATAGTAGTTAATACGTACTTTATGGTAATAATCTTTGTATAGTTCAGGATAGAGCTCGGGCTGTAAGATACTGTCGATAACTGAAAGTTTACTTTCTTCTTTGGTTTTAAATGAACCGGGATCGTCGAGTACTTCACCATCGCGGTTACCCAGTATGTTGGTAGAGAACCATCCGTGCAGACCCAGCATACGCATCTTGATCATCGGCGAAATGATGGTTTTTACCATGGTTTGGCCGGTCTTGAAGTCTTTTCCTGCGATGGGTACCTTGTTGAGGTTAGCCAGTTCGAAGGTAGCACCCATGTCTACTGTAAGGTTGGGAGCGCCATTTATGTAAGGCCATCCTTCCTTAAGAGCAGCCCAGGCATAAATCATGCTGGGGCTGATGGCCGGATGATTGTTCTTCAGTCCTTCTTCAAATTTCTCAATGCTGGAATGAACTTCCAGGGCAGGTGTATATACTTCGGTACTTCCAATCCAGATCACCACAATTTCATCGCACTGATTCTTTTCTTTAAAATCGCGGATATCCTGACGTACCATCTCCATAAGGTCCCATTTGGTGGGAGCTTTCTTTACCCAGTCTCCATCTAGGCGTTTTACCCATTCCTTGTCGAAAACAGCCTTCATGGGCTTGAGGGCTTTCAGTTCGTCTTTTACCTTGAGAAGGTCGCTTTCAGTGAGCACCTGAGCCGTGCGGGCTCCATCGAGAGCGGTCTCTTCACGAATATCCCAACCACCGAAAACAATCTGGTCGAGATCGTAGAGTGGCAGAAAATCTTTGATTTTGGGGAAATTGTTGTCGCTGCGTTTGCCAATGCGAATGGTGGCCATCTGTGTGAGGGAACCCACGGGTACTCCCATCCCTTTGCGAACTGCATAGGTTCCAGCAATAAAAGTAGTGGACACTGCTCCATTCATTCCTACGATGAGCACCCCCAGTTTACCCTGGGGTTTCGTCGGTTTTTGTTTCATAGATTACTTAGTTTAAGGGTTTTAATAAGAGTTGTCAAAATATTTTTTAAGTGAGATCAAATTTTCAAGGATAAAATCAGCTTCCGGGCCTCCGGGCTCTTCGCGCCAGCTCCGTCCTTTTATCCAAAAGGTCGTACATCCGAGGTTTTTGGCAGGTACAATATCTCTTTCAAACGAATCGCCTACCACGGCAACTTCTGCCGGGTTTAAGTTTAATTGTTTGACACCCAAAGTAAAAATAGCTGGATCTGGTTTTCTGAGGCCTACCAAAGCGGAATCGACGACCGTCTTGAAGTAAGAACGAATACCCATTTCCTGCAGCACCGTTTCCATGTTGCCGTAATAGTTGGAAACCAGAGCTAGCGGAAATTTCGTAGCCAAGTATTTCAATATTTCTCTTGTTATTTCCATCTTGCGCAATACATCTGTATAACAGGCTTCCCTAACAGCCTCTGACCAGGTTTCTGCCTTTTCACGGGTTATTTTACCCTGGTCAATGAGGTAATTCATTTGAAGCCTTATTTGCATGCCTATGGTTTGGCTAAAAGTATCGGTGGGCTTAATTTTCCCTTCGAGCAAGCTTTCGCCGGCGGCCACGTAGGCGCGTTCGTAGTCGGGTTTGGAAACTGGGATTGCGGCCGTCTGCCAGGCGTCCCAGAATTGTTCGCTCCAATGAACGCCGTGTGTATCGAGTGTTCCTCCGAAATCGAAAATAATGCCCTGGATATGCTCTGTCTGGTTCTTCATTTGGATTGACTTTTTACAGCGCTAAATTTCATAAGCAATAAACCCACGAGTATCCAAAAAAATTCGCGGATGCGGGTTACGATGCTTACTAATATCCCTTGTCCGGGAGGAAACCTCAGACTTTCGTATACTAAATAAAGACTTCCTTCTCGGGTGCCCAGCTGCAGGGGCATGAAAAACATAATGTTGGCCAGCAGCGAACTAGCAGCGCTGATATAAAAGGCCTGCATAAGGTCGATATTGAGTCCTAGGGCCCGCATGATAAAATAGAACTCCAGTGAACCTATCACCCGGCTAAGGTATTCGAATACAAGGGTGTAGTAAAATGCTTTGCGGCGCGTAGTATAAAAAGCTATCACCTGATCTTCAATATCCTGTAAAACTTTTTCTTTCTGAAGAATTTTTGCGGCGGTTTTCTTCAACAAAGGAATTTTATGTAAAAAACGCATGAAAGAAAACACAATTCCTTTTTTGTACCAGCGGTATATCACCATTATCACCCAAATCATGAACATTAGCAAAATGCCCAAAAAAATGTAAGCTCCCTTGGTGGGCTTAATGTTGAAGATGACCAAAAATATGGCCGACACCCAGAAAAAGAAGTGGGAGAGGATGTGCATCATGTTGTAAAGGATGATGCTGGCAGAGGCCTTTTCAACCCCAATGAGTCTTTTTACGTTCATTACCTTCCAGGGTTCACCGGCCAGAGCTACCACAGGGGTTAGATAATTGAGGGCGAAACCGGTAATTTTCAGCGATAAAAGTTTTCCAAACCTTACATGACATTCTCTCCCCAAAATAATGTTCCAGGCCGAGGTGTTGAGAATATAGATGATGAGCCATAAACCTGTGATGGGAAGAATCCACCAGCCGATCTGTATTATCTCACGTAAAAGCCGGTCGATTCCAAAATTGTATACCATCCAGCCCAGCAAGAGCAGACCGGTAACAAAGAAAATCAGATTATTGCGGGTATCCTTGTTCATTGCGGTTGGCTGGTGTTGTTTTGAAGGATTATTTGAAGATATTTTTTGCTTATGGTTTCATTGCGATAAACCATATAGAAAAGCAAAATGTTGAGAACAGTTATTTCAAAAATCCAATAGGCTATAGGTAGATTAATGAGAACTGCTATCCACAAGGCAATAGCTCTTGTGTTGAAAGTCAATATATTGGCTATTTTCATCAGGGGTTTGTCTTCGCTGCGGAAACCTTCCCGGATGTTTTCCGGAATGGCATCGCGATATTTTTCCTTTACGACGCGAATAAGGTGCTGCAGGTTACGGGTGAAAAGTTCCTGTTCATGGGTATAGTTGAGGTATGATTTCATGAAGAGCTTGTACCAGAAATGTTCTTTCCAGCTCAGGGTTTCAATTTCGGCTTTTATCTGTTCGCTGTTGTGAAATTCGCTCCCACTTTCTCCCTTAATGAAGAAAAGATGAGCATTTCGATAATAGTCAGCAATGGCGGCCTGGAAAATATGGAAAGCCCCTGTGAAAATTCCCAAAACAATAACCCAGCTTCCATATCCACTATGGAGAAGCCTGAGTAAGATATGAATATAAATGCTTATAAACCAAATGTTTCCTGCTAGACCATCCAGGATGCGGCCCAGGCGGGTCTTATCATTGGTCATACGGGCCAGCTGCCCATCGGCACTGTCGAGTGTATTGGCTATCATCAGGCTGAGAACCCCAGCAAGGTTAATCCAAAAATTCTCGTAATAGTATAGGTGACCAGCCAAAACGCCCCAAAAGATGCTGATAATG
Source organism: Bacteroidales bacterium (assembly GCA_049969475.1). GTDB lineage: Bacteria > Bacteroidota > Bacteroidia > Bacteroidales > TTA-H9 > UBA2030. The sequence goes on along the minus strand of JBMFOU010000005.1, from coordinate 81,270 downwards.
GTGATGGTATTGGGACGAATTCCGAGCCGGGCCGAAGCTTTGGCTACCTGATACCCCAGCCGCCGGTAAAAAATAATATCAATATATTCCTCAGTATCAGCTGATTTAAGTGTTTTGTTGAGTTCAATATTGCTCATAGGCTAAGGGATGAGGTAAAGATTTCTGCCCGGTGTTTTTGCGCTTTTTCTAAGATAACCTTGGCAATCCACTGGGAAGCTTTATCCCTAACCGGGGCAAAAGAAGGCCAGTCGTTGAGGTCGATGATTCGGATATCGCCCTCAGGGCCAATCACAGCATCACCACCATAAATATCCACATCGAGTATTTCGGCACTGCGCTGCGCCATGTCGATCAGAAGAGCTGTGTCGAAGGGCATAGCTGTCGCGCGATCGTGGAAATAGAAGTGGAAAAACGGAGTATTTTTTACGGCATAAAACTTAACTACCGGGCCGGTTATATGTTCTTGAACTACGGCTGCTCCAATACCCCGGCGATGATACTCCCTGATCACCTCATTTAGCTCTTCCAGGCTGTATACAAGGGTAACATCTTCACGATGAATGGCATGTACATCGCCCCGTTTCACCCAAACCTTGAAAGGGATGCCGGCAAAAGGAATTTCTGTTACCTCCCGGCTTGTATCCAATACTTGCGTAGTAGGAATATTCACCCCTGCTTTGGGCAATAAGCGGGCCAGGTTTTCCCGGTAACAGTTGTAAACACCCCGGGTAGAATTAATTATAAGAGCCCCCTGTTTTTCTGCATCCTGCAATATTTTCAATGATCGGCTTCCCCTAATCATGCTGAATATGTATGGAGTTTTAATGAGGTCAGGCCGAAGCTGATCTTCATCATAAATAGTGACAGTATGCCCTTGAGCCCTTATGTGTTCTATTGTTAGGGCCAGTATTTTTGAGTCGTTACCCACGTGATTGGGGGAATATCTTGAACCTCGTGCAACAGCAATAAAATGCATGGTTGTTAGATTTTAGGATTTAGTGACGCCAGGTGAGGGTTTTCGGTAGACAGATTTTCCTTTTTAGTTTCTTCCAGTGCTTCGAGCCCTTTGTTCGTTACTATTCCTCTAAAATAATTAATAATCAAATTATTAAAAATAGTTCTACGATCGCTGTAATCGGTAGCACCGGTTTCGAGGGTAAAAGCCAGGCGGAATAGTTCATAAATAATCCGCCCAACCACCTGCAAATGCAAGTCGGCCCTGATTAGACCTTCTTTTATTCCTTCCTTTAGAAGTGCTAAAATTTCTGAGGTACTCTGCTTTTCCCGTTCCTGATTCATCTGGGTCCATTCTCGGGGGAAAAACTTCTGGATGTCGAGAAAAAAACGGGGATGGTATGTTTGCAGGGTTTGAATGTGGAATTCGCCCAGGTTGCGAATGGTTTCGATGATGTTGCACGAATTTTTTCGAATCTTGTGCAACTCTTCTACATTGCGACGGTTAATCTCAGATATGCATACGTTGAGCAGATCACTCTTGTCGCTGAAGAGTTCGTAAATGGTTCGTTTAGAAACCCCCGCTTCAGTGGCAATCCAATCCATGGTTACCGGCCTGATACCGTTCTGGCGGAAAAGCCGGATCGCCGTCTGAATAATTCTTTCTCTCGGTTCCATGGTGTTTTGCCTCTTAATTGCGGGGGCAAAATTAGAAAACTTTTTTGGTTTTAAAAGTTTTCTTAAACTAATTTTAACAATTCCGTTACAACAACCCATTCTCTGGCGGGATTGACTATTGCCTTATGAGATGAATTCACTGGCAATCAGTTCTTCGGCTTTATTAATGTCGCTGGCATGGTCAATATCGATCACCTGGCCCACGTCGCAACCCAAAAGATGACAGCCTCTGCTGAGTAAATACTGCTGGAATGAACGCATCCGTATTAACCCTTTATCCATTGCCGACTCAAGTAAGGTTATTACTTCGGGCTGAAAGTAATAAAAACCCGCACTTACCCACTGTGCATTACCCTTTTCCGAGCTGTATGATAAAATCTTCATGCTTGGGTCTGTAGTCACCCAAAGCGGTTTTTCATCATCAACGTATGAAGTGAGCGCCATCACTCCGCACACTTCAGGATTTTTCCTGATAGTTTCAAGGTAGTGCCTGAAACCTTGGTCAGTATATACGGGGTCGACAGTGGTTAGCAGAAAGGGTTCATTGCGCAGAAAACCCCTCAATTCGTAGAAACTGTGCATGGAGCCCGGGGTCGATTTTACCACTTTCTCTATTGGTAGCGGAAAATGCGTATTTTCAAGATATTCAGATAATTCCGGATATAGGTCGTTCACGATAACAACGGCTGAAGTAAATCCGTTTTGTGCAGCCCTGCGGATGTGCCGCATCAGTAATGTCTCGCCCTTTAATGTTAGTAAGGGTTTAGGAATGAATACTCCTTCCTCACGTAATCGGCTGCCTTCTCCGGCGGCAATAATCGCTAGTTTCATTCAAGATTAAATTTTCTAGAATCAGTTGATTAGAAGATCGATTCCCCGGCCCAGGAGGTAAATGGAAAAAAGGGCCAGTATGACTCCAAAACCCTTGAGTAAATGATTGATTAATTGGACATTAATCCGATGTCTTGATTTCACGATTACTCTGGCAAACAGATAAAACCAAAGAATGCTACCCAGCGAGAGCCAGAAAGCATAAAGTGCAGAAATTGCATAGTGATATTTACGGGAGGCTTCTTTCTGTGCCTCAGGCTGAGGGCTGTCTTTTTCTGTGGTTGGAATCCTGGCTGGCAGGTGTGAAGTCAGGGTTTCAGCCCGCATAGTCGAACCTATTCCTCCTACTTTGTTTTCTTCCACCATTTTCAGGGTATGATTGATGGATTGCTCCAGCCCTCCCATGTTGAAACCCAGCGAGGTGACGAGAGACATGGTAATAAACGTGGAGGTGAGCCAGCCGAAAAAAAGTGTGGGGTTCAGAAAGTTGAGCAGGAATCCAGTACGAAATCCTCCCCGGTTGAGATACTTCTCCCTGATTATGGGTCCTTTTTCAATTTCATCCTTGCTTAATTTGCTTTTATAAACCTGGTGGGCTACATAAATCAGAAATACTCCACCCACCATAAGGATGTAAGGAATGGCTGGCTGGTAAATGTGATAGAGCCTGGTAATACCTATCATGGCTATAAACACGTAGAAAAAATCGGCAAATGCTGCTCCTATGGCTGCCTTTACACTATAGTGAAATTTGCCTTTCAGTGCATTGGATACAATAAGAATACTTATGGGACCAGCCACCGGAATACTAAAAACAAAGCCGGCAATGAAACCCACTAAGGATATGGTTATCAGGCTTTCGGTCATGGGGCAAAATTACGAAACAGAAAGATTCAACATTTTTTCTGCATTCCTTAAATCATCCGGGGTGTCAATCTCCATGCATCGTGAAGGACTTATATCGATGGCAAATATTTCAGAACCTTCGTGGATCATGGCTTCGAACGAAGCTTCATAGAACTCATTGACACGTTTTTCTACTTCAATCCTTCGTTTTAAGACCTCCCAAAGGTGTTGGGTACCTTGATTACCAAAAAGCTCTATGCCAATCGATTCACCAGCCGCCAATACGGGATTTACCTCTTTCGATATTTCCTGTATTCGGTTGTTTTCATCCATTCTCACTTTAATTTCTTCAGGGCCCAGAAGGCTTTTGTATGTGGTATTGAGGGCCAAAGTATTTTCTTTTCCACTCTCTAGCAGAGCTTTAATTATCTGGGGTTCGAAGACAATGTCGCTATCGAGCAGCAACATACTGTGCCCTTTCAATTTTTGCATGGCCAGCCACAATGAATAGCTGTTGTTGGTGATTGTGTAATCGGGATTATGGACGTACTCAACTCGTAGATGAGGAAATTGTTTCGTCATGAAATCCCTAATCTGTCCGGCCTCGAAGCCTGTTACCAGTACAAGGTCGAAAATACCATTATCCTGCAAATTATTGAGCGTCATCTCGAGCAGGGTTTGACCTTTAACTTTAAGAAGGCATTTGGGGGTTTTATCGGTAAGCGGACGAAGCCGGCTTGCTACGCCAGCCGCTAAAATAACTGCTTTCAACATAATTTTATAAGGTTGATTAGATGGTTTGGGTAAGATGTTTCAGCTTATATTGCTGAAGTAGATAGAGTAAGAGCCAGTAGAGGTTCATGGGAATAAGAATGATCCAGGCAGCGATGTCGGGCCTTTTGAACCAGGTGGCCACTACTACGATGGTGATGTGTGTCGTTGGGCCCAGAAAGGTCCAGGATTTAATAAACTGACGCAAAACGATTTTGTGGTTTTCGGATGTTGTGGGTGATACATTTTCTTCAGGTCGTTTATCGAGCCATCCGGCCAGTTCCATGTAGTACAAATAAGATTGAATTACAAAGCGGTCGAACCAGGGACTACCTGACTGACTTTTCAAACGGGCAAGTTCTTTGCGGTACTCTTCCAGCTCTTCGCTAAAAGCATCCCGACGTCCATAAACAAGCCGCAGGTATTTAAGTCGTTCATTATCAGTTACTATAGAATGCACTATGTTGCTAACGACCGCAGAAGTCAGCAATAACCACCACAAATAGGGATTGCCGTAATTATTCATGTACCCTATACCGAGGCCTATGAAAACAGCAATACCAGCTATGTAGTCAGCCATTCCATCGATAATACGGCCAGCCGGGGTCCCGTTGTGCTTTAATCGGGCTAATTGACCATCGCTGCAGTCTAAAACATTGAAAATGAAATATAATGCGCTGCCAACCCAAAAGGCAGAAGGGGTTCCCTGGGCAAAAGCGAAACCTGAACATAGTCCAGCTATCAGGGCGGCGATGGTAAGCTGATTAGGTGTTATATCCGTATGCTTTACCGCCTTCACCAGGATAAAACCCAGGGGACGATAGATCGCCAGATCGAGTAATTCCTCTGTTTCAATGATTTTGAGAGAACTTTTGTATTCCTTAAACCAGCTCGCCATTCTGGTGCTTTTTCACAAAGTTTTTAATTGCATCCATCAGCTCCCGGTTTTCTTCTTGGGTGCCTAAGGTGATGCGCATATGTGAGTTAAGTTCGTCCTCGTTCATAAACTTAATAACAAAGCCCTTTTTCTTGAGGTATTCGTCCATAGGCTTTTTGAAATGTTCCGGTATCCGACACAGGATAAAGTTGGTATCGCTGCGGTAAGCCTTGAAACCAGGTAATTCGTTTAATTCTTTGAAAAACATCTGGGAATCAGCCATCATTTTGCGGCGCATATCTTCGTAATAATCTTTGGAATCGAGGGCCGCAATGGCCAGCCGTTCACTTAACCGGTTGTATCCCAGGTAACGGGCAGAGAAAGTATTTAGCTCGCTCAACTGCTTGCCCAGCAATGCATAACCTACCCTGATGCCAGCCAATCCATAAAATTTGGAAAAGGTGCGGGTAATCATCACATTAGGAAAACGTTCCACCAGCATCTTTAAGTAGCTAGTGTCGGGGTTAGCAAAAAGAGTGTAAGCCTCATCGAGCACCACCACAGCTTCCGGCATATTTTGAAGCACATAGACCAGATCGTCGAGTGGAATGGAGTTACCGGTTGGATTGTTGGGTGAACTTATCAGCACCATAGCCGGCTTGTGGGTGTGATAGGCCTCGATAATTTTTTCTGGAATATACTTAAACAGAAATTCTTCTTCGACAATAGGGTAAATCTGTTTGATGCCACCAACCTCGTCGGCAATCACTTTGTAGTACCACCAGGAATACTGAGGAATGAGGATGCATTCACCACTGCTCAGGAAGCAGTGAACCGCCTGCTTTAGCAGGTCTTCAGCTCCGTATCCCAGCAGAATTTGCTTCTCATCTATGCCGAGCATATGCGATAAATGCTCTGACAATTTGCTTTTAACCCCTCGGGTGAAGTCGCGTGAATAAGTGGTAAGCTTTTTAAAGTTACGTTTGTGTAAGGCTTTAAACACTTCAGGAGCAGGGCCGTAGTGGTTTTCGTTCCGGTCGAGGTAAATGAGCTTTTTTTTCATAATAGTTTTGGGGACAATTCTTTGAATCGTTTCATTCCGAGTGCAGACCTGACAAGAAGGTTTCAGTTCAGATGTTTTACGTAAGCTCTGCGACGCTTATGTTGTCGTTTTTCGAAGAGTTCCCATTGCCGCTGCACCATCTGGTTGTTTTCGAGTTCTACATTACTTTCTGCCTTTTGAATGCCAAAGGCAGTGTATTTAGGAATGAGATCCAAAAAAAGAAGAGCATTGACTCCTTTGCCCTGCAAATCGGGCCTAACTGCGGTCAGGTAAAAATCAACCGTGTCATTTACATACATTGCTCTGAGCATGTGTATGAAACCCAGAGGGAACAACTTTCCCTTCGCTCGCTGAACCGCCTTGCTCATCGAGGGCATGGTAATACCAAAGGCAGCTACTCTCTCGTCTTTGTCGAGAATCACAGATATGAAATCGACTTTTACAAACGAAAAATACATTTTGATGTAATAGTCGATCTGTTGTGGAGTCAATGGGACAAATCCGTAAAGATTTTTATAAGCTTCGTTGAGAACTTCAAATATCTGGGGGGCATATTTCAGCAACTCTTTTTTGCTCTTAAACTTAGCAATCCGCAACTGGTATCTTTCCAGTGTTAATTGCCCTATTCGACGAAATTTTTCGGGTATATAGCCCGTATTGCGAAACTCATACTCCACCCAATCGGCATCTTTAGTATATCCAGCTTTTTCCATGTGAACCGGATAATAGGGATGGTTGTAATAGGTGGCTATGGTACCCAATTCGTTGAATCCCTCTATAAGCATGCCTTCTTTATCCATATCGGTGAAGCCGAGCGGTCCATGCACCGCATGCATACCTTGAATGCGTGCCCAGTCTTCAACTGTATTCAACAGAGCACGTGAGACTTCCTCATCGTTTGTAAAATCGAGCCAGCCGAAACGTGCACTTTTTGTATTCCATCTCTCGTTGGCCTTGTGATTTATAATTCCTGCTATACGACCTACTGGTTCTCCATTTTTGAAGGCCATCCAAAGTTTGGCTTCGCAGAATTCAAAAGCTGGATTCTTCTGGGGATCGAGTGAGCTAACCTCATCGAAAATCAGCGGAGGAACCCAATAAGGATTCCCCTGATAAAGCTTGAAAGGAAAGGTAACAAAGTTGCGAATTCCTTTTTTACCACTTATTTCTCTGATTTCTACAGCCATAGATAAGGATTTGGTTGGCAGGTAATGAATTAGATATCGTCGTCGGTTCGTGTGCTGGCGATGAAATATTTCAGGTAACAACGTCTACGTTTGTGCAGACGATGTTCGAAGTGATCCCATAACGAGCGAACGGCAAAATTGCTTTCATATTCCAGGTTGGTTTCAGCCTTGGAAAATCCCTTAGATATAAGTGATTTGCCTATTTCATAAAAAAGTGCCGCACTCACTCCTTTGCTGATGTAATCAGGTCGCACGCCAATGAAATACATATCGGCCGTGTGGGTTTTTTTGTGTTCCCCTTTTAATAGCAGCCATCTGAGTTTTAAGGCATTTCCTTCTGATTTTTGAAATACATCTGAAAAAGATGGCATGGTAACTGCGAAAGCTACTACTTTATCTTCCGAGTCGGTTATAATTGAAACCATGTCTGGGTCGATGAAAGGGGCAAAGCGAGTCAGATAAAAGTCGCTTATTTCGTTCGTTATAGGTACGAAGCCATAGATCAGTCCGTAAATGTTATTTATGATACCAAAAATCTGGTCGATGTAAGGTAGCGCATCGGATATTTTCCTTATTTTCTTGATATTAAGTTGATAACGCTTTACGACGAATTCGGCCATCCGTTTTACCTTTTCTGGGACCTCCGATGGTATTTTTACTTCATATTCTACCCAATCGGCGTGCTTTCTGTAGCCAAGTTCTTCTATATATTTACCGTAATAGGGGTAATTGTAGCGTTCGATGATGGTAGCTTTTTCGTCGAATCCTTCAACTAATACTCCTTCCGGGTCGAAATCGGTGAAGCCCAGAGGTCCGTTGATGGCTTCCACTCCGTTTTCCATGGCCCAGTTTTCCACGGTTTCGATGAGGGCTGCGGCCACCTCAAAATCTTCAATGAAATCCATCCAACCGAAGCGGGCGTAATTCTTTCCCCATTTGTAGTAAAAGTCATGGTTGATGATTCCGGCGATCCTTCCTACAGGTTCACCATTTTTGTAAGCCATCCAAAGGGCGGTGTTGCAATTGACTGCCGCTGGATTTTTACCTGGGGTTAGAGTTTTTAGTTCCTGGCTTTCAATGACAGGAACATAATTGGGATGACCTTTATAAAGCATGTTGGGGAACCTTACAAAAGTTTTTAGGTCCCTTAACGTTTTTACTTTTTTGATTTCAAGGCTCATAATCCCCGTACTTTGTGTTAATTAATGATTTCCAGATTTTTGCCAATCTTGTGGCAGACTTCGAGTGCATGGTCGATTTGCTCATGAGTATGAGTAGCCATAAGAGAAAAACGTATGAGCGTAGCATCGGGTGGTACGGCCGGCGTTACTACCGGGTTCACGAAAACACCCTCCTGCAGACACATCTTGGTGAACATGAAGGTTTTGGCATCATCGCGAATGTATAAGGGGATAATGGGTGATTCGGTTTTACCTGTATCGAATCCCATTTCTTTAAATCCTTTCAATGCGTAGCGGGTATTATCCCACAGTCTCTCAATTCTTTCGGGTTCATTTTGAATGATTTCCAGAGCAGCCAGTACGCTCCCGGCCGATGCAGGTGCAATACTTGCGCTGAAAATCAAAGAACGGCTGTTGTGCTTTAGCCAGTTGATAGTGTAAAAATCAGAAGCGATGAATCCTCCAATGGAGGCTAAACTTTTCGAGAAGGTACCCATAATAAGGTCTACCTCGTCATCTAGTCCAAAATGGCTGGCGGTTCCGGCTCCATTTTTCCCAATAACACCCAGTGAATGAGCATCATCTACCATGATGGTAGCATTGTATTTGCGGGCCAATTCAACAATTTCTGGTAACTTCACAATGTCGCCTTCCATGCTGAATATGCCGTCAACAACTATAAGTTTGATTTTATCGGGTTTACATTGTTTCAATACTTTTTCGAGCGAGGCCATGTCGTTGTGTTTGTACTTGAAGGCCTGCGAAAATGAAAGCCTGCGCCCTTCGATGATGGAGGCGTGGTCGAGTTCATCAAGAATGATGTAATCCTCACGGCCTGTCAAAGCCGAGATAACGCCTGCATTTACCAGAAATCCTGCGCTATACACAATAGCTGCTTCTTTTTTGACAAAGGCTGCCAGCTTTTCCTCGAGTTCAATGTGAATATCGAGGGTTCCGTTCAGAAAACGTGAACCAGCGCAACCTGAACCATATTTGTCGATAGCTTTTTTGGCTGCCTCCTTAATCTTGGGATGATTGGTCAAACCCAGGTAACTGTTTGACCCGAACATCAGCACATCTTTTCCGTTTATCTTTACAACGGTGTCCTGCTCCGACTCAATTACACGGAAGTAGGGATAGATGCCCATAGCCTGGGCTTTTTGCGGAATGTCGTATTTCGACAATTTTTCCTGTAATAGTCTCATGCTGATTGATTGGTAGGTTATTGAATGAGTTCTTGCTTTTTAAGAAAAACTTGCAAATATATGCCTTTTTATAAATGCCACTCACAAGGGACATCCGTATGGGCCTAGTAAAAACACGGCTGGTTTTTTATGGATGGGGGGGACTGCTGATTTCCAGTATTTTAATTGTGCTGTTTTAATAAATTGTCCGGGTCCTGTCAATCCGGCAGCAATGCATAAAGGCGTATCGGCATTACATATTTTAAGGATGTCTTCCAGGAGCTGAAGATTGCGGTAGGGCGTTTCGATGAATATCTGCGTCTCACCGCTGAGGGTCGCTCTTTCGAGCTCTTTAATTTTTTTTGAGCGATCGGGTTGTTTTACGGGTAAGTAACCATGAAAGCGAAAGTGCTGACCATTGAATCCTGAGGCTGCCAGGGCCATCATCGGGGAGGTAGGACCAGGCAAGGGTATTACTTCTATGTTTTCTTGATGGCAAAGGCGAACCAGTAGGGCCCCAGGATCGGCTATGGCCGGCATACCGGCTTCGCTCATCAGGCCCATATCGTACCCTTTTTTTAAGGGAGAAATCAATTCATTCACTTCCTGGGGTGTCGTATGCTCATTTAAGAGGAAAAACGTACATTCGTCGATGGGATGGTCAGGAATAGCTTTGCGCAGATGCCGGCGAGTGGTTCGTATCTCTTCTGCTATAAAAAAACGTAGTTGTTTAACAATTCCTTGAATCATTAAATCCCATCCGAATCCACTTTCGGTGTCGAGGGGAGTAGGTATTAGAAAAAGGCGGCCGGTTTTCATTCTTAGGTTGTATGACGGGAGAAAAAAGGCAAACGGTCGAGGTCAACATTACCTCCTGAAAGGATGATGGTTACACGTTTGCCTTTAAAAATCCATGGATGTTCGAGTACTGCAGCCAGGGGGACGGCTGCAGAGGGCTCGACTACAATTTTCATGCGTTCCCATATCAGTCGCATAGCCAATAAAATGTTCTCCTCACTCACCGTAAGTATTTCTTTCACAAATTCTTTAATGATGGGAAAAGTACGTGTTCCCAACGAGGTAAGCAGACCATCGGCTATCGTACGGGGCTGAATGGAAGGGAGAATTCTTCCTTCCTTTAATGAACGGTATGCATCATCTGCTCCCTGGGGTTCGCATCCTATAACTTCAATATTTTTTCCGAAGTAGTGGGCAGAAAGGGCGGTTCCGCTCAACAAGCCGCCACCGCCCACCGGTGCCAGCATAAAATCTATTGAATCCAGGTCTTGAATGATTTCGAGGGCAGCCGTGGCCTGACCAGCAATTACTGGATAATTATTGTAGGGATGTACCTCTAGAGCTCCGGTTT
>JBMFOU010000005.1:0-70319 GCA_049969475.1 Bacteroidales bacterium | reverse complement strand
GTGGCTTCGCGCGACAGCAGGTTGGGCTCGCAAAAGGTGATCTCGCCCCGGTAATTTTTTACTCCTGACACCTTCACAGCAGGAGCATTTTTGGGCATCACGATATAAGCCCTGGTACCCCTCAACATGGCTGCACGTGCAAGGGCTTGGGCATGATTGCCCGATGAATGGGTTGCCACCCCATATTCCAACTCTTCTTCATCCAGAGAAAACACACTATTGCATGCCCCCCTTGATTTAAAGGCTCCTGCTTTCTGAAAATTTTCGCATTTGAAAAAAAGCTTGCATCCTGCAATCTCATCCAAATTTTGTGAGGTAAGCACCGGGGTGCGATGAATATAAGGTATTATACGCTGGTGAGCAGCTTGTATATCAGTGCTTTCTGGAATTCTATCGAGAAACATAGGCTCAAAGGAGTTGGTAGCGCCTAAGGTAATAATTTAGCTTTGATGAGCCATGGTTTCATCTGGCTTCTTTCAAAATGTGCCTGGCAATGGCCTCGCAGGCTTCATCCAATACTTTGTAAGTATTCTCAAATCCCTCGCGACCTCCATAATAGGGATCAGGAACTTCCAGATCTTCACCTGGCCAGGCAAATGCAGTAACATATCTTATCTTATCTTTCTGTTCGGGAGTGTTTATTCTGAGAAGTTCCCGCATGTTGCTGCTGTCCATCACAAATATGTAGTCGAATTTTTCAAGGTCTTCGGGCCTTATTTGGCGGGCTCGCTGATGTGAAATATCGATTCCGTGGGTCTTCATAATTGCCTGAGCCCTGATGTCGGGAGGCTCTCCCTCGTGATAATCGATGGTGCCTGCTGAGTCTACCGAGGCGTTTATTCCATATTTCTTAATCTTTTCTTCCATCAGGCCCTGAGCCATAGGCGATCGACAGATATTCCCCATGCACACCATCAGAATTTTTTTCATGGTAAGGATTTTTGATGGGTTATATACTTCAATGGAAAAAGGCTCAGATTTTGAGCCTTTTTTCGATGTCTTTAAACTGTTGCCGGAATTCCTTATTGGTATCCAACAAGTTCTGCACTGTGCGGCAAGCATGCAACACGGTGGCGTGGTCTTTATTACCGCAGGCCATACCTATGGCCGCCAGCGAGGCTTTGGTGTGCTCCTTGCTAAAATACATGGCTAACTGCCTGGCTTGCACAATTTCGCGTTTGCGACTGCGACTATTTAATTGATCCAGGCTAATATGGAAGTAATCGCATACGACTTTCTGAATATAGTCAATAGAGACTTCCTTGGTGGTGCTGATGACAAACTTGTCGATGATTTTACGGGCCAGATCCAGCGTGATAGCCTTTTTGTTAAGCGCCGATTGAGCAATCACAGAGGTAAGGGCTCCTTCCAGTTCCCTGATGTTACTGGTAATGCTATAAGCAATGTATTCAATCACGTCGCGTGGGACCTCGATACCATCGTTATAAATCTTTTTGTCGAGAATGGCGATACGGGTTTCGAGGTCGGGTGGTTGAAGATCAGCAGCCAAACCCCATTTGAAACGAGAAAGCAGACGGGTTTCAATGCCTGCCAACTCTACCGGAGGTTTATCGGAGGTGATAACAATTTGTTTCCCCTTGAGATGCAGATGATTAAAAATATGAAAGAAAACATCCTGCGTTCCCTGCCGTCCAGCCAAAAACTGAATGTCATCAATCAGCAAAACGTCGATCATCTGGTAAAAGTTGGTGAAGTCGTTGGTATTGTGATTTCTGACCGCTTCGGTAAATTGGTGCATGAACTGCTCGGCGGTTACGTAGAGGATAGTTTTGTCGGGAAAGTTAACTTTCGTTTGAAGTCCAATGGCATGAGCCAGGTGAGTTTTTCCCAGCCCCACAGCACTGTATATAAATAAAGGATTGAAGGCCGTTTTACCAGGATTCTCGGCAATAGCCCAACCGGCCGTACGTGCCAGGCGGTTACAGTCACCTTCCACGAAGTTATCAAAGGATAGGCTATCAATAAGTTGTGAATTGACCTTTATCTTTTTGAGTCCAGGAATAATAAAAGGATTAGGAATTTCACGAGCCGACCCGTCGGCATTAATGTTAACCGGCATCGCTACGTTGGGATTTTCAGTAGCTTTCCGGTTCGATCCCGGCACTCGAATCGTGTAGGGCGCTGCTCCGGGGTAACTATTGTCCATCACAATACTATACTCCAGGCGTCCTTCGGGTCCCAATTCTTTACGAATGGTTTTTCTCAGTAAATCAATGTAATGCTCTTCTAACCATTCGTAGAAGAACTGACTGGGCACCTGTATTGTGAGAACATTGTTTTCGAGTTTCACAGGTTCTATAGGTGCAAACCAGGTGCGAAAACTTTCTGCACTGATATTGTCCTGAATGATTTTCAGGCATTTGCCCCACACTTTTTTTGCTTCAGCCTCCATTGATAATACTTCGTCCATAGAGTTCTTCAAGTTACTTTCCCTATTAGGTTCAGGTGATTAGTCTGTTTTGAGAGTCGCCTCAACGTTTTCAACAAAGATGTGTTAGAAAATAATTAAAATCGAATCGTTTGCCCCTTGACTTTTCACTTTCTTTTGCTATACGGAAGATTGCTTAAATATTTGGCTCTGATTGTTAGAATTCTAAGAGGATGTTCTATGGGACAAAAGCATGGTTTGAAACGGTTATTTTAAGTACAGTTAATAATAATTTAATTATTAACTAGTTGTATTTATTAGTCTGGAAATGTGCTAGTTGAGAAAGGTGTCCAAAGTGTTTGGACCCTCCTAAATTAAGTCTTTTTTGCTAAGAGGCAGTGAATACGAAAAAAATTAATATTAAATGTAACTACTTAATATATAGTAGGTTATATATACATTTAATTAAATTGATTGAAATAATTATAGTATGTATATATCTATAATCTAGTTAAAGTGCTTATTATATGCTAATTAAACACAATATCAGTTAAGTAAATGATATTTAGAGACTTAGCCTGAGAAATAGGTGGAAGCTTCTTCCGGGGCCCCAGTACCCTCTAAAACTTTCCTGATTATGCATGGCTCCATCTTCCCCTCTCATGATGTATTCTTTGTTTAGGATGTTGCTACAAGCAAGGGCAAAGTCAGCCGGTTTTCCTAAGACTTGAGTTTTATAGTTTAAACGAGCATCCCAAAGCCCGAATGCTGGGATTTTATAAGGTTGCCCTTCTCCCGGGCGGGTTCGGGTAGAAGGATCGAAGTCGGCATAGAAGCGGTCGTTCCAGGAATAAGAGGTGAATAATGTAATTCCTCCGGTCAGCGATTTATTAAGGTAAAGTCCTGCCTGAAGCTGAGGAGCATCGCCAACATACAGTCCATCGGCATACACTTCTACCGTGTCAATCAATTGGTTCTCGTTGTTAAAAAGCAGGGCTCTGACATTGTTTTTCCATTTCCAGTTTCCAAGCGATAAATGGCTACCGAGCACCAGCCCTAATTTGGGGTCTTCAAACGAAAGCTCTGCTTCGAGCCCCCGGTGCAATGCGCCTAATCCGCTCACCATGGCTCGAGTGGTGGTTCTATTGTCAATAAGAAGGTACTCGTTGGATAACAAGGACTTGTCATCCCAGCGAATGTTGTAAAAGTTCAGGTTGTAGCTAAATGACCCTAACTTACCTCCTAAACCAACATCCATGGACGCTATTTTTTCGTTACGCAGGTCATGGGCCGGATTGTTGTTGTAGTTGGGAAAGACAAACTTATGGTAAGGTGCTCGAGTAATGAAGCCACCGGTTGCATAAGCCTTTATAACCCTACTTACCTGATATACAATACCTCCCTTGGTCTCCCATCCCAGGCGATAAATTTTTTCACTGGCCGGGTGGGAGGGATAGTTGTATCGGTCTTCGCGCTGGTATCCGTTATAATTTGCTCCGGCCGAAAGGTTAGCCGCGAGTTTTCCGGAAGTGTATTCCAGTCTGGCAAAGGAAGCCGCCAGGTCTACAATAGCTCCGTTGTCTATTCTCACTTTATCTCCCCTGTATTTAAGGATGTTGCGCCCGGCCCGGCCTTCTATGGCCCAGGCATAATCGTCGATGAAAAAGTTGCCTCCCATCAGGTCGTCGATTTCTTCCCAGAGCCAACTTTTAAAATGACGGCCGTGAAGCCCGATTTTGAGATTGAACGATTTGGAGAAATTGTGGGAGTAAACTGATAGAATGCCTGCCCAGTAGTGTGAAGCCAGAAATAGGGTTCGGGCATTGAGGGAAAAGTTTCGTAGCGTATCGTTGCTGGAAGTAATATAAATATCGTTATGTGTTGAATTAGCAAGGGCCAGGGCATCCCAGTCGATTTGGCCGGAGAGAGTTCTGTAGGCAAAAACAGGGGCTCCGCTGAAGTTTTCAGCCCACCGACCACCTCCCGAACCATAACTAGCATACAGGCTCGTGGCTAGCTGCGATTTTTCATCAAGGGTCCAGTAATGACTTATCGATAACAAGGGTTTGTGGTAGAAATTTTCTTGCAAATTGATGGCCCGTCCATAGTATGTTCCCCAGTCAGGATTATATCGGATTCCTCTGCTTTTAATATCGTTGAATGATAGTTTCGATGCTCTTTGCCCATGGCGGTCGGGTGAACCTATCAAGCTAACGATGATACGATGGCGGGCATTAAAAACTTTTTCACCAAAAAGGAAATAGGACCAGGTATTTACCTGTGTTCCATCGGCATATCCTTTACCAACCGTGCGCGAACCCACAAAGCTGAATCGCCAGCCATTGCTGAGATTTCCTGTAGAAAGGCTTAATGAGGTACGCTGCAGCCCATAATCGGTGGTGTAGTAGCTAATCTGACCTCCTTCTTCTGTTGCTGGCGCATGTGTAGATATGTTTATGGTGCCTCCCAGAGCGTTGAACGCCAATTCTGCGCTTCCCATCCCTTTTTGTACCTGCAGACTTTGAGTGGCTTCCTGCAATCCATCCCAGTTTGACCAATAAACCAAGCCGTTTTCAACACTTCCGATGGGTATTCCATTGAGCGTAAGAGCCAGGTTCTCCTGTTTAAACCCTCTGATATTGATGGCTGCATCGCCCACGCCGCCTCCAAGACCACTCGCATATATACCAGGAATATTCCGCATAAGTTCGGGATACGAAAGGCCGGTGTTGTACTGCCTTATCTCCCTTTGACTGATGTTTCTTACATTCAACGGGCTTTTCCCTTCCTCTGCACGGAAAGCACGAATGTCGGTCGTTCCCAATGTGTACGATTTGGGCTCTAATACAAGAGTCCCTAAATTAATTAAGTCCTGGTTTTTTGTCTTAAAATTGATTGCTAGATTTTTATAACTTACATGTGTAATTTGAAGGGTGCCGTCACTAAGATTAGTTTGCAGACTAAAACTACCGTCTTTGGCGGCTACGGTGCCTGCTGAGCTTCCCAAAATTGTAATGCTAGCATCGTAAACCGGTTTGTTGGTAAGTGCATCGATAATGCGGCCTTCAATCCTTACCTGACTTTTAACATTGAAAAGTAGCGCGAGTAGCAGTGCAGTTAAAATCCAATGTCTGTAACGCATAGTATTGTGTTTTTAAAAGAATTGCCCTGAGTCGATTCCTCAGGGCAAAGCACAATACCTTCAAAAACCCAGACACTGTTTGCCTGATTTTCTGAACGTATCCTTCTTCCATCCAGACTTTAACTGTCGGTACCGGAGTTTCACCGGTTCAGTCCCTGATGCGGGAGTCGCGGACTATACCGCCGATCGGGAATTTCACCCTGCCCTGAAGAATACGCGGCAAAGATACAGCATAGATTTATATTTCCAAAAACACGCCAGTTACCAGACTTTTATTTTTTGAGTGTTTTCAGCGGTTTCTACATTAATAATATATAAACTTCTGGTTTCGGGGACCTTTATCTTGATTTCGTTCAATCCAGGCGAGAGCATTCCTGCATAGGGTATATCTATCTGTTTTCCCATGAGATCCATAAGAGTCACTTTACAAGGTGAAGCTTTTCCTGTTTCTACCACTAATAGAACATCTTTCTGAGGGTTTCCGTTATCTGCGATATATGCCCTGAAACCCTTGTTTTCTAATTCCTCCGTGCCGACCATCAAGCCTGACTGCTTGAGAACAATGTCGTTGTTGGGATCAAATTTTACCATAAGAGGTTTTTTATCTACCACAAACATGAAAGACTGATTGTTGTATTCGTTGAAGACGCGAACGGTGGTGTCCAATCCATCTTGTCCCAGAATGCGAATCTCAATCGGCATCTTGAAAAACACGGTGTTGGTCTGGGTTTGGGTTACCTGGAAATATACAGCCCATTTCCCGTCGGGTAATTGATCGAAACTATAGGTGTTAGCGTAAAGCGGATGATTCGGAGCGTAAATCCATTGGTCGAAAAACCATTGGTAATCCTGACCGGTAACGCTGTTTACAACATTAATGAAGTCGGGGATCGTGGCAGACTCGTACTTTAGCAGAGGGTTGGATGCATATTGATGCAAAACTTCAAAGAAAAGCGAATCTCCGATGGTGTATCGCAGCATATGCAAAACGGCTGCTCCTTTGCAATAGGTAATAGCGTAATTGAAGAGTACACTTGTAGAAGGAGTGGTGGTGGCCCAGGAAGGATTGGAAATGGCCCAACCGGGATTGGCACTCAGGTAATAGTTGGCATTCGACAATACATCTTGCTTGTAGGCAGCATAACCCTGGGTGTTTTCGAGCCATAAGCTTTCGGAGTAGGTGGCAAAGCCTTCGTTCAGGAAAATGTCGGCCCATGTGGCACATGTTATCATGTCGCCAAACCACTGATGGGCATATTCGTGAGCCACCAGCATTTCGCTCCAGCACCCCTGACAAAGACTTGTAAGGGTCTGGTTTTCCATTCCACCCCAAGCAAATTCATCGTTGAGTGTGGCAAAACCGTTTTTACTAAACGGGTGGTCGCAAAAGGTTTGACTGTAAAATGAGGTCATGTCTCCAATAATACTTTTAATAAAGGATGGATCCTCCCCCGGATTGTAATAAAACCTTATAGGTACTGTCTGTGAGGCATTATTGGGATTGGTCCAGTTAACAATGTCGAGATTATAATTAACCCTAGAAGAGATCACCATAAGATAAGTGGCCACGTTTTCTTCGCTGCTCCAGGTGTACCAGATGCTATCGCCCACTCGGGTGGAATCGGCCAGGATACCGTTACTGCCCAGTTTAACGCTGCTCGGCACTTTCGCCCTGAGTTTCCATTGGGCTTTGTCGGAAGGACGGTCGTAGCATGGAAACCACTTACGAGCCCCTTCAGGTTCGCAATCGGTAAAAACCCAACCATTTTTTACGTAAAAGGCATAGTCCTCTATATTTTTGTGAAAGTATTTGATTCCCACCTGAAATTCCTCAGCCGGCTGATACACTCTATTAAGGTTAATAGTCAGTTTATCATTAGTATGACTAAAACTGGTCCCTGCCCTATCAACCTCCAATATATCCATGGAAGCATTCACCGCATCCAGTTTAATCATGTTCAAGGCACTATCGGCCCTCAGGGTAACTATCAAATAACCATTGAAATTGTGGGGGTATGGAAACTGGTAACAATGCCAGATATCGATATCCAGATCGTATTTAATGATATCGAAAGATTTGGGGAAATATCCATCCTCTGCAGAGGGTAAATGCCTGTAAGTGTGTAAAGATTTCTGACTGCAGTGCCAGGAACCCTTTTCAAATAACTGCTGAGCAGGTAGATAGACTGTCAATAGCAAAGTACCTGCCAGGAGGAAAAGTGTGAGATATTTTTTCATAATTATTAATGGGTTATTTCATTTTATCCTAATCGCAAAGTTAGACGCTTAGGGTCAATTTCGACGCGTAAAGGGATTAACTCAACCCCCTTTTTTTTCAGACCTTATTTGCTCAAGAGCTGATAAGATTTCCCATTTCTTAAGAAGCCTAACGTTGGTTATCAATATTTTATTTGATAGGAAGTTGCCGTATAGGTTGCATTCCGTGACAAATTCTCTTGCCACTTCGGCAAAATCGACCCTCAAGGGCGATAATAACCTGAATAGAACATATTCGGGGCAGGAGTATTTGCTCTCGGTTTCGATGTCGTATTTTGCACAGATTTCCTTCCACTCGTTTTGAATAATCTTTTGCTGGGCTTTAGTAAGAGGAACGGGATTTTCAGGAAAAATCACCAGCAAAAACCTGAGTTTCGTTTTTTTCCCTCCCAAACCGGTGGCAATGAGTCCCAGGGGCTGATCGGTGAGCTCTCCTTCGAGACTTATTTTTGAAATGTGGTAACAAAAGCGGACCATTTCTTCTGCCCTGGGATGAGGATTTTCTTTGTATTTCTCTATTATCCTAAAGGCTTGTACATTGCTTCTGAAAGCTAGTATCACCAAAATTTTGTGAATTTCCTTAAGTTTAGTGTAGGGATTCCAAAGTTGCTCTGCCATCTCCAGGGCTTTTTCATCGGGGATGGAGGCTGCTTTGAATTTTTCAGCCAGCTGCATCGCTTTATTTTGCGTCTTCAGGCTGATGATGTCTTCTACAACTCTTAGTCTATCATCGTTTTCGCCAATAAACTTTATGAAATCTTCCTGACTCCAGAAATCAGAACTGAATGGCTTATCCATAGGAAAGTTTTTCCTTAGCTAAGGTACAATTATTTTAAGCGATGCAGGTACAACCTTCAAATGTATAGTGTAGGGCATCCTGATGGGCTCGCCATCAATGTTAATATACTTACCTTTTTCCCGCGTGATGGTGCACTCGCTGAGCCGCAGCGTGCTTACATAACGGCTTTTATTTATCTTTCTCGTGAACAGCAAAAAAGCTGTGAGCAGTAAAGTAGTGAATGGAACTTTGCGAATGATGGTCAGGTCAGCCAGGCCGTCGCTTATGGAGGCATCGGGAGCTATCGTGGTGTTGTAGCCAAACTGGTCGCTGTTGGCAATACTCAGTAGCATAGCTTTTTGGCGGATGTCGATGCCAGGAGCAGTGATATGAAATTCCCTTTGCCTGAAGGTGATGTATTCTTTTATGGCGATGCGGGCATAGGTAAGAAAACCTCGCTGAGATTCGCGGGCATATTCGCGCGCCACCCGGGCATCGAATCCCAAACCAGCAATACTCACGGCTAAATGCTCGTTGATCCTCAGGGTATCCATGGCAATTATTTTTCCATTAGCCATAAGCCTCAAGGCTTCCTCAGGGTGACGGGGTAGCTTTAAATGATTGGCCAGTCCATTGCCCGACCCATAGGGAATGATTCCCATGGGGATTTCTGTTCCAACGAGTGCCTGTGCTACCTCATTTACCGTACCATCGCCGCCTACAGCAATTATCTTATCTGCCCCTCTTTTCACTGCTTCACCAGCTAAGCGGATTCCATCACCAGGACCCTGAGTGTAATGGATCTCGCATTCATAGGCCGGAGCTGGTAGAATTTGGGGAATAAGTTCCACCAACTTTTTTTTGCGCTGATGGTGCACACCGGATATGGGATTGATAATAAAAGTAATACTTTGCATGAATGGGTTTTAGTGTTTCAAATGATTGGTCCGCATCCGGTGATTGAATTGCTGGATGATGCTTTTGACAAGCATTTCGTCAGCTTCCAGCTTTATATCTCTGTTTTTATTAAGTTTTAACTGCAGGCTGTCTGCCCTCAAATCGTACCAGCCCGTGGTTTTGTCTCCGTCGAAAAGCAAAAGACGCCCGTCAGTGAATAAGTTATAGATGCCATTGAGATAGTTGATGGCAAAGGCGGGTTTTTGAGGGGCGAATACACTTTTTCCAAACGAGATGATGGTATCGTAGAGATTTAGATATTGGCAGACCGATGGCAGGATATCAATTTGCTGGGCCAGGGTTTGGCGAGCCGGTGGCAGACTGTCACCAGGTTTTAAAAATATGAGTGGAATGCTAAACTGCCCCGCTAAGGTTTTATAGAATGGATGGTATCCTTCTGAAGTATGATCGGCAGTTAGGATAAAAAGGGTGTGAGGGAACCAGGTTTTATTGCGAATCGTTTGAAAAAATCTCCGAAGGGCATGGTCGGCGTATGCGATGCTTTGTTGAATTTTCAATGGGCCGGCGGGTAATTGATTCTTCAAACTATCGGGAACTTGATAGGGGTGATGCGAAGAAAGGGTGAAGATGGTTACAAGGAAAGGTTCTTTGAGGTGGTCCATTTCACGCGCCACGTATCGAAGGTAGGGTTCGTCAAAAATGCCCCATTGCCCGTCGAAGGCAGGTGGCCCTTCGTACTCATTCATTCCTTTATAAGCGTCGAAACCTGCTTTGCTGGCAAATGCATCGAAGTGCATCGTACCATTTATCCCTCCATGGTAAAAAACCGATTGGTAGCCATGATTTTTTAAAATGGCGGGAAGAGATTCTATATCGTTGGAGGCATAAGGTGAGTTGATAAATTCAATTGGCAGCAGGTGTGGTATGCCTGCTACTACGGCCGGGATGCCCTCAATGCTGCGTTTTCCGTTGGCGTAAGCCCTGAAGGTAAGCCCCGTTTTCATCAGCGAGTCCAGAAAAGGAGTGTATCCACGAGAGGGTGGAGGATATAATCCCTCATTGAGATAGGCCGAATGTTCACTCCCAAAGCTCTCCAGGATAATTATTACGATATTGTCTTTTTTTACAGGCCGATCGGGCCGGTAATAGGTCTGTACCGGATTAAAAATCTTAGTTGCCTGATCTTCAGAGGTAAAATAATGTTTTTCAGGCAAACCTTCTTTTTTCCAGGTTTTTATAATGGTAAAGGGTGTGTTGAGAACCAATGCAGAGAATTGGGGCTGAACCTTTTCACTGGCATTGATGAGGGTAATAGGCCTCCGCTGCCAACCTCCTCTAATAAAAATCACCGCTCCAGCAATCATGAACATCCATATCAGGAGGTTCCAGAAAACGAAATGAACAGTGGATCGGTAAAAGAGTTCCTTTCCATGTTTGACTCTTTTTATTAAAACTATAAACATAATGACAATGAGCAGGAACACCAGCAGATTAAGTACAAAATCGTATAAAAGTTGGGGAATAAGGATAAAGATATTGTTGTTGGCACCCAGGAATGAAAAAATGTCGGCAGTAAGTCTTTTGAGGTTGAAAGGGTAGTAGGCTGTATCCACCATGTTCAGTAAAATACCCGCGATGTTGGCAGCGTAGTACAAGAAGTTGCCCGTCTTTTGCCAGGGCCCCGAATTTCGGATAGGGAAGGGGAAGAGCGCCCAGGCCAAATATGGGAGATTTAGCATGAAAACGGCCGAAAGGTCGAAACGCAAACCTGAAAGCCAAATGCTCTTTAATCCTGGAAAATCGGGAAAATTGAACAAAGGTTTCTGGAAAAAATAAAGCATGAGCCTCGTTAGGCTTATAAAAGCCAGGGCGAGAAAAATCCTGTAGAACACCAGGGGTAAGATACTGCTCCGGAAATCCAATCGCAAGCGCATCTTATAATTTATCTGCTGGGTTTTAAATACTTAATTTCTCCGGCTAAGGTGTCGGAGCCCGAGGGATTAATCTGAATAAGGTGATAGTAGATTGTGAAAGATTGACCATCATGGGCAATGGTACCTAATCCGGATAGGTAAAAAGTGCTGGAGTCCTGGGTGTATAAAATTTGTTTGGCAAGGGCCAGCGTATCACCCAGTGCACCTAAAATGTCGGCTCTGATTTCTGCTGGATAGATGCCTCCGAAGTTTGTAAAATAAATTTTGCGGGTTGAGGGTTTTACCAACGAGTCGCTGAAAGACGTTTGCTGCCCGCTGGGATAAGGGAAAGTGCGCGTTCCATTCCATGTGCCCTTGAGGTTGGCTCCTTCAATTCTTACGATCACCGTTCTTTCAGCCGTACCCACATTTCCGGCAAAATCTTCAGCGTAGTATAGCACTTTATATCGGCCAGCCTGCTTCAGATTGAGTTGTGAAGTATCTGACCAGACTTTGAAAACCCCGTAATTGTCGGTTACCATTACACCCGTGTCCTGAAATGTTCCATTAAGTCGGACGTATGTAGGATTGGCTCCCAAAACAATGATGTAAGGTTTTGCATTGTCCTCCACTTCTTTAACGCAAGAAGTGGTGGAAATCGAGAGAGCTAAAAGTAATAACAGAACTGTGAATACACCGGATGCTTTCATGATTTCATCCTTTTTAATAGGATGGCAAAGTTAATGAATCGTCCCGTAAATTGGCCAAGCCTGTTTTCGTGAGTCGTGAAGGCTTTTGTAATTTTGCCGGTAAAACTAAACATCGTATGGGACTGCAGTGTGGCATTGTAGGATTAGCCGGGGTTGGGAAAACCACTATTTTTAATTGTTTGTCGAGCAGCCGGGCACAGACAACGCCGGGTGGAGGAAAAAGTAACCTGGGCATGATCAGTGTGCCTGACGAAAGGTTGTATAAAATTGATGCACTCGTTAAATCGGCCCGGGTAGTCCCCACAACTGTAGAAATTGTTGATATTCCTGGACTTGTAAAGGGCTCTACAGCCGGAAGCCGTTTCCTGTCCGATATTCGTAATACCGATGCCTTGATCCATGTGCTTCGCTGCTTCGACGACCCAACGGTTCCGCATCCCGAAGGAAGCATCGATCCAGTGCGTGATATCGAAATAGTAGAGCTTGAGCTTATTGCCCGTGACCTCGAGTCACTGGAAAAGAAAATCGCCCGGCTCGAAAAAGTGGCCAAAAGCGGAGATAAAGAGGCCAAAAGAGGTATCGAGGTGTTGCATGTTTATAAACAGCATCTCGAAGATTTCAAACCTGCTCGCACTGCTCCGGTTAAAGATGAAGACCGGCATTTTATAGCCGATATTTTTCTACTGAGCGCTAAACCTGTTATGTATGTTTGCAATGTAGATGATGAGGCGGCTGTTAACGGTAACGCTTATAGCGAAAAAGTGAGGGAACTTTTCAAAGGTTCACCTACGGAAGTGTTAATTATTGCCGGAAAACTCGAGGCTGAAATAGCTGAACTTGATGATCCGGAAGACAGAAAGGCTTTCCTGGCAGATGTGGGTCTTGAGGAGCCCGGCGTGAATAAGCTCATACGTTCAGCCTATCGTATGCTTAATTTGCAGACTTTCTTTACAGCAGGTCCAAAAGAGGTTAGGGCATGGACCATTCCGGCCGGAGCTACAGCACCCCAGGCTGCAGGTGTAATCCATTCCGATTTGGAAAGAGGTTTTATTCGTGCTGAAGTTATTAAATATCAAGATTTTATAACACTGGGCTCGGAACATGCCTGTCGCGAAGCCGGAAAGTTTTATGTAGAAGGGAAAAACTATATCGTGCAGGACGGGGATATCCTGCATATTCGGTTCAATGTGTAAGAATTTGTAGATCTTTCACATTTTAGTACAATCAGAGTCTCTACATCTATTGTTAAGGTGCTGAGCTTCCCCGGAATTTGTTCAGATTGGGGTAAGTATGGAATATCGTTTTTTAATCGCTATGCTTGTTTCTTGCCCATAGTACTAAACCAAGCCCGGCAATGGCAGACATCAAGTTATTGACAATAAACAACATAGGCAAAGAAATACTTGAATAGAAAGCCTCTGCCAGCATAATTAAGCTTCCAAAAAGGACGATAGTGCCGCCGTCCCGGTTGTGTTTAATAGATAGCATCCAACCGATTGCTATTATCGCTATTGTAAGGCCTGCCACGTGAAGAATATGCCTTTGAAGAAAGGCATTTTTTAGCTCATTGTGCATTAAAAAGAATAAAACGCTGATAATAAGTGTTATAAAACCTACCAGCGTCAGATACCTCGAGCGAATTATTCGATTCATTCTTTTTGGCCCAAAGTTATAACTTTCCATTTATAGATACATGTTAATAAACTATATTTATCGATTGTTAATAACTTTATTTATTTTATTATTCTTTAGTCGCTGGATAACAGTATTTTATATGCCTGTCTGTATAGATAATGAGTTTAATATATATGAAAATACTTTTTATATGTATAACAAAAAGTATAGATAAAATATTATTATTTCAATTTTTTTTATTTATCTTTTTTATAGTATTGATTATCAATTTTTTAAATTTTTAATATAATTTCTTAAGAAATCTCTACTGAAGTTATTTTTTGGGTTCATTTTAGATGGTTGAATTCTTTTCAACAAATCAGCTGATAATTAATAACACATATATAATGAAAAGCTCCGAGTGACTTATTTTTGGAGCGTATGAATAAAAATTATTTTCGACTAACAGTTGTCATCTTTTTTATATGGCTTAAAGCGACTTTAAATCTTGATGGCCAGTCGCTTGAGCGCACCACAGCCAATTTGCCAGAAATTTCTGAGCCTCTTACCGTTTTGGAGAAAGCAACGGGCTGGACCCTACAGGACAATGGTATATGGATATCCGGAAAAAATTATATACCCAACGAGAATGCTGATTTCAATCGTACCAATGACCCTGAAAATAAGCTTGGGAAACATAATTTTCAAAAGATCGAATTACGTGAAGTGCTCGTTAAGAGCGAGCAATATATGGTTATGATAGTATATAGCAAAGGGGGATATTTTGAATTCGAAACGCTTCGCGAAGGCTGGAAATCGCAGGAAGACGTCGTCTACTATGTATTCAAGGCATCCAAACTTCGTCAGATTCTTCCTGACACAGCCAGAGCGGGCCTCACTTATGTAATTAATCTCGATCTATTTTGCATGGGCAACATCAAAGCCTATGACAAAAAAACTTATTTGCAAAAGATAGCCAATCATATACAGCGACAGGCTGTGCTTATGTATCCTTCGCAATTTACGCTTTTGCTTGCCATTATGCCTGTCGATTCCCGGCAGGGAAAAGTGATTAGGTTTCGATTAATAGAAGTTTTCAATAAAAAAAGCATTTATCAACGATATTTTTTACCTGAATATTTGCCCAATCTCTTAAGTAAATTTTATTATGAAATCCCGTATGCTGAATTTACTCAGTTTATAAGGAGGGCGCCGGTATATGAGGATCTGATAGCCAATCCACAAACCTTCATGGAGTTTTATCGAAGAGGCATTGCATTTTTCAACCGCAAAAATTTTTATGCTGCCATCAACGATTTTGAGCAAGCTATAAAACTGGCGCCATTGGAACGGATTTTTCTAGTCCACGCATATCTTGGAAACTGTTACTTCCACCTCAAACAATATCAGAAAGCTTTACAGGCATATAATGATGCTGTAGACTCCAAACCTGCCGATAATGAATTTATAAACGATTGGGTAAGGGCCGTATATAATCGGGGCTTGACGCATTATGAGCTCGATGACCGCAATCAAGCCTGCGACGATTGGCATAGAGCGGCTGTGTATGGACTGCCCGAAGCTGAGCAAATGGTGAAAAAAAGATGCAGAAAATGAGACATAAAAATCATATATTGAAATTTATTTTCTCTTGTCCTCTGTTGTTGATGCTCTTTCACGCTATTCAGTTAACAGCTCAGGAGAGTTTTAGCTATAAATTTAAGGATAATTGGACAGTCGGTCTTAATGCGGGCTCTACCCTTCAATTGGGTGAGCTTAGTGGTTTTGGGGGAAATGGCAAAACCCTGGGGACTGCCACTTCCATTTTTATGGGGAAGCAGGTTTTACCCTGGTTATCATTGCGTGGAAATCTGATAAGTGGAACCTTCAAGGGACAGGATTTATTCACTTACAGCAAGGCGAAATTTTATAGTTATCAACTTATAGGTATTTTCAGCATTCCTACCGTGTTCAGAGGCTATGATGTCCATCGTAAGATCGATTTATATGCTTTAACGGGTACTGGTTTAATTGATTTTCAATCCGATGTGTGGGATAATAATACCCAGGAATGGCTTGGAGGTTTTGGTCATGGATATGGTAAAGGAATTAAAGGATATACTCGCGAATGGATCTTTCCGACTGGTTTAGGCTTCATGTGGAATTTCTATGGAGGATTCAACCTTAACCTCGAAACTATTTATTATTTTATAGGTACTGACAAACTGGACGCCACGGATGTTTTTACCGGAAAAGACCGGGGTCTTTATTCTTCTCTGGGCTTTTCGTACCGATTCAATCTGGGGCGCATCAAACATTTTGAGCCCCTGAATTATCAGACCTCAGCTGATAAAATCTCTTATAAATACAAAAATTTAAGTTTTCAGCAAGGTAAGAGTCGTCAACTGCGCGATGGAGCAAAACCCATGCTCGCTGTGGAAATCCCCGCCAAAATTGGGGTGGTAGACAGTTTCAATATTGTGTTGAAACTTAGAAATGATGGAGTTAGTGGCGTTGCCGATATTGATGTAGTAATACCCCAGGGATTTACGGTGAAATTACCCAAGTCCCCAGGACTGATCTCTGAGTCGGCTGATTTGGTGGGTAATATCTATACAACGTTACCTCCCAGCGATACCAGCCTTCAAATGGTTCTTACCGTTTTCTCGGGGCAAGCACCCGTAGGGTCGCATCCTTTTTATATAGGGTATAAGGTGATTGATGCAGCCGGTGAAACTACTGGAGATAAAAAGCTGTACTATGTGGAAAAGGACCTGATGTATTCTCCGGACGGAGGACGTCCCCTGGCCGATAGGATGATGGGAGTGGAATTTCGGGTTCAGCTTACTGCCAGCCCTGCCCGCATACCTATGGATAAACTAGCCCAATTGTATCCCATAAAGGAAAAAATATTCGAAGATTTCTCTGATGGATTTTACCAATACACTGCCGGTAGCTTCAAAACATCTCAGGAGGCTGATAAATTCAAGGAAAAACTTAGTAATGAACTAGGAATTAATGATTTGTACGTAGTGTTTTTTCAAAATGGCACACGTATCAGTTCATTTAAAGGAGCAGAAACCGGCCCATCCTATTGGCGAGTCAATGAGCCAACGAGGAGAGAGAAACTCGTAACGCAGACTGAATCCAGACCCCAGCGTGCGGAAGAATATAGGGTTGAGATACGTAAAAGTGAAGGCATAAGGTTGAAAACAAATGAGTTACAAGCCCTATTCGAAACTCCTGAACCTATCACAGAGGTATATCATGAGGGAGTTTATTATTATTTTGCTGGTAGATTTGTAAAAGAAGAAATTGCGCAAGCCTATCGCGAATACATTAGCGACAGATATGGCATTGTTTCGGCCCGGGTAGTACCCTTTTCGCGGGGGCGATTAGTGGTGAAAAATTGATGATAATTAGTTATCAAGCCTTAGACGATTTATCTTTATTTTCAAGAATTACAGTGACTTTTTGAGGATTATTCGTAAGCAACAGATTGTCCGCATTACGAATAAACTTTCACAATATTAGAGTTAAAGATTTACATGTTTTCTACTAAGAATCGTAGAAAGAATCTGTGCTTAACCCGAATAGGGCAAAATCGTATTTAACAGGATCATCGGGGTCGAGCAGGCGCAGGTTTTCAGTGAGTTCCTCCACGGCTTTCCAATCGTCTTGTTTGCGATGCAGAAGCCCTAATTGCCGGGCCATTCGCCCACTGTGAACGTCAAGGGGACACATCAAAGAGGAAGGAGAAGCCTGCCAAAGGCCAAAGTCAACTCCCTGCCTGTCCTTTCTTATCACCCACCGAAGAAACATGTTTAGGCGTTTGGCCGCCGAACCCTGTGCAGGATTCGGTATTAGACGTTTATGACGCGGCAAAAAGGCTTCTTTTAACATCCACTGACGAAACCTGATTATCCCCGAAAATGTCGATTCTTCATCGGTTTTAGGGGTTAGTACAGCCTCCAGACCACCCTCGTTTTGATAAATGCGGTGAAGTCCCTCTACAAGAAAAATGATATCGTCGGCATTGAAGGTGCGGTGTACAAAACCCTGTAGGCTAATATACTTGCTATCATCAGTAGATAAAACATACTCAGCCGGGGCGTTGTCCATCCGCTCCATCAATTCAGAGGCCTTGCGCAAAATAGTCGTCCGATTGCCCCAGGCCAGCAAGGCAGCAAAAAATCCTGCAATTTCAATGTCTTCTTTACGAGTGAACCTATGGGGAATGCTTATGGGATCGTGTATGATAAAGGCAGGCTGGTTGTATCTTTTAACTTGTTCTTCAAACCATTGCCGGAAAGGTTCAGGGTTTTTGGCATCGAACTGCATCAGTCATACTTTTTCAGGTAAAACTTACTGCTAACCGGATAGTGGTCACTGAAATGGTAGAGAAGAACATCGAAATAGAGGCATTTAAACTGGGGACCCAAAAAGATATAGTCAATTCTTATTTTGGGAAGCTTACCCAGGTATGTGTTGCCCACGCCATGGCCGGCCTGCTGAAAAGCATCCTGCAGATTTCCTCGCACTTTCCGGTAGGCATACGAGGAAGGTGTATCGTTCATATCGCCGCAAACCACTACCGGATAAGGCGATTGGGCAATGGCCTCACTTAGTAGACGCGACTGGTAAGCTCTTTTAATGAAGGCTTTTCTCAATTTCCACATAAGCTGCCGCGATCCGGTCTCTAACTCCCCGTTTACGGATTTACTCGTTTCCATAATGCCTTCCACCAGCTGATAGTCTTCTTTTTGGAAAGCAATGGATTGCAGATGCATGCTGAATATGCGTATTGTGTCATGATTTAAAATTACATCAGCATATATAGCCATCAGGCGTTGACCTGCCCTTATGGAACCAGAACCCACAATAGGATACTTGCTGAAAATGGCTATTCCTACAACTTTACGATCAGATTTTACAGGGTAGTAGGATTCGAATTTTTTGTCGATAAACCCCCCTCTTTGCATGATTTTTAACGTATTGTCGTCTTTCTGCCACCAGTTGTCGCGAAATTCCTGTAAACAGAGAATATCGGGCTTCTCGTGGGTTATTAATTCGAGAAGCTGAGGCAGACTCGATTTTCCATCTTCACCCAAAAGGGTTTTCACATTATAACTTATGATAGTGGTATAAAAATCGTAGCTCTGGGGTTGGTCACTTCTCAGTTGCAAATGCCTCGAGGCTATGGGCAACGACCAAAGAAAAAGTGCCAGATGAAAGAGGCTGAACCATCGCCTACGGAAAATCCATAAAAGCAGAAAAAAAACATTGAGGATGAAAAATACAGGAAAGGCGAGGCCTGCAAAAGCCGGCACCCAGAACTGGTCAGGGGGCACATAAGGAGCGAGTAAGGATATGAAAAACCCGGTCACAAAAACTATCGAAATAATGCGAAGCACCGCACCACCTGCCGAGGGTTTATGTTTACTCCGGGTCGAATTTTTTCGCTTTGCAACCATATATCAGTTGTTGCTTTGACTGGCTCTGAAAAGAATTTCTTTTTCCCGTTCCGTCAAGCTTTGGTAGCCCGAATCTTTGATTTTATCGAGTATTCGGTCGATTTCTTCCTGACGCTGCTTTTTTTCTTCATTATATTTTTCGTCGGTTTTGATGGTGCTGCTCCGATAAGTTACTTTGGGTTTGGGTCTGAACCAGGCTACCGGATCAACACGGGGGAGTAGATTGTGTTTAAAAAGCACAATGTAAACGTAGCCAAACAAGAACCCCCCCATATGTGCCAGATGCCCACCCGGATTACTCGAACTAATCATAAGAAAATCAAGCACGAAGAGGCCGATAGCCAGCCAAATGAGTCGGATTCGACCCAGGAAAAGCAGGTAAATAGTATAGTTGGGAAGATAGAAGGCCAGTGCGCTGACCACTGCCATTACCGCCGCCGAGGCTCCAATGAGACGGGCGCTTCCGGCCATGGGTAGTAATCCGGGAAAAATGTTGAATGCGAGCAAGTAAACAAGATAGCCACTGATACCGCCAAGCAAATACACCCAAAGTAATCGGCGGCCTGATAGGTATTCGGTAAAAAGCAGCCCCATCCAGTAGAGCCACAATAAATTGAAAAGCAGGTGAATAAAATCGAAATGAACAAAATTATAGGTGATAAGGGTCCAGAAACGGGAAGGAATAAGCATAGGATTGGCTGGAGCTCCGAGCCAATCGAGGAAAAACCCTGTCCAGTGGGGGAAAGCTTTTCCTGATAGCAATCCCAGAACCCTGAGAAAGCTAATAATAATCCAAATTGCGACATTGATAAGGATAAGTCGGGGTAAGATTTCCCTTCTTCTAATAAATGCTTTAAACTGTTGCCAGGGGGTATTTTCGTTGAAACTTCCGTACATAATTTGAACTACATTTAATAATACATGTGTCTTCTCCACCGTCGAATCATGAAATAGCCAAAAATCATTCCGCCTAAGTGGGCAAAATGAGCCACGTTATCTCCATGTCCGCTGATGCCAAAATAAAATTCAAGGGCTCCATAGATGATTACAAACCATTTAGCTTTTATGGGGAAAAGGAAATAAATGTAGAGCAGTGTGTTAGGAAACAACATACCGTAGGCCAGCAAAATACCGAATACAGCACCACTGGCACCCACTGTGGGTATGTCCATTTTGGTTGAAATGAGTTTCCCAATAGCTTGCATTGCTTCATGCGTCATTCCGGCATCATGGGGCGATAAACTCCATGCATTAACCATTTCCTGTAACCACAGCGGATTGTACATCCCTGCAAAATACTTTTCTATGAGCATTTCAAAATCAACCGGATTGGGATGGGAGATAAAACGGCTGACTTCGGCGTCAAGAGTCCAAAATTGGTAATACATCACCAGTATATGAACGATAGCTGCCCCTATGCCGGTTACCAAATAATAAGTTAAGAATCTTTTGGGCCCCCATACCTGTTCCAAAATATTGCCAAACATCCACAGGGCAAACATATTGAAAAAGATATGGGCGAAGTTGGCATGCATGAACATGTAGGTTACAATCTGCCAGGTTCTAAACTTATCAGAAGCCGGATAATACAGGGCAAGCCATTCGGTGAGGTCAATCTGGCCCCGGCTGAAGGATAATAAAGAAAAGGTCCCTAAGAAAAATAGAGCATTGATTATCAATAAATTCTTAACTACCGGGGTAAGTCCCCCGAAACCGGAAGGCCGGTAATATCCATTACTCATCGATATATTTTATGGTGTGAAACAAAATTAAGCAAATAGGATTTATTTGAAAAGTTGTCGAAGCTCTTCTTCACTGAGAATTTTTACAATGTTCTTGCCTGATGGGCTCACAGAAGGCATGGACGAGGCAAAAAGGCGGTCGGTGAGCGAGCGCATTTCGTTTTGCGTCATAGTTTTAAGTTGCCGGGCAGCCATGGTGGCAGCCAGCGAACGTGCAGCGGGTAAGCGAACATCAGCTACTTCCGCATCGCCCTGATGAAGCACAGATTGCAGTATTTGCTCCAACGCCCCCTGAGCATCAGCAGCCGACATGCCCTGCGGTATGCCTTGAATAACCAATGTGGTGGGACTGAGGTTGTCGAGCGTAAAACCCATCTGACTGAGCAAGGGCTTCAGCTGAGCGACTATTTCTGCCTCTGCTTCATTAAAATACACATTATGGGGAAAGAGCAACTGCTGCGAGGCCATTCCCCGTTTATCAAGCGCTGCGATTATTTCATCATAATATATTCTTTCCCAGGCCTTTTCTGCATCAATCACCATCAACCCCGATTTCACGCTGGTGAGTATGAAAGCCAAAGATATTTGCAAAAAAGGCTTTTCTTGGGGATTGTCGTCATTCGTCCGATTTAAAAAAGATGGCAATTCATGGGAAGGGGATTCGGCTGGCAATTCTGACTTTGGCGGCTGATACAATTGCTGCCATTGCGATTGATTTCGGGGGTCGCCTGTTTTTACTGGCGAATGAAAAGGATTATAGTCAGGATTGATTTTGATTTCCGGTGGTCGTATGGGGGCACCGGGTTTGGGTTCGGGAATCTCGAACGATGGGAGGTTGTCGAATTCCAATTGGCTGGCCAGACTTACCTGCCCTATCGATTTACGTACGGCTGCCTTAATGATTCCATAAATAGCCTGTTCATCTATGAATTTTACCTCGGTTTTGGTAGGGTGTATATTAATATCGATACGAGCCGGATCTACCTCAAGGTAGATGAAGTAGGAGGGGAGATTTCCCTGTGGGATGAGACCTTCGTAAGCAGCCTCGATGGCATGTTGGAAGTAGGGAATCTTAACAAAGCGGCCATTGGTAAAAAGGAATTGTTCGCCACGGATTTTCCGCGAATGTTCAGGTTTCGACACGAATCCTCTTACAGTAACGAGCTGTGTCTTTTCTTCAACGGGGATAATTTTTGTATTAATTGGGTTTCCCATTAGTTGAATAATACGCTGACGAAGATTTCCCTTCTGCAAGTTGTAAATAGTGCGGCCATTGCTTACCAGGCTGAACTGAATTTGTGGATAAACAAAGGCTACCCGTTGAAATTCTTCGATTATATGCCGCATTTCAACCTGTTCGGACTTAAGGAATGCTCTGCGGGCAGGGACATTGTAGAACAGGTTTTTTACTGCGAATGAACTTCCAGCCTGGCACTGGACGGGTTGTTGATTCTTAACTTCTGTCCCTTCTATAATAACCAGCGTACCCAGTTCGTCTTCGTGCCTGCGAGTTCGCAGCTCAACCTGGGCAATAGCGGCTATACTGGCCAGCGCTTCACCTCTGAATCCCAGGGTACGGATGGCAAAAAGGTCATTCGCTGACCTGATTTTACTGGTTGCATGGCGTTCAAAACAGAGGCGTGCATCTGTAGGGCTCATACCGCAGCCATCGTCCACCACCTGAATCAGGGTTTTTCCTGCGTCTTTAATAATGAGTTGAATATTGCCTGCTCCTGCATCCACCGCATTTTCAAGCAATTCTTTTACAGCAGAAGCCGGGCGCTGAATTACTTCTCCCGCAGCAATTTGGTTGGCAACAGCCTCTGGCAGCAACTGAATGATACCTGTCATTACCACACAAAGAAAATAAAGTAGAGCACTGCAAGTATTATTAGGAGGTAAACCGCAAGCTGGATAGTGCTTGCCCGGTTTTTTCGCCGATTGGCCCTCCATCGTGCTTCCATCTCACGTCGCAAGCGGTCGCTGCCCTCGGTTTCTTTTTTTTCAACAGTTGGTTTTTCCTGTTCTGGATTGTAATAAACCGGCTGATAACTATAGCCCCGGGGTTTGGGTGTATGCAGAAATTTAAGTCGCATTTGTTACTGTCTTCTTTGCTTCTGCAAAGATACACAAAACCTCAGGAGGGGCAGAAACATCAATCCACCCATTGCATTTCTGTATTTTTGCAGAAACTTTAACTGCATGATCTCTGAACGCTTAAAAAATATTATTGTAGTAGGAGACAGGGTGCTTATCAAACTCAAGACTGCCAAAGCTACTACACGGGGTGGGTTGGTATTGCCTCCCGGTTATTCTGAAAAAGAAGAGATACAGACGGGTTATGTCATCAAAACCGGGCCTGGCTACCCCATACCTTCACCTCGTGAGAGTGATGGTGAGCCCTGGAAAAAGCATGAAGAACAGCCCATGTATATCCCTCTGCAGGCTCGTCCCGGCGACCTGGCCGTTTTTATGCAAAAAGGAGCCGTAGAGGTGGTGATAGACGGTGAGAAATATTTTGTGGTCTCCCATCATTCCATTCTGTTACTCGAACGCGATGAAGAGCTTTTCGATTAATTTATGGATAACGGGGATGTTCATTATTTCCCTGGCACTTTTAAATGCCTGCGGAAACAAGAGTCCTTCCGACGTAGACCCGAATTTTATCCCTGATACTGCTTATTCACCCCAGCATGCCCGGCTCTTTAAGGTGGGAACCAGGGATGGACATCGCGCAGTCATCGTTTTGAATCCCTGGGACACTAACCAGGTGTGGGGCCGATATATTCTGGCATCACGAAAGGAAAACTATAAAGTTCCTAAGGGCTACACGCTCGTTTATCAACCCATCAGAACGCTGGCTACCACCTCATCCACTCTTTTCAGTTCCTTGCAGAGCCTGGGATGCATGCAAAGGCTAACTGGTGTTTCTGATTCGGCCTTTATTATAAATCCAACAGTCAAGAAACGTATAAAAAAAGGTTTGATCGTTGAAATTGGGCAGGGAGATCGAATCTTCAATGAGCAGCTCATTGCCTGCGATCCTGACGCAGCTTTCTTTTCATTATTCCCTGGTACTGATTTTGAACGTTTTAGAAGTGTAGGAATCGTTGCCCTTCCCCTGGCCGATTACCTGGAATCAACCCCACTGGGCAGAGCGGAATGGATTCGGTTCATCGGTATTTTTTTAGGCAAGGAGCATGAAGCCGATAGTATTTTCAAAGAAATAAAAACTAATTATCTTCGAATGAAAGAGTTAGCCCTCAGCATAAACGATAAGCCCTCAATTATAGATGGAATGCTGCAGGGTGATACCTGGTATGTATCGGCATCTCAGAGTTATATGGCAGAGCTTTACAGAGATGCGGGATTGAATTATGTTTTTTCAGATAAGCCCGGACCTGGCAGTATACCTGTGAGTTTTGAAGAAATAGTGAGTCGTTCATCAAAGGCAGAATATTGGCGGCTATTGCTGGCCAATAAGAACCTGAACAACCGTAGCGACTTGCTCAACCTTGACCCCAGATACAAACTTTTACCCGTTTTTACCAACAGTAAAATATTGTACTGCAACGTATCGGAAGTTCCCTTATACGAAGTAGGCAATGCTCGTCCAGATCTAGTTCTCTCTGACTTGATTCACCTAACGCATCCAGGGCTTGATTCTGATTACCAGCCCTATTTTTATCATCTGTTACCATGAGTACTGTTCATCCTCCCATCCGACGGCGCAAGTCATATCGATGGTTGCTTTTTGGCAGTCTTACGAGCGTTGTCGTGGTACTTTTCTTTTTCAATTTGAAAGTTGGGACTGTGAATTTGGGTTGGAAGGCACTGATGGAAGCCATGGAGGGTGGTGGAAACGAAACGCAACGAATGATTTTACAAGAGATTCGGTTTCCTGGAGCCATGGCTGCTTTATGGGCCGGAGCGGCCCTTGCTGTCGGAGGATTGCTAATGCAGACCCTTTTTCGAAATCCCCTGGCCGATCCTTCTATTTTGGGGGTTAGTTCCGGGGCCGGCCTGGGCGTGGCTCTTTTAACTCTTACCGGAGGGAAACTCCTGGGTTTTTCTCTGATTAACTCCGGTTTTCAGGGACAATTGGGAATCATTGCAGCTTCGTTCTTAGGAGCTATGGGGGTCATGCTTGTTATATTGAGCTTTGCCCTTCGCATGCAATCAGCCACCCGCTTGCTCATATTAGGTGTGATGATAGGTTACCTGAGTTTTTCAGCCATCAGCTTGTTAAAGTTCTTTAGTCTTTCTGACGATTTGAAATATTATGTGGTTTGGGGACTTGGAAGTTTTTCAGCCGTGAGTCGTAACCATCTGGGCATTTTAGGGTCATCGGTGGCGTTAGCATTGGTGGCTTCCTTTTTCTTAGTTAAACCACTTAATATGTTGTGGTTGGGAGAAACAACAGCCGCAGCGTTGGGTTTGAATGTACGCCGTACAAGAATGAACATTATTTGGGTTTCAGGTTTTCTTACGGCAGTTGTAACAGCTTTTTGCGGTCCTATAGCCTTTATCGGGTTGGCTGTTCCTCATCTAGCCCGATCTCTTACCGCCTCAGCCGACCATTTTGTACTCATTCCATTATCTGCCTTGCTGGGAGCAGGGCTGGCCCTCGCTGTACACCTCGTTTCGCGCTTACCAATTTTTGGGGGTGCTCTTCCCGTGAACGCCCTTACTGCCCTGGTGGGGGCTCCGGTGGTTATCGTTTTTCTTTGGAAATGGAGAAATCTGTAACAATCCTCCCCGCAATGACTATCCCCTTTGAACAACCGCCTTCTCTTACTGATATAAAGGATATTGTTGTTATTCATGAGTTAGCCATTGGCTATAGCAGCCCACGTTTCGTGGTATCGGAACAAATAAACCTGGATTTGAAACAGGGTTATCTGTACTGCTTAATAGGACCCAATGGCTGCGGAAAATCAACCCTCATACGTACCCTGGCAGGACTTCTGCCCCCTCTTGGCGGAGAGATTTTTATGCAGGGTAAGACACTACAGCATTTTAGCCGTAGAGAATTGGCTTCAAAAGTAGCCGTAGTTTTTCCTACCGGCACAGCCATGCCTTCGATGACTGCTTTCGAGGTGGCAGCCTCGGGTCGATATCCTTATAGTGGATTTTGGGGGCGCATGTCGAAGGCCGATAAAGAATGGGTTATGCAATCATTGCATTTGGTGGGAATAGGTCACCTAGCTCATAAATTTTTTGATCGGCTAAGCGACGGAGAAAAGCAAAAAGTATGGATTGCCTCGGCACTTACGCAACAAACACCCCTCATTTTGCTTGATGAACCTTCTGCCTTTCTCGATTTTCCTAGCCGTTCTGAATTGATGCACATGTTGCTGCAGCTCACTCGATCGCAAAACAAAACTATACTCCTTTCCACACACGATGTGGCCCTTGCGCTCCGCCTATGTGACGAATTGATTGTGGCCGGGCATCAGCGACCTTTTATCATGATTTCGCCCGAGGAGGCGGTCGGCACAGGAATCATTCCTGATTATTTTCAACGGGCAGACTGG
Organism: Bacteroidales bacterium; assembly: GCA_049969475.1. Classification (GTDB taxonomy): domain Bacteria; phylum Bacteroidota; class Bacteroidia; order Bacteroidales; family TTA-H9; genus UBA2030. The sequence goes on along the minus strand of JBMFOU010000005.1, from coordinate 43,825 downwards.
GTATATAATTCACAAATCCAGGATTTTGAACCAGAGAGCAAGGACTTTAAACCTGTGAAAATTCATTGGGCAGGTACACCCCACCCAGCTTGGGAATTGTTTATGCTGAGGCACTGCCTGCGGCATGCCATCCCTGGTGAAGCTCCAGCCTGGGTGATTTCTGCCGAAAGCGATGGTTCCTTTGTTTTGCATGGAAATAGCAAAATCATTACATTTGAAAGTCTGAAATTCCTTAGTCGTTTTCTTCGTCATGGCTAAAAATTTTCGCAATTCTCATTTCTTTAGGATGAAGATACTTCTGTATTTTCTCCTGCTCATTCAGACCATTTATGCCCAAAACGAGAAATTATGTTTGCCAGTGGTCGTGGATGGATTCACCCATGAATGGCCCGATTGGAAGTCAGCAGTTAATAACGACAACCGGGTTAGCACTCTGACGGATGCTCCTGGGGATGGAAAAGATATTGACATCGTGGGTCTTCAGGTAACCAATGACGATAAAAATTTGTATTTCAGATTGATTCTTCAGAAACCCTATCCCTTGGGCGAAAACAATACATTATTTCTAGAACTGGACACAGACAATGATCCTCATACGGGCTATTTCATCAACGGGATAGGAGCTGAGTTGGGATGGCAGTTTGGTCAGCGCTGGGGCTACTACAAAGACTCGGAAGTGGCTGATTTTGTTAGACATCTTGGGTTGGGTTTTTTGTATGTACCTCCATTCACTTCGTCGGAATATGAAGTCACGATTTCGCTTGAGGCAGAGCCCCGACCCGGGAAAAAGCTGTTTAGCTCAGATACTGTAAAAATATTGCTATGGGACCGAACCGAAGGGGGCGACATGGCTCCTGACAAGGGAAAAACCTTTACCTACGTAATTCAGCGCGATTGTCGAAATTCTCTGAAACTGCCTGCTATTACTCCTAAGCCTGAAGATGGTTTCAGATTGCTAAGCTGGAATGTTTTTAATGATGGGATTACCGATTCCATTCGCCAATATGATTTTAACAGAGTCATTCGTCTTCTTAACCCAGACATCATCAATTTAATTGAATGCTGGAAAAGTACGGCAGATGAAGTAAAGCAAACCCTTTCAGAACTATTGCCCGGTACCTGGCATGTAGTTAAATACGGTGAAGGAGTTATTCTGGCCTCCCGTTTTAAAATCGAAGAAATTATTCCGGTGCGGCCCGGAGCCAACGAAAATATTGCCGGCTTTCGACTTAGGATAGGGAAACGCGACATCATGTTTTTCAGTTGTCATCTGAGCTGCTGCTACTTCGACCAGGAGCGGATAATGGAAACCCAGGCCCTTATGGCTATTATCAATAAGGTAGCCACTTTCAACGACGGAAACCTCAAGATGCCGGTCATACTGGCGGGCGATTTCAATATTGTGGGCTCCGATATACCTTATCGTAACCTTACCACCGGCAGTCTGCACCTTAGCCAGAAACCCGTGCTCCGAGATCTGGTGCCCATACAGGTGGATCACCCGGTTGCCATCACCTGGAGAGATCCACAAAAGCTCTTTTCGCCAGCCCGTCTCGATTATATTTTTTATTCGCCGGTGAACCTTCATCCTGTTCATTCCTTTATATTGAATACCTCTATGCTGGATGTAGATACTCTTTCGGCCCTCGGGCTCGATGGAAACATTATGAAGCGTTGTTCCGACCATCTGCCCCTGGTGGCCGATTTTAAAATTGTCGACTCAAAATCGAAATGACCATGAAACAAAGCACAGGGCCCCTTGGCCTGTTCTTGTTAATTATTCTTTTTCAATCTTGTACAATGAAACAACCGGCAGATTTCATTGTGTGGAATGCCAGGATTTTTACCGCTGATTCAACCCTTATAGATGCCAATGCCCTGGCTGTGAAGGATGGAAAGTTTGTGGGGATTGGAAGTAATGAAGAGATCAAAGGGAAATTTCATGCGGAAAAAATAATTGATTTACAGGGTGCATCCCTATACCCGGGGTTTATGGATGCCCATTGTCATTTCAAGGGACTCGGTGAAATGATGTATCGTTGGGCTGATCTTAGAGGTTGCCGTTCCATGGAGGAGGTGGTGGATAGATTACAGGAATTCAGAAAAACGCATAAAGCGGAATGGTTGCTGGGTAGGGGATGGGACCAGAATCTTTTCCCTGGAGGCCAGTTTCCTGATAATCAATTATTAAACAAAGCTTTCCCTGATGTCCCTGTCTATCTAGTACGAATTGATGGACATGCCGCGCTGGTAAGTGATGAAGCCCTGAGAAGAGCCGGGCTTGAAAGGAAAACCCAACAGGACGGGGGACAGATGATGATAGCCGGGGGAAAACCAACGGGGGTTTTGATTGACAATGCTATGGAACCCGTTCGTTCCCTCATTCCCGCCATGAGCCGGCAGGAGCTGGAGGGGTCACTTCTTACCGCTCAGGAAGAGTGTCTGCGCAATGGGCTGACCGCCGTATGCGACGCAGGTCTCGACGCCCAGGTAATACGCGTGATGGAAGAGATGCAGCGGGAAGGCAAACTAAAAATTCGAGTATCCGCCATGCTCGACCCATCAGAGGAGACCTTGCATGAATTTTTACCTCAAGGGAAATATTTCAACGGCCGGTTGTCGGTTACAGCCATTAAGCTTTACGCAGATGGAGCGTTAGGCAGCCGGGGAGCTCTTTTGCTCAGGCCTTATAGCGATTTTCCTCAAACTTATGGAATAGCGGTTACTTCACCTGATGAAATCCGAAGGATTTGCCAGCGGGCGCTGGAGGCAGGTTACCAGGTCTGCACGCATGCTATCGGCGACTCAGCCAATCGACTGGTTTTGAATATTTATGGTGAATTTCTCAAAGGCCCAAATGATTTGCGCTGGCGCATTGAGCACGCTCAGGTAGTGGACCCGGATGATCTCTCAAAGTTCGGCAAGTTTTCCGTCATTCCTTCGGTTCAACCTACACATGCCACATCCGATATGAGTTGGGCTGCAGCCCGCCTGGGTGATCGTATTCGCCATGCATATGCTTACCAGAACTTGCTTCAGCAAAATGGCTGGATGCCTTTGGGAACCGATTTTCCCATTGAGGAAGTAAATCCGTTTCTCACTTTCCATGCAGCCGTCTTTCGCACCGATTCCGAGGGCTATCCCCGGGGCGGTTTTCAACCAGAAAATGCCCTATCCCGCGATCAAACCCTTTGGGGTATGACCCTTTGGGCCGCCAGGGCTTCATTTCTTGAGAATGAAATAGGTAGCATTACTCAGGGTAAGAAAGCGGATTTTGTTGTGCTCGATACCGATCTAAGAACTGCATCCCGCGAAGAAGTTCTTAAAGCTCGCATCCTTGAAACATGGATTGAAGGAGAATGCGTTTTTAAAAGAGCTTCGAATGATTAAACGATTGAAAACTATTCAGTTCCTGGTTTCTCAACGCCAGTTGAAGGAAGCGGGTGAAGAAGTGGCAGCCCTGGAAGAAGATAAGGGAGATTTAAAGGAAAAATTGCTGCATTTATTGCAAATCCGTGATTTTGAAACTTTGGAGGCTCTTCTCGAAAGTCATATTCACCACTTGTCTCTGCCTTCCCGGGGGGAACCCTTGCTTGTGGGTTTGAAAACCAGTGTGTCACTTTTAAGTACGCATCTTTCTGTTGCTCTCAATAAAAAAGCAGAAATTCAGAGACAAATCAACTTTTTCAGACATAAACACAACAGTGAACTCGGCATGCTGTTGGGCGATATTCTCAGGTTGCAGATGGACCTTTTTTACCTGCGACAACAAAAGGATCAACGACATGCGGAGGCTTATCGTCAGGCCAAAAAAGATTACGCCTCTTTTGAACAGCAAAGGAAACACATCTCAAAGGAAAGACCCATTCATGAGATCAGCCGGGAAGAGCGAAATCGCCTGAGAAAACTATACCGGGAGGCCAGTAAACGGTGCCATCCTGATATGGTATCGGAGGAATTGCGCGAAGAAGCCCGGCAGTGGTTCATGGAATTAAATAACGCCTATTTATTCAACGATATTCGCAAGGTGGAAGAAATCTACCGCATGCTCTCTCAAAATATTTTTACTCAAGTCTCTGATGATGAGCGGAGTGAAGCAGCATTACTCGAAGCCCGTATCCGCAGACTGGATGCAGAAATCAGGAGAGTAGAAGATGAAATTAGGGAACTAATATCAAGCCCTGTATACCAGACGCTGCGCCAGATCTCGGATTTCGATGCTTATTTTGCCGGGTTAAGAAAAAAATTTCAACAAGAATATGATGCCTTAAAGCTTGAATATGAGCGGGAAACTGGAGAAAAAGCCTTATGAACTGGATCTTTTTCATGCCAATAACCTGGTGCAGATTACGGAAAAGGTTCTAATCAGGGCGATGGAGCGCCAGCCTGAAACCTTACCTATGTTCAGGGGCAGTGCTATGAGAAAAGGATGTTTCGAAGGAAAGGAATCTTTCACCACGCCTCGTTTAGCCTATTCTTTCTATGACCTTTACACTGTGCATTCCTCTCCGGTAGTCGCTCAGGGTAAGGTATTTTTTGGGGCTGATAGTAAAGCCCTTTTCTGTCTTGATGCAAATACTGGTCAAGAACTCTGGCGGTTTAAAACGCAGGCCGAGGTTCGCTCAACCCCACTGGTGAGCAACGCCTCGGTTTATTTTGGATGCTTTGATCACAATTTCTATTGCCTGAATGCAGATACGGGACATTTGCGTTGGAAATTTCCCACGGCCGACTGGATTTTTTCTTCCCCGGCCCTGCAGGGAGGACTCGTTTATCTGGCAGGTATGGATGGCAGTATTTATGCGCTGGATGCGTTTACTGGAAAGTTAGTCTGGAAATTGACCACGGATAGCTGGATGATATCCAGTCCTACTTTGTTTGAAGGCAAAGTATTCATAGGTAGTAGGGACGGTTTTTTATATGCACTCGATGCCCACACAGGTAGCGTGATTTGGAAAAAACAAATGCAGGGGCCTGTTCATGCTACGGCGGCTATTCATCAGCGACAGGTTTTAGTAGGTGATACCCGCGGCCATTTTTTTAGCCTGAAGGTAGAGGATGGTTCCGTAGCATGGAATTATGTCAGCGAAGGAGCTATTTTCTCCTCGGCAGCCGTTTGTGAATCGTATTGTGTTTTCGGAAATCGAAAGGGCGAATTAACTTGCCTCGAACCAAATACCGGCAGACTTCTGTGGAAAACCAAGTTTAAAAGAGCCATTCATTCTTCGCCAAGTATTATGGGAAATAGGGTCTTGTTTGGCTGCGACGATGGAATTTTGTATGCCCTTAAACTCAGCGATGGACAACAGCTCTGGCAATACTCCACTCCCGACATCATTCGTTCTTCAGCCTGGCTTGAGGAGAAGCGACTGTGGTTTGGAGGCCTGAGGCTTTATTGTCTGGAGTGGGATTAGGCAAAAATGGTTTTATTCACCCCTTCTTGAATCCTGGTTAACATAGCTCCACACCAGAGGCAAATTATTTTTGCCTATAGCTTGGGAAGTTCTCATAAATGTAATCGTACCCGAATTCACGGGCCAATTCCATGAACTTTTCCGGCTTATCAGGTCCGTATTTAGCCAAACTCTTGAGAATTTTCTCCAAGGGTTTGGGTTGGTCGGGTTGTTGAGCCGATTTTGAGAAAAATTTATCTGCATAACAAATCAACCGCTCTTCAGCTGTAAGTGGAATCATATCCCTCCTGGGCAGGGGAAGCTTCTGGTTGTCGATATCCTGAATAGTTATTCCAACACCTGTGTGCCTTTCACATATAGGAGCAATTTCAAAAAGTCCTTCCTTTTCAAGTATTTCTCTGCCCAGGTAACCATGGCAGATGTATGGAAATTCTCCATTGCACCCGATTTCGGGAGCATGCACTTTTACAATGCCTATATCATGAAGCAGAGCCATAGCTTCAATTTTATCCGGATCGAGGTTTAGATGGGCATTGTGAGTGAGTATGAGCCGGGCAGCATGTGCCACTGCTTCCACATGGACCATGTAATAATCACGTGCCGGATGACTCTTAGGGAAATATTTATCAATCAGTTGGATAGCCTTTTGCCTGTCTATTCTCATTTCAGCAGATTTTCATTACTAAACCATTGAAGGTTTATTAAGTTTAAAATCTTCAGAAATTGAAGCTCCGAAAGCTGAATCTAACCAGAAAGTACCACGAGGGCCCTGGCTTGGTGTATCCTTCCAGATGCGTCTGACTATAGTTCACTCCTAAAAGAGGCTCAAGCGAGACATTATCGTTGAATTGCAAGTCGTATCCCACATTAACAAAGCCTCCCACACCAATCCCCCCTTGAAAAATATCGTAGCGCGGATCCTGTGAATAGGGACCTGTGGGATGCTCTCCGGAATACTTTATGTTGTATTCCAGATTTTTTATTCGAATCATATTTTTGAGCACCTTGACGTTATTCATACTAAAACCCACATCCAGGAATAGATGATGGGCCGTGCTGGACGGAAAATCGTGCCTATACCCCAAATCAATGTAAGTGCGGCTTTCCTGGCCCATAATATCGCATTCCAGATAAGTTGGCTCAAAACTATAGCCCTGGGGTAAATCTAAATTTAGTAAAAACACATCTGTAGCGGTCAAACGACTGTATGAGGTTTGCGCAAATAGAGATGAATGAGTTGAGTACTGATACCTGGCAAAAAATCCTACGCTGAAATTGGGTTGATAAACCATGTGGCCGGGAAGTTCATATCCCGTGTAATTATATCCGATATTCTGAACAATAATTGTTTTGTAGTACTGATTATCAAGAATTAACGAAATTTTATTATCATTCTGAGGTGAACCGTTGTAGAAGGAAGCGGGTTTGCCGTAGGGAAGAATCAACCCTGTATTAAGCCCATAATGCCAGCCTAATTCCGGGCTTTCCTCCCGTTCGGTTTGAGCTTGTAGGGGATTCTGCGTTACCATTAAAACGAACCCAAGCAGTGATTTAACTACGTGAGCCAGCCACCCTTTCATAACCATGTTATTTCATAAAAACATCTTATTTAGAATCAGACAGCCTGGGCCTGCAGTATTGAGGAGGCTTTTTCGGCAATTTTTTCCGGGGTAAAGCCCAGATAAGCATCCAAAGCGGAGGATGGGGCTGAGAAGCCAAAGGTTTCCATCCCCATTACATGATCGGTGAACCTGAACCACGTATCAGGAAGACCTGCTGTAACAGCCAGAATGGGAACACCAGCCGGAAGCAGGGATGCCTTGGCAGTGGGGTTTGTTTCTATATGTTCCATAAGAAGCCCAATGGATGGACAAGATACAATCGCCACCCGACGGTTTTGTTCTTTCAGAATTAGGGCTGCCTGGGTCATCAGGCCCACATCAGAACCATTGCCTAATAGAATAATCTCAGGATCAGGGTCTGAGATAGACAGGAGATACGCTCCCCGAACAGTCTGAGCGGCTTCTTCCCTTCGGCGAGTTCCCTCAGCCACAGGCAATTCGTTAACATCCTGACGAGATAAAATTAAAGCCGTGGGCCGTTGCGTATTTTCCAGAGCGTATTTCCAGGCCTGGAGGGTTTCAGCCCAGTCGGCAGGACGCAATGCAATAAGACTGTGTTGATTTTTATGATTTTTAAGGCTTTCCATTAAACGAATCTGTGCTTCCTGCTCAATGGGCTGATGTGTAGGTCCATCTTCTCCAACTCTGAAGGAATCGTGGGTCCACACATATATTACATGCAATTGCATAAGGGCAGCCAATCGAATAGCCGGTTTCATATAATCTGAAAATACGAAGAAGGTGCCGCAAACTGGAATAATCCCTCCATGCAAAGCCATACCATTGGCCAGGGCTGCCATGGTAAGCTCAGAAACCCCTACGTGAAGGAAGCCCCCGCTAAAATCATCCTTACGTATGGGTTGGGTATTTTTCAGGAAACCATCGGTACGGTCGCTGTTGGCCAGGTCGGCCGACATCACCAGCATGTTTTTAAGTCGGCCACTGAAATGGGCTAGCATCTCAGCTGAGCTAACACGGGTGGCTGCCTTGGGCTTCAGTACTATATCATTCCAGCTGATTTCGGGTAATCGGTTTTCCAACCAATTTATCCAGTCGGCTGCCAGACCGGGGTTTGCTTTGGCCCAGGCTTTCTCATCTGCTTTTGCCTGGCGTGCCTGAGCTACTTTTTTCTGTAAAATCTGCTGATAGTAGGTCTTTACATCATCATAAATAATAAAAGGATGAAGGGGATCAGCTCCTAATGATTGGAGGGTGAGCCCAACATCTGCACCAGCTTTGCTGATGGGCTGTCCGTGAGTACTCGTAAGCCCTTCAAGGGGAGTGCCATCGGAAGCTTTAATACCTTTGCCCATCACACTGTGACCAATAATCAGGGTAGGAGATTGGGTCTCATTCCATGCCAGGGTCAAAGCTTCCCTGATTTGTTGAGGATCGTTTCCATCAATCTCTATAACCTTCCAGCCCCAGGCGCGATATTTCATGGCCGTATCTTCGCAGGTTACCTCCTCCACTCGCGTTGATAGCTGAACTTTATTAGCATCATAATACAAAATAAGATTATGCAGTCCCAGAAATCCTGCTATTCGTCCAGCTCCCTGGGCAATTTCCTCCTGAATTCCTCCATCAGAAAGGAAGGCTATCGTTTTGTGCTCTGCAACCTTTCCCAGCCTGGCTACCAAAAAACGTTCAGCAATGGCGGCACCCACGGCCATTACGTGTCCTTGCCCCAGAGGACCAGAGGTGTTCTCAATCATTCTTGCTACATCCACTTCAGGATGGCCAGGGGTTGGAGAGTGCAATTGCCTGAAATTCATAAGGTCTTCCATGGAGAGTTTTCCCAGAAGAGCCAATTGCGCATACAGCATGGGCGACATGTGTCCCGGATCAAGAAAGAATCGGTCGCGGGCAGGCCAGAAAGGGTCATCAGGATCGAATTTTAAAAAATCGCTGTAAAGAATATGGATAAATTCGGCGGCTCCCATGGCCCCACCCGGATGCCCCGACTGGGCTTTCTCTACCATAGCTACAACCAGAGCCCTAATGTTATTGGCTACCCGCCTGTCGATAGAATAATCAGTCATTATGAATTAATGTTTTAGTTTTGAGCGCAAAGGTAGGGCAATGAAGGCAAATCATAAAAATTAGCCCATTCGAAAGCTATGTTTTAGTCTTCTCCGGGTATACAATAAGTCTGCGAGAAAGAAGTTAATTTTACCCCATGGAACTTTACACCAGAAAACGACGATGGAAATGGCTGCTACTTTTGGCTGCCTTTATGATTTTTGGTGGGACCTTTCTTTACACAGCCCATCTGGTAGAAAAAGTCAGATTTGAAGAGCAAAAAAACCTGAGGCTGTGGGTAGATGCGGTGAATCGCAAAGCTCAGATGGTGAGCTATACAGAAACTTTTTTCCGGCAGATAAAGGAAGAGGAGCGTCGCAGGGTCGAATTATTGGCTGGAGCCTATCGCCGACTGGCCAATTCTGAAGATATGGCCGACCTGACGTTTTTTCTTGAAATGATTGAAAAAAACAAGACCATTCCTGTGGTTCTCACCGATGCCCAAGGGAATATTCAGGGGGCCGCCAATGTTGATTTTGATGTAAAAAAGGTGAAACGACTCGAGGGAGAATTATTGGAAAAATTCAACAAGTATCCTCCTATCCCTTTTGAATACCTGAGAGGGCGCACGCACTATCTCTACTATACGGATAGCCGGCTTTTTTCAGAGCTCCAGGATGTACTCGACGACCTCGACCGGTCGTTTATCGACGAAGTGGTGATCAACTCGGCCAGTGTGCCCGTATTAATTACCGATAGTACGCGCAGCCACATCATTGCCAGTGGAAATATTGATTCTGCATTGCTCAAAAAATATCCCTCTGTAAAGGTTCTTACCGATTTCCTCCAAAGCGAAAATGAGCCCATACGCATCAATCTTTCGCAGTACGGTATTTGTTATGTCTTTTACCGCGACTCTTATCTGCTCACTCAATTGCGTTACTATCCATTTGTTCAGCTGGGAATCATAGGCTTGTTTTTGATGGTCGCCTATTTTCTATTCAGCACAGCACGACGGAGCGAGCAAAATCAGGTATGGGTAGGTATGGCCCGCGAAACTGCACATCAACTGGGAACTCCCATGTCGTCGCTCATGGCCTGGATAGAGCTGCTAAAACTGGAAGAAATTGAGCATCCTGCCATAGGTGAAATGGAGAAAGATATCCGCCGGCTCGATATTATCACGGAAAGGTTTTCTAAAATCGGCTCACGACCCCAATTAGAAAATCATGATATTCTCAAGATTATCCATGATTCGATTGAATACCTGAAAAACCGTACTTCCCGTAAAGTGAATTATGTTATAGAAAACAAGACGGGGCGTTCAGCATTACAAATCCCATGCAATAGCTCATTACTGGAATGGGTTATTGAAAACCTGGTAAAAAACGCAGTAGATGCCATGGGCGGTGTGGGTACCTTTATTGTAGCTATCGAGGAAGAAAATGATCGTGTAATAATAGATTTTACTGACACCGGAAAAGGGATACCCCGGTCAAAATTCAAAACCATTTTTAAGCCAGGGTATACCAGCAAAAAGCGAGGATGGGGCCTGGGTTTGTCTTTGGCCCGGCGCATCATTAAGGAATATCACCGGGGCAGAATTTTCGTGAAATCATCGCAGCTCGGCCAGGGAACCACCCTGAGAGTTGTTCTGAAAAAAAAATAACATGGCCGGCCTTTATATACACGTTCCCTTCTGTCGCAAAAAGTGTCCGTACTGCAATTTCTTTTCGGTGGTTTCCGATAAATTAAGGAACGATTTTATTGAACTGCTTTTGTCGGAGGCTAATCATTTTGCTTCAGACTGGTCGGATCAAACCATGGCAACACTGTATTTGGGCGGGGGCACACCTTCTTTGTTATCAGAAGAAGAGCTAAGAGCCTTGTTTAAAGGCCTCCGAACCCAATTTAAAATCAGTCCTCAGGCTGAAATTACGCTTGAAGTGAACCCTGATGATATAACGCTTGACTCGTTAAAATTGTGGAAAGACCTTGGAATTAATAGATTAAGTGTAGGTCTTCAGTCGCTGGATGAAGCAGCCCTGGATTTTCTTGAACGTTTGCACTCTGCTGGCGAATCGCTGAATAAGTTGCGCCTTGTAAGGAATGTGGGTTTTACCAACCTATCCCTGGATCTGATTTATGGCATTCCAGGCTTGAGCCGCCAGGCCTGGCTTAAAACCCTGGAACAGGTTTTTGAATTCCGGCCAGAACATATGTCTGCCTACGCCCTTACATTGGAAGAAAAAACGATTTATGACTTCAGGGTGCGCAGAAATCAGGTTTCGGCTCCCCCAGACGACCTGGCTCTGGCTCATTTTCATCTCTTGAGGCGAATGGCCCGCCACCATGGCTATCACTTTTACGAAGTTTCTAATCTTAGTCTACCAGGATACCATTCAAGGCATAATACTTCCTACTGGACCGGGGTTCCTTATCTCGGCCTGGGTCCTTCAGCCCATTCTTTTGATGGGAGAAAGCGTTGGTGGAATCCGGCTTCTATCTCGAAATGGAGGCAAATCGTCACGCACAAACAGGATAGGGAAGAAGAACAACTCAGTCGCATTATGCAACTCAATGAATATCTTATGACTTGCCTTCGAACCAGGGAAGGAATGCTGTTCAATCACTTTGAACAACGATGGGGAAAACAAGCGCTGGAACATTTACTTCAAAAAGTGGGGAAATTGCCCCGTGGTCGTATCCTGTTGACCCATAAAGGTATTTACGTGCCCGTAAGAAATTTCATGATTTCGGATGGCATCATCCGCGAACTCCTTGAATTTGATGCTTGATTTTTCCCAGCGAAAATTTCCTTTCGCTATTTTTGCACACCCGGTTTTGGGCAAATTCGTTTAATTTTACTTCTATCAATATTAGCTATTTATGCATATCTATCGTTTTAAGGTCAAAACCGATACCATTGACGAATACGTGCGGGAAATTGATATTACCCCCACCCATACTTTTGAAGATTTCCAAAAGGCCATTCTGGAGTGTGCCCCTTTGAGAGCCGAGGCGCAAATGTGGTTTTATATTGCTAATGCCCGCTGGGTAAAACTCAGAGAAATTGCTGAGAAACCTCTTTTATCGAAGACAGTGCATGAAGAGGATGAGGATATAAGAGTAGAAAACCGTCGCATAAATATTCCTTTTACGCATATTGCTGTGGCCCGTCTGCGCGACTACATCATGGATCCTCACCAGAAAATTATTTTCGAATACAATGGAGTCGATTCTTTTGTCTTCTTCATCGAATTACAGAAGATTTATCAGGCTGACGATGTGGCCGGCCTCCCCAAATGTGTGAATGCAGAGGGCGAAATTCCTTTGAAGCCCATTGAATTAATTCAGGAGATTGAAATTCGTCGGTTCGAGCGCAAGGATAAAGAAAAGAACAAGCAGCGCAAATCGCTGGATGAAATTAGCGATGAAGAAATAGCAATGGAAATCGAAAAACTTGAGGATGACGAAACTTTCGGGGCCATTATAAAAGGCGAGGATGTACCGGCACCTGCTCCGGAAAAGAAGAAAAAACTGACCCGCGAAGAAATTGCAGAGCAGTTTGGGCCTGAATTTGCCGAAATTTACGACCCTGGAGATTCTGACCTTGAAGAAGAAGAATTACCTGCCGATGACGATGACTTCTTTTTTGAGGAAGAAGATGATGAGGACGATTTCAGGTCGGGAGGCCGTGGCCGGGGAGGTCGCGGATACGATGAGGACGATTACTAATAACCGTTTTCCTTTTCATGAATTATGCCTGAACCCCTCCTGGTGGTAGTAGCCGGACCCACGGCTTCCGGCAAAACCGAGGTGGGCATCCAGCTGGCCTCTCATTTCCAGTCAGTGGTTCTTTCGGCTGATAGCCGGCAGTTGTATTTTGAAATTCCTATTGGCTCGGCTGCTCCCACCGCGGAACAAAGAGCCAGAGTGCCTCACTTCTTCGTGGGAGATAGAAGTATCACACAACCCTGTAATGCTTCCCAATACCAAAATGAAGTACTTGCCAGGCTGGATGATGTTTTTAAAAATCACCGCTGCGCTTTTTTGGTGGGTGGATCAGGACTTTACATTGATGCAGTGTGTAAAGGTTTCGACACGCTGCCCGACCCCGACCCCCGTATTAGGGAAGAGGTACACCAATTTTACCAAAAAGAAGGTCTGAATGGGCTTCGCAACTGGCTTAGCCAGCTCGACCCGGTTTACTATTCCCTCGTTGACCTTAATAATCCAGCCCGGCTGATGCGAGCCATTGAAGTTTGCCTTATCACCGGCCAGCCTTACTCCTCACTTCGCACTGGAACTGCGAAGCATCGTCCTTTCCGGGTTCTCAAACTAGCGCTCAACCTTCCTCGTGAAGAACTTTTTTTACGTATAGCTCACCGCACCGACTCAATGATTGAAGAGGGATTGGTAGAAGAAGCCCTCTCCCTGAAGCATCTCCGCTATTTGAATACCCTACGGACTGTGGGCTACGAAGAATTATTTGCACACTTCGATGGTTTGTATTCGCTGGATGATGCTGTTGAGAAAATTAAAACCAATACCCGGCGTTACGCCAAACGTCAGCTCACCTGGTTCCGAAAAGACCCTCAGTATCAATGGTTCTCACCGAAAGAGATAGATTCATTGATTAATATTATTGATTTTCAACTCAATAAATGTTAGCAACAACTTTCCCTTGGGTAGATGCCTGGATACACTGATAGCCATGCACAGGTTGTTTAAATAAAATATGGAATCCACTGTAAAAAAAATTATCGCATGAAATTCATATTCAAAAGTCTTTTACGCCACTATTTTTTCTGGCTCATTTTTTTTGCCCTGGGGCGGGTGGCGTTTATTGTTTACTATGCAGGCTTGATGTTTCATTCCGGTATGCCTTTCATGGAAATTTTAAAGGCTTTCCCCTCTGCGCTTCGCCTCGATACGGCCACTTTCTGCTACCCTGCCTTTATAATATTAGTCCTGCTTATGATTAAGTATTATGCACGATCAGCCTGGGTCGACCGACTGTTGTTGATTTTTAATTACTTACTGATTGTATGTTATTCCCTCCTTATTGCTGGTGAAGCAGGTATTTATGAGGAGTGGCAGACCAAGCTCAGCTTTAAGGCTCTGAGATATCTGGCTCATCCTTCCGAGGTTATCAACTCAGCCCAAACCAGCAATCTGGTACTGCTTTTTGCGATGTTTGGGATACTGACCACTGTAGGAGTCTTTATCTACCATCGGTGGGTTGCCATTCGATCTGTGGGAGAGGCAAGGGTTTGGTGGAAAGGCTTATTAGCCTTTGTTTTATTTCTTCCCTTGCTGGTTATAGGAGCTCGGGGAGGCTTGCAGCAAATTCCTATCAACCAGAGTCAGAGCTATTATTCGCAATACGAAATACTCAACAACACCGCAGTAAACTCTGCTTTCAACCTTTATATCAGTTGGTTCGAAAACCGTCAATTTAAAGACGAGAATCCATTCCGATTTATGCCTGATGAAGAGGCCAGAGCTATCGTGGACTCTTTATTTGCTAAGCCAATAATCAGTCCCCCGCAAATTCTCATCAACGAGCGCCCCAATATTGTAATGCTCATTTTAGAGAGTTGGTCGGCCGATCTGATTGAAAGCCTGGGCGGAGAACCTGGCATAACTCCCGAATTCAGAAAATTGGAGAAAAATGGGATTCTTTTCACTCAGGCCTACGCCGGGGGAAAACGTTCGGAGCAGGGCATGGCTGCTCTTTTCAGTGCCTTTCCCCCTCATCCTTACACTTCTATCACTGTCCAGCCTGACAAGTACCGACATTTACCAAGTATCGTACGGAAAATTAATGCTTTGGGATACCATTCAAGCTTTTACTTCGGAGGGCAACTGATTTACGGAAACATAAAGAGCTACATTATCTTCAACGAGTTTCATCGTATTAAAGAGATTTATGATTTCAAACTTCCCCGCAAGGAAGGCAAATTGGGTATTCACGACGAGTTTACTCTCAACGAACTTCTGCATGACCTTAAAACCGAACCTCAACCATTCTTTGCGTCCTTGTTTACTCTGTCTTCTCATTCCCCTTACGACCAGCCCATGGAGGAAAAATTACACTGGGGGAACAACGAACGTAAATATATCAACTCAGCCTTTTATACTGATTGGAGCCTGGGGCGTTTCTTCGAGCAGGCGCGAAAGCAGCCATGGTATGCTAATACCCTTTTTATTCTCGTAGCCGATCATAGCCACAATTCCTATCGCAACTGGCATCCTAATTCTTTCGAATACAACCGGATACCCATTCTCTTTTATGGTGAAGTGATTAAACCGGAATGGAGGGGAAGGCAAATTTCGAGGCTGGTTTCGCAAACCGATGTAGGAACCACACTTTTGAGTATGCTTGGAGTCTCTACCCAGGAGTTTTTTTGGGGAAGAGACATGCTAAATCCTGCCACACCTGATTTCACGTATCTTACATTCGATTATGGCGTAGGTTGGAAAATTCCCGAAGGAGAATATATATGGGATCATAAGCTGCAAATACCTTTCCGCATGACTATTCCTTCGGGTATTCATTTGAAGCATGAAAAACATGCCCGGGCTTTTCTTCAAACTCTTTTCCAGGAATATCTCGATTATTAATCCTTGATTTTAAACCCCAACACTTGGGCATTTCGCTTTTCCACTTCATCTAACCCACTTAGGGTAAAGTGATGGAATTCATGCCTGAATGGGTAGTTTGATCTTAATTTTTCAAAGCTCCCGGGCTCCCTGCGCAGCCTCCGGTCATCCGCAGTTATTGGATACACCTCAAGAATCGCTTCCATAAGATGCCGTGCATTGATTTCTGGCTGAGTGCGTGGGATAATATCAGGTAAAACTATATCTTCCCCAAAACCAAAATGTTTCAGTACTGCATTGAAAATCACCTGACTGGCATTGCGTTTCCCATCCAGACTGTATCCTGCAATATGTGGAGTTGCCAGAAATGCCTCATAAAGTACCTCTTTATTGAGGTCTGGCTCATTCTCCCAAACATCCAAAATATAATGAAATGCTGGGTGTTCAGATTTGAATTTTAAGAGCGACATTTCATCCACAACTCCACCCCTTGAGGTATTGATAAGAAGATTTGTGGGCTTGAGGTACTTGATATTTCCCTCATTGAGGAGGTATCGGGTAGGATGGGCTCCCCTGGAAGTGTATGGAACGTGTAAGGTAACTACATCAGATTCGGAAAGCAGTTGCTTCAATGGAGTGTCGTTCTTCAGGTAACCGGCATCGGCCAGTGGTGGGTCGTTTATTAAAATTCTCATTCCAAGCGCATTACCCACTTTTGCTGATAATCTTCCGGTATTCCCGTATCCCACAATGCCCAGCGTTAGCCCATCGGGATTTTTTGGGGAAGTTGTGAAATATTGAGCCAGAGCTGCTGCGATGTATTGCATCACGCCTCCCGCATTGCATCCAGGAGCTGACACAACCTCTATTCCCCGGGATTTGCACCAAAGCGTATCGATATGGTCCATGCCAATAGTGGCTGTGCCAATAAAATGAACGGCTGTCCCGTCCAGTAGATTTGAGTTGACCTTGGTTCGTGTTCTGATTAATAACCCTTCAGCCCGAGTCTCTAAAAGTTTTGTCCTTGTGATTTCTTCAGGTCTTAAAGGAATAACTTGTAACTCGCTCTGGGCCAAAACATCCAGATAAGGAATATGCCGATCGGCAAGTATTACAGGCATGCATAAAATTTTTGCAAAAATACGGCGCGACCGGCAACCTTTGTAAACAGGGTTACGGAGAGAGAATTATCAGGATGTAATTCCAAAATATTTCTTTCTGAACCACAGTGCAACATTTACCAACAGGATAAGTACCGGAACTTCAACCAGAGGCCCTATAACAGTTGCGAATGCCTCACCTGACGAGATTCCAAATACTGCTATAGCTACTGCAATGGCTAGCTCGAAATCGTTACTTCCTGCCGTAAAAGCCAGCGTGGTAGACTGTTCGTAACCGGTTCCCATTTTTCGGGCCAAAAAGAAAGTGGTGAAAAACATTAAGGCAAAATATATTGAATAAGGAATCGCTACCCTAAAAACATCCAAGGGTAATTCTACAATTTTGTCGCCTTTTAGTGAGAACATGACGAAAATGGTAAAAAGCAATGCGATGGGCGTCAACCAGGATACAGTGGGAATGAAACGTTGAAAATACCAGTTTTCACCTTTCAACTTTCTAAACACGATACTTGAAAGAAGCCCCGCAATAAAAGGTATTCCCAGGTAAATGAGCACGGTGATGGCTATTTCTTGAATAGAAACTTTAACAATGCTGCCCTGAAAACCAAATAATGGGGGTAAAAAGGTGATAAATATCCATGCGTAGACTGAATACAGAAAAACCTGGAAAAGAGCATTAAAAGCTACAAGTCCGGCAGCCAATTCTGCATCGCCTTTGGCCAGGTCGTTCCATACAAGTACCATGGCTATGCATCGTGCCAGGCCCACGAGGATTACACCCGTCATGAGTGAGGGATGGTTGGGCAGGAAAATCAAGGCGAGAAAAAACATAACCAGCGGACCCACAATCCAGTTTTGAGCTAGTGATAGCCCTAATAATTTTAAATTGCTGAATACCAGGGGTAACTTTTCATACTTTACTTTGGCCAGGGGTGGATACATCATGAGAATCAGACCCATAGCGATGGGTATATTGGTGGTTCCCGAACTCATTGAGTCCCAAAACTGTGCAATGCTTGGGGCTAGTGAGCCGGTAAGAACTCCAGCTCCCATCACCAAAAAAATCCAAAGGGTAAGATATCGGTCGAAAAAGGAAAGTTTATGGTTGTTAGCCATACAGCAAAAGTTTTATGATAGGTTGGTGATTGTTTTCTTGCTGAAAATTAGAGTTTTATGAAAGAAAAGGTTTGACTTCTTTTTCAAACAACCTATAAAATTCCGATTGGATTTGGTCGCGGATACGCCGAAACTCAGCCAAAATCTCTTCTTCTGTTCCTGTGGCTTTTGCAGGGTCCTCAAACCCAATATGTAATCTATGTTTAACCGGGCCCAGAAAAGCTGGACACGTCTCATTGGCGTGGTCGCACACTGTAATTACATAATCCCATTCTTCGTTGATAAACTGATCCGCAAGCTTGGGTTTGTGGTGACTAATATCGATCGCTTTTTCAGCCATTACCTTAATGGCTTTAGGATGGACTTCAGCAGCAGGTTCGGTTCCTGCCGATTCAACATGAAGTCTCGAATCAAATGACCGAAGAAAACCTTCGGCCATTTGACTGCGACAACTATTACCTGTACATAGGACAAGAATTTTCATAGCAATATCATTGTTAAGCTAATAATTTTGTTTCGTTTAGTGCGAGCAACCACACTCATTTTTCACTAAGCCTGACATTAAAAAGCCAAAACCATTATGGTCAAGGGTAACGGGGGCGAGTATTTCTTTTACTTCTTCGGTGAAGAAGAAATTAATCCCATCCACCGGTTCGATCACTTCTTCCTTATCTTGGTTCTCAGCAAGTTCAAACTGGAACGCAGGAGTGCAACAACCTCCGGCAATAAAAATCCGGATACCATTAGCGGTTTCATTACTTTTCAATATTTGCTCAAAAGCATTCATGGCATTTGTTGTGATTCTCATAGTTCTTTGTTTTTTAATGGTTTACGAATTTTACACTCAACAGAAGCATATTTGATAGGATTGAAGAAAGAATTAAACATATCAATGAATTTGTGCAGGTTTTCGGAGCAAAGACAATAATGGATTTTGACACCCTCCACCTCACCTTGAATTAAGCCTATTTCTCTAAGCTCTTTTAAATGTTGGGAAACTGTCGTACGACTTAAGGGTATTGAGTCGCTGATATCCCCTGAAATGCAGGTATGCGTTTGAGCTAAGTGTTGCAAAATTGCAAGGCGTGCAGGGTGAGAGATTACCTTGGCAAAGCGAGCCAATTCCTGCAATTCTTCATCGAAGTTTTCTTCTTTTTTCATTCCTTGTTTTTAATGTTGTAAACATACGACATATTTTTCAAACGGAAGCAAGTGTTTTGAAAATTTAATAGAAATCATCTTTCTATTCAAAGGATGACAGCGTTCTCAGTCTGACAGCCCTCTGCAACCATTGCTTACAATTTTCCTACCGAAGCCTGACTGCTTGCCATGGCATTGCCAACCAGATGCAAGTTTGTTTTAATTTAATGATTTAAAATAACTTATCTTGTTCCTTTTATCCACAATCTTCCAAAAGTTCCTTCGGCTGTTTCAATATTTACCACATAAATCCCTGCTGGCAGGTGTTTTACATCCAATGACACTTTACTTCCTTGTTGATGGTTGAATTTTTGTTTTATGTTACATTGCCCCATGGAGTTATAAACTGCAACGCCAGTGATCTCGGCCGAGAATTCATCACCCATCAATAACAAAGTTTGTCTACTGATGTCATAAAACAACCTGAAACTCTCTTTCGCCTTAGGAGACTCTAAACCCTGCTGGGCAAAGTATTCAAAGGCTCCTATATCGTATCCTTTTCCCTGAGGTCGGGGAGAGTTATTACGGTCGAAAACTACCCCTTGATTTCCCAGGTGTGTTCCTGCATCCACTAAAGGACTATTTTCTTGTAGCATAAAATTATACGATTCAGGATTTGCAAACTGAGGGGCCAGGGTATCCTGCGTGAAATAGTTGGTCAGGCTTATATAACTAATTCCAGGATCAATATTGAGAAAGCTCCTTGTTACTGGTATATTAAGACTGTCATAATACTTCCATATCCCGGGATCGACAATAATATTGTTAATAAACTCGTTCACAGGACTGTTGGTGTTCGAAAATTTAACTCCTTCACTCTTTGGTCGGTAAATGGTGTTATTATATATTCTATAAGGCAGGTTATCAGGATTGTAAAGGTTGTAACCCACGAATATGCCCGGTTTAACGTAGACTCCCTGTGTGTTGGGTCTATAACTTCTTCCGTTGTTTACGATTACATTGTTAAATATTCTCCCCCCCTGACTGTGGATTTCAATGCCATGTCCGGCTCCGTTTATGATAGTATTATTATAACATTCCAATGCATTTCCCGCTCCCACAATAATTCCACTCATTTGTCCGGGCTGTTTCAGTTGGCTATCGTACCAGATAGTGTTGTCGTGTATAAAACAACTTTTAACTGTGCTTGAAACCTGCATACCGTCGTAGCCGGTTTTAAATATAAAATTATTATAAATATGAATATTGTGATTGACGTGTGGCAGCACCGTTGTATCATGATTACCGCAATGTATGGTACGACCGAAAAAATAGGTACTGCCAATATACATCCCTTCAAGTCCGATATCATGCAGAAAATTGTCCCTGATAGTGATATTTTTCATTAAAAAACTGTCACGGGTAGTGTTAAAACTGCAATCAGGGTCAGATTTAGCAACAATTCCGGCCAGTCCAGTATTTCCTATTTCCAACCAGGCGACTTCTATATCCGTGGAGCGGTCATCGATGGATACCCCTGTACCATTGGTTTTAAGAATACGTATTTTTCGCTGACCTTCGTCCAGGCCATCGATTTTAAGGAACTGACAGTCGCTAAATTTAATACCATACGGACTTGTTGTATCGATGATAACGTCACCCTCCAAAGGACGAATTAAGATGGGATTAGACTCAGTTCCCCGTAAGTTTTCGAAGCGGATATTAAAATATTTTCCAGCTTTCAGGCAAATGGTTTTTCCTGGACCTATGCTGGGGAAATCAGAAGCCTTGATTAATAGGGTATTTTTAGGAGAAGGATTGAAAATTATATCACAAGGCTGGGCCGCTGCATATCTACCTATTAAAGCTAAGATAATCCCCAATAAGAATTGAGCTTTCATGTTTTTCTGCCCCAGCTTTTAAAAAAGAGGGAACGCCTCTTTAGGCTTTCGCCCTTTGAGCGCGTTCCCAATTGACCGACTGCTGTTTTTTCAGGTATCTGGCAAAACCAAGAAAAACAGCATAATTCATAATAAGGAAGTAATAAGGAACAAATAGAATTTTAATTCTGAGGCTTTTACTTTCGAGCAACCAACCTAATAGCGCCATAGCATAAAAAAGCACCTGAGCTAAAAAGAGCCAAGTATAGAGATCGTTGGATGCAAAACCTGCATGGATGGCAACGATGAGGTTCAGGATAAAAATCAGGGGTAAAGAGAGTGGTGCAAGGGTCCAGCGAAGGACGCGATGCGAAATGTATTGGAACGAAAGTAGGCCATATTTAAAAGGATTAAGCAAAGGCTTCAGGCGTACTATACTTTGAATGCCGCCGGCTGCAATGCGAATTTTTCGCTTTAGTTCTTCTTTTACATTGGCCGAAGGGGCCTCAATAGCATATGCTTCCGGGTCGTATTGAATGGTATATCCATTCATGGCTATACGCAGGGAAATGATAAAATCGTCGAGTAGGGTGTCCTGCTCAACTTCTTGGTAAAGATCGGTGCGAATAGCAAATAGTTCGCCGGCTGCCCCTACTACCGAGTATAGCTCTGCATCCCATTTCTTGAGTTTCGACTCATATTTCCAGTAAATTCCTTCGGTAGCAGCTGCCGACTGGGCTTCTTTTTGAAAAATCCTTTTTTCTCCCGAAACACAACCCACTTTTGGATCAGCAAATAGATTGACTATGCGGCGAATACTTTCCGGTCCAAGCATAGTGTTGGCATCAGAAAATATCACTATGGGAGTATCTACGAATTGCATACCCCGGTTCATGGCCCCGATTTTGCCACCCCGCTCAGGTTTGTGATAAACTCTTACTCCCTGATTTTCATATTTTTTTAGAAGTTCAGGAGTTCCATCATCCGAGCCGTCGGTTACCCAAACCATTTTAATCTTCTCTTTGGGATAGTCGAGCGAGAGTGAATTTTGCACCTTGGCATCTACATATTCGCGCTCGTTATATGCAGCCACCAAGAGGGTTACCTCTGGCTCGTAATGCGTGTCGCTCGGGTGGGGTTTGCGTTTAAAAATGCGCTTTAGCCTCACCAGAATGAAAAGCAATATTCCATAACCAAGGTAAGCATAAAAAACTATAAACAATAATATCCAGAAGATCACTTTCAGTGTAAGCATGGTCAGAATTTTTTTTAGTTAGTTTTATCAACTCTTTCCCACTCGCCCGTTTCAAAGTTATATTTTTTGATAACCCGGCATGGGTTTCCAGCTGCAATGCAAAAGGACGGAATGCTTTTAGTAACCACGCTTCCGGCTCCTATCTGGGTGCGTTTTCCTATGGTTACACCTGCAAGAACAACGGAATTAGCCCCGATATGAGCTTCGTCTTCAATAACCACGGGTTTAATATCCAGAGGTTGATACTTGGAATTTTGGGTTCCATCCTTATAACCATGGTTAAATCCCCCAATGAATACATGCTGACCCGTTCCACTTCCATGGCCCATTTTCACAGGACCAATAATAACCGTACCAATGCCTACACGACATTCGTCGCCAATGATTACGTCACCAGCCCCGTTGTTTACTACACAAAAGCTCTCAATGGTACTATCGCGGCCCAGTTCAAATCTATTCCAGGGAAATACATCCATCCGGGTATAGCGCCTTATAAGTGAACCCTTTCCTCTTTTATGAAAAAATGGATTAACGAAAATTCTGACCCACCAACGGGGACGTGGGCGTTTGGCCGGGGTAATGAGCCAAAGAACGAATTTTTTGATCCTGGGGTCTGATTTTAAACGTTGTTTTAAACTCATAACCAAAATTTTTTATAATTCAATACCTTTTTCCCTGCAAACGAGCTCGATGTAATGATATATAAGCGCTACATTGTTTTCCCATGTATGACTCCGACCATAGCTTTTCCGACGAGCCTGCAACTCTGGAGAATCTTCCTTAAGCGCTTTTTCAATGAGTGTAATATATTCTTCGTGAGAATGGGCAATGTAAGCATAACCTTCGAAATATTCCATGGCTTTGGTAGCTGATGCGATGGTGGGTTTTCCCATGGCTAGGTATTCATCGATTTTTCGGGGATAGTTGCCCATGGTAGCATCGTTCACCAGCTGAGGATTCATGGCAACATCAAATCCTTTGATATAGGTAGGGAGAATATGCTCCGGCTTGGGACCCAAAAAGTACACATTGGGAAGGTTATGAAGAGCCGAGTTTTTAAAATTGTCATCCTCAGGACCAACCAAAACGATGCTCCACTGCGGGCGCTGCCGTGCTATATACTCTATCAGGGCTATATCGAGCCGTCTGGAAGCCAAAGCCCCCACATACCCTATGATGGGCCGAGGAATTTTTGTGAGCTCTTCAGCAATTTCAATAGGTTGAATATCATCGTTAAAAAGAGTTGTGTCACAGCCCTGCCCCACCATGTAGCTATGTTTGTTATATTGGGCACCATATTCTGCGTAAAGCGTAGAATTGCAAACTACCAAATCGGCTTTGGCAATAAGCAGGGGTTCGTTCCTCAGACCATGTTTACGCCAATAGGGATTTTTTACCAGGTAGTCGCGCATGTAGTAAATGTAAAACTTGGGCTGCAGATATTCCTTCAAATAAAGCCCCAAAAACATTGAAGAATCATTGAATATTATATAGTTATTAAATTCCAGTTCTTTAAGGGCTGCTTTAATGTCTTTAGCGAAAAGTCGACTATTGCGCTTATTGAGTATGTCGAAAAGCCAGGGCCAGGGTAACCAGTTAAGCGACTCTATGATGGTGGGTGGATAATAAACCCATAAGTTTTCTTCCTCCTTCTCCAATCTGGGGATTTTGCCCCGACGGGCGGCCAGGCGTTTCTGAATCTTTTCTGTTTGTCTTTCTTTAAAAAGCGTAGCTCTGTCGAGTGGAAAGTTTACATACAGCACACGGTTGTGCCGGGCAAACTCCCGGGCTATATTTTTGCAATTGCTGCCTATTTTGATGTCCCAGGGTTGAATGCCAACTACTATAATGTTTTTTCCCTCAATCTTAGCCATAGATGAATAAGGAATATTTTAGTTTATTGAAGCGACTTCCTTGTAAATGGTTAGCACTTGCTGTGCCATAGCTTCCCAGGTAAACCGGGCAGCCTGAGTAAATCCTCTTTGAATGAGGTCGTTACGTAAGACTGGATTGTTGAGAAGATTAATCATTGCTTCGGTAATGGTATCAGGCTTGAAAGGGTCTACGAGTAACGCGGCTCCCCCAGAAACCTCTGGCATACTGCTGGTGTTTGAAGTGATTACAGGTACCCCGCAGGCCATGGCTTCTAAAATAGGTATGCCAAAACTTTCCCGCAGTGAAGGATAGAGGAATATTTCGCACATGGAATAAATAGCAGGAAGTTCCTTATTGGGCACATAACCCGTAAGATGAATATGATCAATGATATGGACATCACCGCTGGCTTTCGCCATAGCCAGCAACTCATCATGGTCGAAATCTAGCATGACCAGCGGAATGTCGAGGCCGGTTCTCTCTCTAAACCTTGCGTAAGCCTTAATGACCCCTAAAGTATTTTTCTTTGGGTCAGTATTACCTAAGTGGAAAAAGAATTTCTCGGGCAAATGATATTTTTCCCGTGCCTGCTGGCGAACCTTTTCATCGATAACCGGTTTGAAATGAGAACTCACACCGTTGTAAACAGCCCGGAGTTTGTGGTCGTCCATCCCGAAAAACTCAGCCATGCGTTTCTTTTCGAATTGAGAAACTGTAATGATGATTTGACTTTTCTGGATGATGCGCGGTACTACAAAGCGGCGATAGACATTACCAAATTTTTGGTAAGGAGTTCCTCTCCCCGTAAGTATCTGAAAGATAGATTTTTCCATGTAAATGATGTCGTGCACTGTAACCACCAGTGGGATGGAGGTCCTTAATGGTGCAGTGTTGCTGGTGCAATGCAGGAGTTCCACACCGTCAGCCCGTGCGGCTTTGGGAAGCGCAATTTGTTCCCATTTCGGATAAAAGCCCCCTTTGAGCACCCGAATGTGGAAGTTGGAGGTATCCTGGAGGCAACCCGTGTCTTCATCAGGAGCCACATAAATGAAATATTCATTCTCTCGGTCTATTTTCTGGAGGTTGTGTATCAACTCCAGCGCAACCATATCCATTCCGTGTTTCTTCTTACGAAAGAGTCGTTGCCCTTCTATACCAATGCGCATACATGTGTCTGTTTAGGTGAAATCTGTCAGTAAATTTCCCTCCATTCCATCAATATGAATGTCCCACCAAAGGGCAATTACCAAGAGGTTGAAGTATTTAAAGGCACTCAACTGACGATACCAGAACCAGGCATGCTCGTTAAGTGCTTTGGCTTCATATTCTCTGAAAAAGGCTTCAATAAGACGCTTATCCGCAAATTGCCGGTAAAAGCCCGATTTGCGAATTACAGCCTGGATGAGCTGTCGCTGGGTTGGATCTTTGAAAAACAAGGGTAGAGGGGCAAAACCACCTTGCTTTTTCCGTGAGGTAATTTCAGCAGGTAACACGGGCTTAAGATAGTTTTTGTGGAGAAACTTGGCTACACCTTTCCCTTTCGAAATTTCTTCGGGTGTTCCTTTGCATTTCATAGATCTAGGAAGGGTTTTTAAGAAATTGAAGACAGGCGTGGCCATGTAGGGGAATGTTATTTTGTTTCCAAAAAGTTCAGCCATTCGGCTAGCTTTAAAAAGGATTACCTCATTAACAACTTGTTCTATATCAATTAGGTAGTTTCTTGCAAAATAAAAATGGTCGAAACTTTCGAAATCTTTGGGAAAGACTTTGGAATATTCATAACCTGCTAACTGAGTGGAAGGTATGATTTTACGAGCCTGATGAAGCGGAAATCCAAAACAATCGCTTTCGATGATGTGTAAAATCTTATCGTTGTGGAAACGCAGTCTGAAAAGGGTAGGACTCGTGTCGAACAAGCTCCATTTTCCCAAGCGGCTGAAGAGTTGCTGAGCCCATTGTAAGCCCATTTTCCGGATTCGCCAATTGAGGCCCAATTCTTTGGCTGAAGTACCAAAGTGCTGATCGTTTCCATCTCCTCCCAATATGATGTCGAATCCAAGAGCTGCGGCAGTTTTCATGGCTATAAAGTTCACCATCAGTCCACCTTCCTGGAAAGGATCACCTAATTGCTTGACTGCCAATGGTAGTTCTTTTATTTCACTGCCGTCAATTTCATAGCTGTGAAAGGTAGTTTTAAATTCATCGGCCATGAGTTTAGCCAGGGGAATTTCTGTCCATGGATTGTCTTTAAATCCAATGGAAATGGCTTCGGCTGGCCCGGAGTATATTTGTCGCAGCGAATAAATATTTCCACCAGAGTCGTAGCCACCGCTCAAAAGCAAACCTACTTTCTGAACCTGCCCAAGCCTATCGTTTATCACCTGCTGATGCAGCTGCCTGTATTGCTCTGTTCCCTCTTCAATTGTGCCTTTATAAGTGCCTGTCGAAGATAAAAACTCTTCGAACCTATATAAGCGCCGGAGATTTTGTTCATTTTTTTTCTGATAAAGTAGGTGACCGGCAGGTATTTTTTTTACACCTTCCAGGGCCGTTTCAGGTGCTGGTATGTAGCCGATGCCTAAAAAAGTTGCAATAGTATTAGGGTTTGGTTTGGCCTCAAATCCTGAGATTTTGCGCAGCAAAACGGGATGACTGGCAAAGTGGGTACCGGTATAATACACCTGAGGGCCGGCTCCATGTCGGTCACGATAAATGTACATCTCTTCTTGATTGTACATCAATACGGTAAATTCTCCGTCGATAAGTTTTATCCAATCATCTCCCTTAATTACAAAAAGATCGTGAATGACTTTGCAGCGATGATCAGATGCAATGTTGAATTGCTTTCGCAAGTCATCTAAATTGTATATCTCACCAAAACATACGATGTTGTATTCATCGCAATCACAGAAATGTAGTCCCTGGTCGAGAGCTATTGGGCCATGAGAAGTCATGATGATAGGAAGTTGACCCACGCAGTTGGAAATATTGCATTTGGGATCGAGGCATCCAATGAATCTGATCATAGTCGTTGAATTTTTTAATGGATTTCGGTATGTGTGGTTTCGTGGACGGTGTGAATAAATCGCTTGTTGGCTCCTTTAGTCTTCATGAGACTGAGGAACATCATGAAAATACCCTTGGGAAGGTGGGTGAGGGCAATCCATAGATTGCGGTTGTAAAATTTGCGTGGAACACTAATCCAAATAGCAAAGATAATAATCAAGGCCAGAGTAATCCAACGATTGACCCACAAAGGCTGGTTGATTGCGAAATTGAGAACAATAATTAAAGGGAATAAAGTAACCACTATCCCTAATAAGAGTACTCGTGGTAATTGGAGAAATTGAAAAGCTTTGTTAAAATATTCTATATTCCCTTTAAAAATTAGGTAACCCAGAGAGTGTAGAAAGTATTTTCTCAGGTAATGAAGCTGAGCCGACAACCATCTGCGTCGCTGATTCTGGAAGGTTTCTGGCTTCTGTACCTTTTCATCATACACATAGGCATCGTGAAGGTAATAAATTACTTGCCTGTCGCGCAGCATTTTCAGCTCTATTTCTTTGTCGAAGCCGCCCACGGCCGTAACTTGGGGAATTAAATCCCTGAAATATTTATAGTCGAACGCCACCCCGCTGCCAATAATAGCAGCCGAAAGGCCTAACCGACGATGGCCTTTGCGAAATACTTGGTTGTTAATTTCTTCGCTGATAGCATCAAGAATAGCAAACGGAGTGTTCATATTTTTGGCAATCCGATGTCCTTGTATGGCAAGCATACCAGGCTTCCACGCCTTACTAATTTTTTGTAAAAATTCAGGCTCCATCACATTATCTGCATCCAGTATTATGCAAAGGTCATAGGTGTCGGGCAATTGCTTGACTGCTTCTGTAAGGGCCTTGGCCTTGGTACTAATTTCAAAACTTACCTCAATAACTTTAATCGGCAGTTTGCGCAAAGCCTCAAGTGTTTCTGGTTTAAACGAGTCGGCAATGATTACCACGTCGTACTTGTCCTTGGGATAATTCTGTTGCAAAGCCAGTCGTGCTATCTCTACAATGATATTGTCTTCTTTATAGCCAGGAATAAGCACTGCTATTCTTTTGGGTGTATCATCGCCGTGATAGTCATTTTTGTGAGGCAGAAGACTGGATAGAGCAAATAGCAACAAATAAAGCCCGATGACGGCCAGGTAAATCCACAAGGCGGTTTGCAAGATATTGATTATTAATGTAAGTACATCCATGGAAGAAAAATTTGGAGGGATTCTGGTTTTTCCTTTAAAATTACAAATTATAAAGTTGGATTTTCAAAAATGGAGGGGTCTTTTAGGTGAAAAAAATGCCACATAACACCCCTTACAAAAGCTGAAACATAGTTGAAATTGCCTTTTATCAAGTATTTCAATGCATTGCGAGGAACAGCAACCAACACCTGGTATAGAACGCCTAACCATAGATTTTTTCCCTTTGCATTTCTTCTTAAAAATATAATACGGTTTCTGGTAAGATAATAAGCTTTTAGAGGGCTATCTTTACCCGTCGATATACTCTCTTTATGGTAAACCATGGAACGGTGTGTGTACCAAAGCTCATAACCAGCCCTTTTAATGCGCTCGCACCAATCGGCTTCTTCATAATACAGAAAATAAATATACGACATCATGCCTACCTTGCGAATCACATCCATGGGAACCAGCATGGCCGCACCATGGCAAAATCCAGTCGTACCCTCAGAGTCGTATTGTCCGCGGTCTTTTTCCTTCCACCCCAAAGCCTTATTTCTCATTGTAATGGGATGTATGGAAGTGAAACCGGCATATTGAATTACCTGTGGTTCGTAGTAAAATCGAATTTTGGGGCTGATGGCTCCGATGTGTGCATTTGATTCACATAGTTCAACCAGCGGTTCAAGAAAACCTGGTGTTACTATTACATCATTGTTCAAAATCATTACATACTTTCCCCGGGCCCGCATAATGCCCAGGTTGTTACCCGCAGCAAAACCATAATTTATGGGGCTTTGCACTAAAATAACCCTGGGGTACTTTTGTCGGATACGCATAGCATCGGCTTCCGGTGAATCGTTGTCAACCACCAGCAATTCGATGTTGGGATAGGTAATTTTAATCAGGGATTCAATCAGCTCGAGCGTGGTGTCGGTCTGATTGTAATTGACGGTTACAATTGAGACAAGTGGCCAGTTTTTTTTCCCCATTTGGGAGGGTTTTCAACTCTTTTTTAAAGTGAGCATAAACCCGCTACTTATCGTAATAGGCAAAGCGTTTGCAATCCTACAGTCGAACCACTGCAAGGAGACGAAAAAGCGGGTTATGAGACTAAAAGGAAATACTTTTTCGAGAAAACAAGCGGGTTTCATGTCAACGATACGTAAACCGCTGGCTTGAGCCATTTTTTTGAGATCCTTCAGTTTGAAAAATTGAACGTGTTCTAGCGAGTAACTGCTCGATTGAATTGTAGCCCCAGTGTATCCCATCAGGCGTTTGACGAATTTTAATAGAGCATAGAGCAGTCGGCTGTTATGTTTAATCCATTGCACTGGCCGGGTAATGAATAGCTCTCTGGGGCCTACTCCATTGGGAGTTGTTATAATAACTACACCCTCGTTTGCCAATAAGTGAGGAATGGTTTTCATAACCTCTTCTGGATGGTAAAGATGCTCAAGCACTTCGCTGCAAATAATTACCTCATAGGCATTTCCATTCACCACATCTTCAGCGGCTTTGACCTCGAATACCAGATTATCGTGTTGAAAATGACTTTTCCCATAGGCAATAGAATCCTCGTCATGATCGATACCTTTTACTTTATGACCTTCGTAAGCTAACTGATAGCATATATTTCCGTTGCCACAACCAATTTCCAGAATGTTTAGAGGCTTGCGGCCTAGCGTTGCTATCTGATCCAGAATATACCCCAGCCGTTTGAGGTCTTCTGCTTGCCTGTAATCGGTAACGTTGTTAAAATGCAATTTTCTCATAGTTTGGGATTATCAAATATTTGAGGGTTGTTCCAATTTTTAAAATGCCACATCACGGCTTTATGATAGGCGTTAAATAAATCTATACGACCTTTCAGCAAATACATTAGGGCATTTTTGGGAATAGCTATTACGAATTGATACAGAAGAGAGAGGGTAAGAATGGGTTGCCTGACGTTGCGACGAATGTAGAGCAGGCGGGCCCTATTCATCCAATAAATCTTGGTAGGGCTCATCCTACCTGTTGAAATAGACTCTTTATGATAAATCAGAGAGTTATGCACATAAAATATTTTATATCCAGCTTGCCTTATGCGATAGCACCAGTCGAGTTCTTCGTAATAGAGAAAGTAGATCTCGGCCATCAAGCCTACTTTTTCGATGACATGCCTCGGTATCATCATCGCCGCACCGTGTGCGTATGCAGTTTCTGCATCAAACTCCCATTGGCCTTCGTCTTTTACACCAAATCCCAATCCCGTGCTACGCCCGGTGAGTTTATTGATAGGAGTGATAATAGTAAATTGCAGTGTATCAGGCGTATGATAAAATTTAATTTTAGGGCTTACCACGCCAATCTCTGGGTTACTTTCCAATTTAGACACTAAGGGTTCCAAAAAATCTGGTGTAACCTCTGTGTCGTTATTAAGAAGCAGGATGTATTTTCCTTTGGCTTGCCGGATGGCTACGTTATTGCCCCCGGCAAATCCAAGATTTTTATCCAATTGTATGAATTTCACCTCAGGAAATTGCGCAGGAATTATGGAAGGATCATCATTAGGCGATGCATTGTCAACTACAATAACTTCAATATTGGGATAGGTAATCTTACGCAGAGAATCAAGCATCTGGCAGGTTACCTCAGGATGGTCATAATTAATAGATATGATGGAAACCAACGGGAATGATGATTGACTTTCCATAAATATAAATTTGAGCTAAATTAGCAATAAATCTTGTAAAAAACTAATCTCTTTAGGCAGCCTTACTTAATCGCTTGCACTTGTGCATGCGATTTTTATACCGATCGCTCAGGTTTTTCTTTCTTAATTTAATTCGGATATATTTATCAACTGTAAGAGAATTTAGCAACAAGCCCATGGAAGTGTAAATCAGCGGGGAAGTGGGTAACTGACCTATGATGGCGTTTCCATAGGATGCTAACATAATACCCAGCATTCCTGATGAAAGGGCGCTCATTTGTGAAATGAGAATGGGATCGCGAAGCCTGAACATAAGATAATAACTAGCCAACCCCAGCGTAATGAATTGAATGGCAAGATGCAAGATCAAACCAATAATGCCCGTTTCTACCCAAATGAGAACATACCAACTATCGGTAGGAACATTGGCCAAAA
The DNA here is from genome assembly GCA_049969475.1 of Bacteroidales bacterium. Classification (GTDB taxonomy): domain Bacteria; phylum Bacteroidota; class Bacteroidia; order Bacteroidales; family TTA-H9; genus UBA2030. The sequence continues at coordinate 12,413 of JBMFOU010000005.1, read as the reverse complement.
ACGCATTGGGTGTATATTTTTGTGCTTTCACCCCACCATGTCCTAAGCCCCCGCCAAAAGGACGTGTAGCCATGTAAACTTTAAGCTTACGTTGATTCTCCAAACGTACCTGAAGGGAGGGATCATCGGGATTAAAAGCCGTGCGCATACGGTTTATTTGATAATTTCCCTGACCAATCGTAGTATATTTAAAGAAAATGAAAATCAACACTACGAAAAACATTCCACTGGTCAATACATAAATATTCTTTCTTTGAAAGAAATAAAGGGCGAAAGCTGCAAAAGGCACAAACAATGAACCACGGGTACCCGAGATGAACATTCCGTAAAATCCGGCCAGAGCTACTATCCAGAAGAATATTTTATCCTTTTTATTTTTAGCAGCCAGGGCAATCATGGTGAAAACCGCCCCAGTATATGCTTGATTGGCACCAAACTGCCCTGCATCGCTATAAAACGAAAATACCCTGAGACGGCCAAAGAGAACGTGTGTAATAGCCCCTCCTCCATCGAGCCAGGCCTTTTCATAAGGGTCAACGCCTATCCACAACTGCATGGCTCCCTTTAGGGTACCAAGAATTGAGAAAATTCCCCAAACAATAAAAATCATCCTGATTCTCTGAGGAGTTGTTAGAAACATTAATGCCAGTACAACAAAGAAAAAATGATAAAAAGCCAGGGGTCTTACTGCCGAAAACCATGCAGCTGTACTTCGGGCTTCTGGGTTGGCAATTTGCAATAGGCAGTACATTAGCCAAATGAAGGCAAGAAGTGTGGCAAGGTTGCGGGCCGGGCTCCAATCGATTCGACGAGGAAAATGATGAAAGAACAAAGCCAGAAATGTAAGCACCAGCAATGCATCCATCAGCATACCTATGGGTAAATCTGTTTTAAAATAGCGTGTGCTTCCCAGCAACACAAATCCAACTGCGATTGCCGTGTATAAACCCAGCTGAGGGTATTTAACCTGAATGGTGAAGTAGACTATAAAAATAATAGCACTTATGAGCATGCCTCCCAATGCTATTCCATAAGTGCCAATGAGATAGGCAAAAACCACCGAGAGTGCAAAAATGCCTGTTATAACTAGGGGTTTTTGCAAAATCACACTACCGGTGTCTTTTATGACCGGGGGTTTCATTTTAGTTCATACTCGGTTTGTTTCCTGAAAAAATATTGTATGAGTGACTTCCATCCTATAGAGAAGATTTTAATAAAATGGAGGGGAACTTCCCTGTTAAGATATGAATAACCAAAAATAACCCCTATAAATGTAAATAGCCAAGTGGCATAGGCAACGTAAAGTAGTTTTTTGAAAATAAAAACAGCTACAAGGTCGCCGATGACATTGGCCGTTACCATGGCAATGATTTTGTAAAAGTTCTTTTCAGGTTTGTTGATGGCATCCAAACCTACACCGGTCATACGATCGAGGGGAAGCAGAAACCCATAAAGCACAAATACCTGAAATAAAAATACGGTGCTTTCGCCGGTGGCAGGGAAAGGCTTCAAATATTCTGCACCTCCAAGCAGCCATACAAAATATTTGGCAAAAAAGAAACCTAAAATGATTACCGGAAGAAACAGAAAGGTAACCACCCCTGTGTAGTGATAAAAAAAGAACTTAAATTTTCCCCATTCCTCATTGATACTTGCCTTTGAAAGTTTGGGAAAAGCCGTTGCAGCAAAGCTTCTCAAAGGAATCTGAAGCATCTCCATGAGTTTGAGCGGGATGGAATAGGTGGCCACAGCGGCGCTTCCCAAGGGACTAATGCTAAGAATAAAGGTATCAGCACTGCGAAGCAAATTACTGCCAATTAGCGTTACTGTTGTATATTTTCCGAACCTTAGAAGGGTTTTTAAGGTATCCCTGTTAAAATATTTCAAATCAAACAGGCCATCCCATTTTTTTATGATGACATACATTGAAGTAGACAAATTGAGAAATAAATGCCACCATATGAGATGTTGAAGACTCAAGTTCCATTGCAAGAAATAGTTGAGAGCCAGAAGCAACGCAAAAGAAGCCACATTGAGCGCACGAATAATCAGTATCTGTAGAAATTTTTCTTCTGCTTGCAAGACACTCAGCGCGTTGTTAAAGGGTAAATTGACTAGGGCCAGCAAGGGATACCACAGGAAAAAAAGCCGGTAAGGCGAAGCCATGATGGGCTTGTGGAAAATGAGTAGGGAGATGTATAATACAATGAAAATTAATGCCGTGATAGATAATCCAACGACGTAATTGGTGCCTTTCAGTCGCGCACGTTCTTCTCCGGTGGCTCCAGAAAGAAAACGGATGAGGCCGGTTCGGGTGAGCCCAAACCTGAACATTTCAAGAAAAGTCGCAGTAGAAAGATATATTACCCATTCCCCAAAAATATCGGCAGAGAAAGTACGTGCCAGAAGCATAAATACGATTAGACCAAAAACTGCCGACACGGCATTCCCTGCCAATGAAAGAAAGTTTTTGTTGTAGATAGTTTTATTGAGGATGACTTTAATCATAAGTCAGTAATTCTTTATTTTATAGCGGTCCTATCTTTTAATTGCAATGTAATCAATTTTTTAAATATTCTTCTAAGGCGACTTCTTTGACGTGGAAGGTCTCCTAAGATGTTTTCTATTTCTTCTATTTCTACCCCATTTAAGAAAGCCAATGGTTTCTCTTTGAAAATCTTGACCATAGTGAATAAAGCTAATGTGTCAGCTTTTTTCCACGATCGGTTGCTTCGTGTGATCATTAAAGATGAGTCAGCTTGTGCAACTAAATCGATGGGGTAGGGGTTGTAAATGGTTCCCGGCAATTCGAGCAAAATGAATTTGTAGTCGCTAAATATAGGTCTCCTTTCCAAATAATTCAGTTCAGAGAGCGATGAAACTTCGGTAAAATTCTTATCTACCAGATATCTGAAATTGTCATCATGAGCAATGGGCATGGGAATCAACTTTTCAGCAGTTGTCCTGCGAACAGTTTTTTTCTTTTGTGAACGCAAGTTGGCTTTACCCTTGGTGCTTTTCTTTCTGAGGTCGTCCTGTAATGAATTGTCTTCAACAGGCTCACCAGAAAAACCTGGCTGAGTAAGCCATTCATTATCATTTAAGTTATTGGAGGTAACGAAAGTTAAAAATGCGGTTTGTTCACCAAATTCCCTGAACTTTTCTGCAAGCCGTGCTCCCATGAATGTTTTGCCTTCTTTTTTTAGGGAGCTGAAAATAATGACTAGCGCAGGCCCTACGTGTTTTTGGTTTTGTCTTACGTTAAGGCGTATATTGTGTACAGTAAGTTCAATAAGGCGGTTGGTAATAAAAGGTAAATTGTATGCAGCATAGCGGTTGATAATGCGGGGAAAGACACCGGCAATTCTGAGCTTTGAAAGTTCTTCGAGTCGGTCAGCCGTTCGGATAGTGTTGTCAAGGTATTCAAGAGCTATTATGAGGAAGGCCACGAAAATGAAACCGAACAAACCCGCCACAATTACCAAAATGCCTTCTTTGCCTTTTAAGGGTTTTAGTGGATAATATGGCGGGTCTACAGCTTTGATGTTAGAGGAAAGCTCTATGTCTTGTTGTTTGAGTTTGGAAAGGTTCAGGCTGTGCAGGAGTGAGAGGTATTCTTGCTCTGCAACATTAATCTCGCGCTCAATGCGTTTCTGTGTAGCACCTAAAGGAGCAAACGTTTTGTAATACTCGTAAAATTCTTGTATGCGTTGAGCTAAAACCTCCATGGTGGCCTTACTCTCCTCGTATTTAATAACATTTACGAGCCATTGCTGAAGTAAGTCATTCAAGGGGAGGCCATCGATAGTGTTGGTGTAAGTATAAAGTTGCGAAACATAATCCTCCAACTGTTTTTTAAGCCGTGCAGCTTCGCTTTTCAATTCTTCAAGTTTTGCCCGGTTTTTGGGATCTGGATCGTTATAAACCTCTGTCAATGTGATATTAGAAGTAATTTCTGATAGACGATTGCGCGTTTTGACAATTTGATCGGTTTTCAGCTGAATTTGCCCCTGAACGCCCAGCTTTTCTTCAAGTTTCTGAAGAACAGCAGCCGCTGCCTCATAATTCATCCTCGATTCACTGTATTTTTGATCAAGGTCTTCCTTCATGTTGGCTACTGCCTTACTTTGTTCATAGTAATTGATAATATTGTTCGTCTTGTTAAACTCCAATAAACGATCTTCTGCTTGGCGCAAACGAACAGCAGCTTTATTAACCTCGTTAATAAAGTATCTTACAACAGCATCTGATTGGTTCTCATTAACCGATTTAAATTTTCGAATAAATACTTCGGTGAGAATTATCAGAGTCTGCTGACAAATTCCGGGATCGAACGAAGTATATTTGATATTTATAAGATCACTGCTCTGAACTCTTTTTACAGTTACTGACTGTATGGCTTTGATGCCGAAATAAGGATTGCCCGAATTCAAAAGACCATAGAGATAGTTTGTGTCATTAGCATATGCATATTGCATCAGCTTTTGCACATTCTTTTCATATAAATCCTTGTTGAGGTCTCTTTTTTTCTGAACATTGGCGCTATCGAAAAGTTGCATCTTTTCTTCCGGGCTCCCATCGCTTACATCTTTAACAATGATTTTGCTTCCAGGATTTAAGTAGTAACTTGTTAAATTGTTGATATTCAGTAATTCGCTTACCGATACATTGTATTGCTTGGCTATACTGAAAATAGTTTCATCAGGCTTGACTAAATGAAATAATTTATCATCAACAACGAAATCGTTGTTTACAAGAAAAATTGTGTCACTGAATTGATTTCCGAATGTTCCGGCTGAAAGTTCCATCTGCCCTTTTTTTATCAAAAGAGCCTTGATGTGCGCCGGAGTTCTTTTTTGAAGGTTTTCCCAGTTTACTTTTAAAATCCTGCTATCGGGCTTATCCATCATGAGATACATGGTAAACAGGCGAATCCCTGTTTCAGAAGCTACCTCACGGCTTTTTATGATATTGATGAGATTATCAAAAGCATTGTTTGTAGCAAATAAGTTGAAGCCTTTACTTTGCTCTAAAGTATATCCTGAAGCCAGACCTGTGTATATAGTGGTTTCTGATTCATACTTTAAGGTGGGATTTCTGGTCAGATATTTTGCAATTGCCACCAGCACTAGCGGCACCCCAATGAGCAGTGGCAGATTGCGTTGAAAAAGCTTGAGTATTCTGACCAGATTCATACCTTACTGAAGCTTATTTAAAAGGTTAAATTTAACACCTGTTGTAATTTCAAGCAAACTGTAAGCAGTAATAAAGGCAGTTTTTTGCTGTTCGTATTCCGCTTTAGCCCGTGCCATAATGTCCATCATTCGGGCCATTTCGCCTAAGGGTAGTTGCCCATTCTGAAATTGCTTTTCTGCCATCCGCAACTGTATCTCGGCTGTAATCTGATTATCACTGGCTATTTTCATCAAGCGTTGTCGCATCAACAGTTCGTTGTATTGCACGATAACGTCCTTTCTTATTTCGTGAATCAATTCGTTGCGATGATTAACGGCTTGCTCTACTTCTTTTTTAGCCAAATTTATGGTGGTTTTACGATTTGTAATGTCGAACAACGGAATTTTAATGTAGGCACCTGCTCCATATCTCCACTCATCGCGGGTGCTACCAACATATACAGGTATTCCTCCAGCTCCTTCGTTGGTAGACCAATTGTCGAAACGTCCGTAACGGGCCTCTATGCTAAAACCAATATCCCTAAGCAACTGATTCTTTTCGATAATGTATTTGTAATGGTTAACCACAATTTGCGCATCCCTGAACTTCAGATAGGGAGAATTGGCGATGGCAGAATCTATAAGCGCTTCTAGCGGGGGGATATGTTTGGCAATGTCGTCGATAATGGGGTCGAAACTAAAATCTCCCCCTCCCGCATTGTTTTGTCCTGATAAATTAAAGCCCGGCACAAGGGCCAGGAAAAGAAGGCATATCCTAAAAATCTTGTTCATCTTACACGTTTTCTTTCTGGAAAAGTGCGGGGATGGTTCTCAGAATGAGTTTGATATCACCCCAGAAAGAGTGATTGTCGGCATAGTTGTTGTCGAGCATCTTTCTTTCTTCTTCCGACATTTTCCCTTTTTTGCCTCTGAGCTCCACTTGCCAGAGACCGGTAATTCCGGCGGGCGCACCGAAACGTTTACTATATTGATCAGTAGTCAACATGTTTGCTTCATAAAGGGGAAGTGGACGGTTGCCCACAATCGACATATCGCCTTTTAACACATTGATAAGCTGGGGCAATTCATCAATACTGGTATTTCTGAGTATTTTACCAACTTTGGTAATGCGCGGATCGTCTTTAATCTTTATGAATGCAGCCTGATTTTTCTTCTTTTTCTTTTCTAGGAACCAGTATTCACATATTTTAGAATTTCCATAGTTGAGGGGTTGCGAACAAAACTGCCCCGCTGGTAATTGAGCACATCTTGGACAGGGCTCGTCTTTGTCCTCATCGATCAGGTCAGCATATTGATTGAGGTGTTTGAGATCCTTTAACCTTTTGTCAGCATCAAGGTACATAGTACGCAACTTATAGAAATCGAATACTTCGTATCTGCCAAATCTTTTGGAGATGTAATATACTTTGCCTTTGAACCCTGACTCCACCCAAATAGCCAAGGCTGCTAGTAGTAAAATAGGGGAGACCAAGATCAGGGCAATGCTCGCAAAGACAATATCGAAGGCCCGTTTTTTCCAATCCATTTTGTAGGGCTTCAGCTTCACCTCCTGGCCCAGATTTTGGGTATGTTTCTCCTTGTATTCTTTGATAAAATCAAGTCGATACAAAAGATTATCATGATTGAGTGGGGCAAGATAAAAATCATCTACCCCTGCCCAAAAGGCTTTTTTATACAAATTGGGATCAAAATCGTGTACAACAATGATAAAAGGAAGTTTTAATTTAGTGGCGAATTCAGACTTGCTTAAGAATTCGTAAAGTTCCAACCCAGTGCCTCCCGGGAGGAACATTTCACACACTATTCCGTCTATCTCGCTGTGTTTTTGCAAGGCGTCCAAAGCTTCCAATCCATTTTCTACCGTAATATGACTGATTCGGGGGTCCCGCTCGAAAGCTTCCTTTATACCCGTATCGCCACCTATATAAAGAATTGTGTAATGTTCTTTTTTAAGGGGTATCATAGGCTGTATTTTTTACCATTCAATGGCATAATGTATAGGATTGAGGTTCTTCTTGATAAGCTCCTCGAGTTCAAGTACATTGAAAGGTTTTACCAAAAAGTCCTGAGCTCCCAGCCGGTAGCATCTTACCCTGCTTTCACTGCTTTCTTCACCTGAAAGCATGATGATGGGAGTGTGTTTATGAAAGCCTGAGGCCCTCACCTTTTCAATGAACTCATAACCATCCATTTTAGGCATCTGAATGTCGCAAATGATAAGGTTGGGAATGTTCTTTTCAAGCCAGATCAAACCTTCTTCTCCATTACTTTTAGTAACCACCTCGTAGTTTTTTCCAAGGTAGTTTTCAAGTAATAATCTGATACTCTGCTCGTCGTCTATGGCTAGAATTTTGGATTTCATATTTTATGAATTTTGAAGAAATAAAGTTATGTAAAAAGCTTTGGGTTCTACAAATTTATCGCAAATTCTGGAAAAATGTTCATTTACGAAAATAATAAAATTATTTTATTCGATGGATTTACCCAAGCACAGTATTTTCGTTCGATCTATAAATTCTCTAATTTTTAAGATAGCATGGAGTCGAGTCTTTTTTCGAGTTGCTTGATTTCATCGCGATAGCGGGCCGCGTTGATAAAATCGAGTTCTTTTACTGCAGATTCCATTTGTTTGCGGGCCTGCTGAATTGCTTTAACGATATCTGCCTTCGACATGTAAGCTACTACTGGGTCGGCAGCAATTTCTATTTCTTCTTTTTCTATGTATGGCTTACCCTTAGCTTTCCTTGAATCGGCCACCGTAGTTTGAGTAAGGATTGATGTTGTGGACTTAATGATGGGGGTGGGAGTTATACCATGCTGGCGATTGTATTCCATCTGCTTCAATCGCCGGCGATTGGTTTCGTCGATAGTTCGACGCATGCTTTCTGTAATTTCATCGGCATACATGATGACTCTACTGTTAATATTTCTTGCTGCACGGCCCGCAGTCTGAGTCAGCGAACGTTCCGAGCGCAAAAAACCTTCTTTGTCGGCATCGAGAATGGCTACCAGCGAAACTTCTGGCAGGTCGAGTCCCTCGCGCAAAAGATTGACCCCAACCAGCACATCAAATTCACCCATTCGTAAATCGCGCATTATTTCCACACGCTCCAGAGTCTCTACGTCAGAATGAATGTACCGTGTCTTCAGATTTACGCTTTGCAAAAATTTACTCAGCTCTTCTGCCATTCGCTTGGTAAGTGTGGTTACCAATACTCTTTCTTTTCTCTCTATCGTCTTCCGGATTTCTTCCAATAGGTCGTCAATCTGATTGTGCGTGGGTCTCACTTCAATTACCGGATCGAGCAATCCTGTGGGTCTGATAATTTGTTCAACTACAACTCCTTCTGCCTGCTGAAGTTCGTATTCAGCTGGCGTTGCACTTACAAAAATCACCTGGTTGATCATCGCTTCAAACTCATCAAACTTCAGTGGGCGGTTGTCGAGGGCGGATGGAAGTCTGAATCCGTAATCCACCAAAACCTGCTTGCGCGAGCGATCACCTCCATACATTCCTCGAATTTGAGGAACGGTTACATGGCTTTCATCTATAACCATTATAAAATCATCAGGAAAGTAGTCTATCAGGCAGAAAGGTCTGCTTCCAGGTTTTCGTCCATCGAAGTAGCGTGAGTAGTTTTCAATTCCCGAGCAATATCCGAGCTCTTTCATCATTTCAACATCAAACGTAACACGATCATAGAGCCGTTTGGCCTCTTCATGCTTACCCATCTGTTTGAAAAACTCCACTTGCCTCCCCAGGTCCTCCTGTATTTCTTTTATAGCTCTCTTCATTTGTTCATGAGAGGTAACAAAGATGTTGGCAGGATAAATCTTCAGGTATTCTTCCTCACTCATCTGATAACCCGTCAAGGGATCGAAGGTGCTGAGCGATTCTACCTCATCGCCCCAAAATACTATTCTGTATGCTTTATCGGCATAGGCAGGGAATACATCAACCGTATCTCCTTTAACTCTGAATGTTCCGCGCTTAAAATCAGTCTCAGTTCTAGCATAAAGGCCAGCCACGAGGTCCAGTAGAAATCGGTTACGACCATATACCTGGCCTTGCTGTAATTCTACTACCTGACGTGTGAAATCATCCGGATTGCCAATTCCGTATATACAAGATACAGATGAGACAACAATCACGTCCCTTCTACCCGAAAGCAATGCGGATGTGGTACTTAGCCTTAGCTTTTCGATCTCGTCATTTATAGAAAGATCTTTTTCTATATAGGTGTTAGTAGATGGGATATAAGCTTCAGGTTGGTAATAATCATAGTATGAAACAAAGTATTCAACAGCATTATCCGGGAAAAATTGTTTGAACTCACCGTAGAGCTGTGCAGCCAGGGTTTTGTTATGACTGAGTACAAGGGCAGGCCGATTGACGTTGGCTAAAACATTAGCTATTGTAAATGTCTTGCCTGAGCCCGTAACGCCGAGTAAGACCTGTGCAAGATCTCCGCGCAGAATTCCTTCAGTAAGTTGCCGGATGGCTTCTGGTTGATCGCCAGTCGGGGAATAATCTGAGACGAGCTTAAAAGGCATAATAGAGGGAGATGGGGTGCTAAAATAAAAAAAAGGAGTGTTTCCACTCCTTTTTTCGTTTAACTGAGGCTAAAATTACTTTTTCTTTCCTTTAGCAGCTTTAGCAGCTTCTTCAGCCTTGGCAATGCTGTCAAGACGAGCCTGTTCCTTAGCAGCAGCAGCCTGAGCAGCAGCAACGCTGTCTTCGTAAGCTTTTACCTTAGCAAGGCTGTCAGCAATACGAATGCTGTCCTGTTTTGCTTTTTCTGCGAGTTCTTTTGCGCTGGGGCCACAAGCGGCGATCATGGCAACTGCACCTGCCAATAAGAGAAGATTGAGTTTTTTCATAGCGGTTTTGGATTTTTAAATTTGACGATGCAAATGTACAACGTCTTTTGATAATTTGTACTCTTTTGCAAAAAAAAAATTAACATTCTTTAAGAAAGTTATTCACTTTTTAAGCTAATTTAACAAGCAAAGTAAATTTAAAATGTTGAATAACAAAATGATAATTTCGGAAGGCCTGAATGGAAATTGTTAAAAAATTATATGTTAATTTTACTTTAATTTTGTTGCATGAAATCGTCAGCAGAGTTTTTAACCCTTGCATCTACGTCAGAAGCTGTTTATAAGGTCAAGGCTAGTAAATTTTTGGCTTTTGCCTGGTCTGTAGAATCAGAAAATGAGATCAAAGGCCTTCTACAAAATCTAAAATTGAAATTTCCCGATGCCGATCATCATTGCTTTGCCTGGCGTTTAGGCCCTGGTAAAGATAAGTATCGTTATTACGATGACGGGGAACCCTCTGGAACTGCTGGCCGGCCTATTTTTGGCCAAATCCTGTCGAGAAACCTAACCAATGTCCTGGTCGTAGTAGTTCGTTATTTCGGGGGAACCAAACTCGGCACAGCTGGATTGATAGATGCCTACAAAACAGCTGCCGCCATGGCCCTCGATGCGGCTCCTTTGGTAAATCGTTCCTTAAAGTTTAGAGTAAAATTACGTTTCTCTTACCAACTAACCAGTCGTGTCATGCGACTGGTTAAAGAATGGAATGCAGAAGTGGTATCAACTAGCTATGACCAGGTCTGCGAAATGATAATAAGCCTAGATGTGACACTAAGGTCTCGGGTAATGGAAAGCTTGAGGGAAACCTATGGCCTCGAAGTTGACGAATTGGCAAGTTGATAATGGTTTCTTTTTTATTAAGTGAATTTGTTCTGTTAATCATAGAAGATATCTCTACTTTTTAGGGGAGATACTGTCGATGTCGTTGAATCTCTATTGTTTAGACTTTCTCAATTGTTGAATTGAGAAAATAAAAAGGCCGCTCCATAAGGGGCGGCCCCGGTAAATTTTTCAAGCTATGTTTTAGTCTTCTTTAATAATCTTTAATCCACCTTCAACCCCTTTGGCCACGAAAATATAGCTGCCATCAGAGTAAACATGGTTAGCACTTCCAGGATAGTGGGGATCGTCCCAAATGCCGACAATCTCAACCTCTGTTCCACTAATGGGAGCTTTGGCTATGTAGAGACCCTGAGCACCGTTAGCCATGTAGATGTACTTTGAATCAGCACTTACTCCGTTGGTATTACCATAGGTAATCATTCCAGCGGGTGATTCATATACAAGGTTTCCGTTGGTTATGTCAATGGCTTTCATGCCATACATTCCCAATGAAACATAGCAAACATTTGAATTGGGGCGGATGAAAATGGTAGCCTTACCAAAGTTGACAAACTCAGGTTCAACATTTTGATGAATAACTTGACCCACAGGCCAAATATGCTCAGTGTTGGGGTCTACCGCACCCACTACATATACATGGAGATAAGCATTGTTGCTACCATCCACTTCCAGGCTTATATGATTTTTGCCATTAACTCTGCCATTGGCAGTTGAGAATTTAGCACCATTATAAAGGTCGGAATCTACATAGGCAAGGGTAGTTCTGTTGTATACGAAGAGTCCGCCATTGGTATTTCCCGCAGAAACATAGATCCAGTTACTGGCCTGTATGATACCATTGGCTGAGGCAGCGGTACCTACTTTCAAAGTTTTCACCTGTTCAGGCGTAGAGGTTATAATTCCATTAGCATCGATAGCTATTTTGAGCACAACTGCTCCTTTGGCCTTATGAGCACCTGCCAGGTAAAGAACACTTCCATTAGCATTGATATCGCAGGCATTGATGTCTATTTTTTCAAATGTCATCTGCGATACAATGCTTGGCATGTAAGGATCAGAGATATCAAATACAACGATAGCCCCACCGTATCCGTTTCCTCTCTCATGATAGGTGACATAAACCTTTTGATAACGGCGGTGTACATAGCTTGCACTCAGCTTTACGCCATTAACAATGGGCGAAGCTGCATCGGCTACTAAGGAGAATGTGGGTGTTGATTTTAACCCTTTGAGCTGTAAGGGTTCGTTAATAATTGTCAGGCGTTGATTAAGTTCCTGAGAATTATTATTGAGTATAATACCATCCTCATTTACAAATGAGGGCGCTTCTTCTTTAGAGCATGATGCCAGAAACGCTATAGAAATCAAGATGAAGATTAACTTTTTCATATGAGTTGGTTTTTGTTGAGATTGAATTTCAAGTCTTGTCAGCCGAGAAGTAACTAAATTTGTGCCAATAATACAAATATTTGATTATCAAAAATTTGTTAAAAG
>JBMFOU010000004.1:20205-138970 GCA_049969475.1 Bacteroidales bacterium | reverse complement strand
CGAATAAATCTTATAAATATTCGTGCATTCGTGGCAATAAAACATTCGTGCATTCGTGGCTATAAAAAACATTAGTGCATCCGTGGCAAATAATAAAAGCCACGAATTCACGAATAAAAAACGAATAAATCTTATAAATATTCGTGCATTCGTGGCAATAAAACATTCGTGCATTCATGGCTAAAAAAACATTAAAAAAGGCCTTCCCAGATTATGAGAAGACCTTTCAATAAAACATCGCAAAGACCTATCTGCGGGCGATCTGCACTTTCACCACTGTCCAGCTTTCATTGCCAGCCGCATCGGTGCAATAAACCATCACATGATAAGGCCCAGTGGCAATGGGTTTTCCATTCACCTCGGAGGGCACAACAATTTCATGCGTATGTACATGGCTGTTGCGCAAGCCCGGCTCAAAATTCCAGCTTTGCGTGTACAACCAGGGTTCTTCATCGGCCAGCGAGCTTTTATGCCCATGTCCGTCGAAATCGTTGTGTATGTCAACTTTCCAGGCTTTCAGTTCGACATCATCACTGAAATCGGCCTCAAAATGTACATCCTGTCCCACCCACAGCGTATCGCCCTCTGCAGGCTCGTGCAGTTCAATTACTGGTTTTACGGTATCCTTGTCTTTCTCGCAGGAGGACAAAAAAATCAAAATACTAGCTATCAAAGGAATTACCCAAAATATTTTTTTCATAATTAATTAATTTTTAGATGTTTATAAAAATATAACCTTCCGGCCTGTTTTCATCCGGAATCAATAACCATCGACTGAAAGGGCGTTAAGAACCTCTTTCAATGATATCTACATGTTGGCTGTAATAGCTGCTGCCGGCGGAGCCCGGGGTAAGACAGTATAAGGATTGTTGACGGAGTAGTCTGAAACGAGGGTTCCGAAGGTTATCGTTCGGAGGAGAACTATCTCCGGAAGGAGAACGATAAATTGGTGTGTGGTAGTCTGGAACAGCTCGAAAGAACATATAGGACAGGCCTCTTTGTGTTCTTCGAGGCTACAGGAGGCAGTGTTATTGGCGCAAGCGCATGAGATAAGGGTATGCGGATGTCCCGAGAACCTGTGGAGGTCTTGCAAAAGGCGGGGTGCACTGAATACGAGCACCAGCCCAATGGCAAGCAAGGTTTTGCGCGACATCTTAACCAACATACCTTAGAAACTTATATGGAGTGTAAGTTGGAGGTTACTTCCTGCTTCAGGAAGCTCAATGATGCGGTAAAAGGCGATATGATTAAAATACCTTTGGTTCCAGATATTGAGCCACTGAAGCATGAAGCGGTACCTATGTTTTTGTAGGGCAAAGATAATATCTTGGGTAATATATCCACGGGTGGGTAGCTCATTGCGTGCTACACGGTTTTGGGCGCTAATAGCATGTAAGGTTGAGCCCCAGCTGATTTTCCACGAGCCCTGGTTGAAGGATTGACCCAGCTCGAGATGAGCCCCGGCAGGCGGAGTGAAAGGAAGGGGGTAATCAAAATCGGTGGCATACACATAATCACCGGCCAGGGTGGTAAAAAATCCCGGGCCCCAACGACCTGTAAGTTTCATTTCAGCCCCTGTACGCAAAGCATGCGCCTGCCGATAAATAAATACCTGACCTGCATCGGCCTCGGCCACTGGCGTTCCATCCGGCAATTGGTAACTACCTGTGGGGGTAAGAAAAATAAAATCAGGCGCATAAGCTATAAAAGGAGTAAACTGTAAAGAAATGTCGTGGGTTTCGTAGTAAAAGCCCCCATCGAGTTGGTACATGTTTTCGGGTTTCAGGTTGGGGTTTCCCAATTCGTAACGGAAGCTACCGTGGTGTATGCCATTGGCCGAGAGTTCCATAGCCGAGGGGAGTCGGAAGCCCTTGCCCAGATTTACCACCCAGCGCACATGCGGATTTACCTGCCATTCGCCACCCAACGAAAAAGTGAGGCTGTGGAAGGTTTTGCGCAGATTGTGGCTTTTCACCTTCCCTGCATATTCCGAATAAACACTATCGATGTGCATAAAGCCATAATCGTATCGCAGTCCGGCACTGTATCGAAACTGCGGAGAGGATTCACCCCGGTAGACAACAAAGGTTCCCGCCTGGGTCCGGCGATAGGGAGCCAGCAAAAACATGTACCCTGCTGTCTGGTTCCATTGATGCTGCACCTGAAAGCCCGCAAGCCATCCTAAGCCATCCATAGGCTCGGTTTCCACACCCAAGCTCAGGGTTTTCAGTCGAAGTTGCAACTCCAGGTCAGGGTTGGTATCAGGGGGCGGCTGATTGGGATAATGCGTGTGAAATTTCGACCACTCTCTACGCAGATTATCCTGGTAACCACCGGTAAGACTCCATTTTTGGGTGATACCATAAAAAACCTGATTGATGAGGGTTTTTCTGTGAAATACCTCCTGATAGGGCAGTTCAATATTGCGACTGCTGCCGCCGGGTAAAATTTTGTTGAGGGTAGGAATACCGTGTGCACCCGGAAAAAATCCGGCTCTGGAATAGTAATCAGAATATAAAACACGGGTGAGCGACTTTGAGTTTACAAAGCCTGTGCCCAGTTGAATACTGCGTTCATTACCTGCCGTATTTTTTAGTCGATGATTAAAAATCGGTAACCTGAAGTTGTTGTAAAAAAAACTGTCGGCGGGTACCCGGTAGTCGGCGTAAGAAATAAGGGAAGTCCTCAAATGGCTGAACCAGCCTCTATGATTCCCTTTCAGACCTATGCTGGCTGCAGCATAATCGTTCACCGAATGTCCGGTCAGGGTAGCCTCACCCGAAAACGTGCCTTCGGCAGGCACTGTTGGTGCTTTAAGCATCAGAGCACCTCCTACTGCATCGGAGCCAACCAGCAAAGAAAGGGGTCCTTTCACCACCTCGAGCTCTTCCACGCCAAAAGCATCTATTTCGAGGCCGTGGTCGGCTCCCCATTGTTGTCCCTCTTGCTTCACACCCTGCTCGGCCACCACCACACGGTCGAAACCTAAACCCCGTATCACCGGTTTGGCCAGCCCCTGCCCTATCTCCATGGCTCTCAGACCCGGCATATATTCCAGCGATTTTATCAAATTACTTCTCTGATGTGTCAACAGGTCAGCCTTTCGGGCTACTTCAGTCGATACCCCCGACAACGCCTGGGGTTTGCGTTGATTTTCAGCACTAACCTCCACCCCGCTGAGGTTTTTTGCTTCAGGTTGCATGGAAAGGTCGAGCCAGGCATCGCCGGAACTCAAATCGGCCACACAATCGTGAATACAATTGTAACCCAAGAAACTAATGTGCAGATGATAAACCCCGGGACGAAGACCCGCGATGCAAAAATTACCCCCTTCGTCGGTTACTGCCGTTTTTACCGGCTGCTCCAAAGAAACATAGGCCATGGGCAATGGACGTCCGCTCTCGTCGCGCACCTGACCACAGATACGCCGTGTCTCCTGGGCATTCAGCCCTGACCAAAAGATAATGAGAATTGAGAAAAGGCTAAAGAATGAAAATTTCTTCATTCGCTCCAACGAGTTATTAAAGATTTGCAACTCAAGCACCGACTGCCTCCATCAAAAATTTGACCAATCTAATAACAATTAAAACAAGAAAAGTCCTTGTCTAAAAACTAAAAATATGAGAAGAACCAGCGCTGGAACACTAAGCGGACATGGGGTTTTAAGAACACCTATTTGTTAATCAATAACTTAAACCTGCATTCAGAAACAATAACCTTTAGAGGAAAGACCCAAGTGCCGAAGAAGGTTGAGGGGAATTCGTACCTTTGCACAACAATTTGAACATATGTCGGACGATAAAAAGATTATTTTTTCGATGGTTGGAGTTAGCAAGGTAGTGCCTCCCAACCGACAGATTCTCAAAGACATTTACCTATCGTTTTTTTATGGAGCCAAAATAGGCATCATAGGATTGAATGGAGCCGGTAAGTCGAGTCTGCTGAAAATAATAGCCGGGGTAGATACATCGTATCAGGGTGAAGTGGTTCATTCTCCGGGCTACACCATAGGTTACCTGGAACAGGAGCCTCATCTCGACGATAATAAAACCGTGAGGGAAGTAGTGGAAGAAGGCGTCCAGGAAATTGTAGATATTCTGAAAGAGTACGAAGAGGTTAACAACCGCTTCATGGAACCCCTGGACGATGAAGAAATGAATCGGCTTATCGCCCGACAGGGAGAGCTTACCGAGCTAATAGACCACTACGACGGCTGGGAGCTCGATAGTCGATTAGAGAAGGCCATGGATGCACTTCGTTGCCCCGAGCCCGATACGCCGGTAAAGAATCTTTCGGGTGGGGAGCGTCGTCGGGTAGCCCTCACGCGTTTACTGTTGCGACAACCCGACATTTTGCTGCTCGATGAGCCCACCAACCATCTGGATGCTGAAAGCATAGAATGGCTGGAACATCATTTACAAAACTATAAGGGGACGGTGATAGCCGTTACGCACGACCGTTATTTTCTGGACAACGTAGCCGGATGGATTTTAGAACTCGACAGAGGAGAAGGTATTCCCTGGAAAGGCAACTACTCTTCGTGGCTAGAGCAAAAGACCCAGCGCTTAGCCATGGAAGAGAAAGCCGAAAGCCGTCGTCGCAAGACGTTGGAGCGCGAGCTGGAGTGGGTTCGCATGGCCCCCAGAGCCCGACAGGCTAAATCGAAAGCCAGGCTGAATGCCTACGAAAAGCTGCTTAGTGAAGACGTAACGCAAAAAGAAGAAAAACTCGAGATATACATTCCCAACGGTCCTAGGCTGGGCAATAAAGTTATTGAGGCCCATAATGTAGCCAAAGCCTATGGGGAAAAACTATTGTTCGAAAACCTCAGTTTCTCCCTTCCACCGGCGGGGATTGTTGGTGTGATAGGCCCCAACGGTGCCGGTAAGACTACCCTTTTCCGACTCATCATGGGACAGGAAAAACCCGATAAAGGGGAATTTATTATAGGGGAAACTGTAAAACTGGCCTATGTAGACCAGGCCCATACACGTATAGACCCGGAGAAGTCGGTCTTCGAAGTAGTATCGGAAGGAAACGAACAGTTTTATTTGGGTGGCAGGCTAATCAATGCCCGGGCCTACCTGGCGAGATTCAACTTTACGGGAGCCGACCAGGGCAAAAAATGCGGGGTATTATCCGGTGGCGAGCGCAACCGCTTGCATCTGGCCCTCACGCTCAGAAGCGAGGCCAATGTTTTGCTCCTCGACGAGCCCACCAACGACATAGACGTTAACACCCTGCGCGCCCTCGAAGAAGGTCTGCTCAACTTTGCCGGATGCGCCGTCATCATCTCACACGACCGTTGGTTCCTCGACCGTGTGGCCACCCACATTCTGGCTTTCGAAGGCGACTCTCAGGTTTACTTCTTCGAAGGTTCCTACAGCGAGTACGAAGAAAATCGACGCAAACGCCTGGGCGACGACACCCCCCATCGCATACGTTACAAAAAACTCATCTGAGTCAGGGCATGAGAATGACCCTGTTTAAAAATTTACAGCAGATGCTCAAGGCTGAACCTTCATGGTTTGGCCTTATAGCTTTTTTCGGAGCCATGCCCGCCCTTGTTTCATCTACGCTTTTACTTCTTTTTCATGATAAAATCTCCCTCATAGCTGCATCTGCATTATACACATTGATTTTTTATACAGCGGCGGCTTTTACCATGTTTCTGGGCCTCACCCCCACTACGTTCATAGCTGTCATTTCAGGCTATGCCTTTGGTTGGAAAGGTCTCTTGCTGATGATGATTGCCTATCCGGCCGCAGCCCTTATGGGCCTCCTGTTCGGCAAAATCATCAACCGTTGGATTACAGGCTCCGAAGGATTCATCCATCCGGGGCTGAAGCGCTTCTTCGATGTCCTGGGTGAGCAACAATTTCTCCTTTTCTTCTTCTGTCGCCTATCGCCTGTGCTTCCGTTTGCCATGACCAATGTAGCCCTGAGTCGTATGAAGGTCAGTTTATTACCCTATATTACAGGAACCATGGTGGGGATGTTTCCGCGCACCATGTTGTTTTTCCTGGCCGGTACCCAAACCCGCGACCTGGTCGCATTTCTGCAAAACCCTTCCTATAGCCGTGCCGACCAGCTCTTGCTTCCCCTCTTTGTTATTATCTCAATCTTCGGATTGGCCTTACTTTTCAATCGGGCCATTAAAAAGCTTAGCCAGAAATATATTGCCTAATGGGCTTGATTTCTAATTTTGTTGAACCTTAATACATCCCCAGTGATTCCTCAGCAAACCCGTCAACTGGTGGCTAAAACCCTTTCTGGGCTCGAAGACCTGCTGGCCGCAGAGCTCACGACCCTGGGTGCCACCCAAATACAAAAGCTTACCCGCGCCGTAGCCTTCGAAGGCGATAAAGCATTGATTTACAAAACTAATTATCTGAGTCGATATGCTCTTAAAATATTGGTTCCCCTTACAGAATTTGAAGCGAATACTGTGGAGGAACTCTATGAAGGAGTGAAAAGTTATAATTGGGATGCATTGATGTCCTTCAGAGACACCTTTGTGGTGGAATCGGTGCTGGTAAATTCCCCTTTCGACCATTCGCATTATATTTCCCTGAAAGTGAAGGATGCCGTTGCCGATTGGTTTAACGAAAAGTACCGCCGCAGGCCCAGTGTAAGCAAAGAGGATGCAGATATTCACCTGAGCCTTTTTGTTAACCGAACCCATTGCACGCTTTATCTCGACAGCAGCGGCGAGCCGCTTTTCAAAAGAGGTTATCGCGTGGCCGTAGGCGAAGCCCCCATCAGCGAAGTGCTGGCTGCCGGGCTTATTGGACTCACGGGGTGGAAAGGTGAAGTCAACTTTGTAGACCCCTTTTGCGGCAGTGGTACCCTGCTCATTGAGGCGGCCATGCTGGCCCAAAATATTCCGGCAGGACAATACCGCCAGCATTTCGGTTTTATGCGCTGGCGCGATTTCGACCGACTGCTCTGGGAAGACATCAAAAGCGATGCAAGAAAACGCAGACGAGCTCAGGAAGTGGAGATATTTGGCAGCGATATTGACGAAAAGGCCCTGCTCAATGCCCGAAAAAACATTCGCAGGGCAGGTTTTGAAAACGATATCACCCTGAAAAGAGCTGATTTCAGGGAAACCTCTTTCGACGGCCCCGGCGTACTGGTTTGCAATCCCCCCTATGGCGAACGATTGAAACCCAACGATATCGTCGCACTCTACCAATCTATTGGCGACACCCTGAAACATCACTATCAGGGGTTCGATGCCTGGATTATCTCATCCGATTTTCATGCTTTCAAACATATAGGACTCAAGCCCAAACCCAGGCTCACGCTATACAACGGCCCATTGGAATGTCGCTATGCACGTTTCGAGATTTATGAAGGGAGTCGCAAAGCCCGCTATCGTTCCGACGCCCCTGAGGGGCCCGATGAAACCTGAAAATTCGCATAACCGTGACTGAACGCCGCACCTTTTTTGCCGATGTATTGCTTCCCTTGAGTGTGGAGGGTTACTTCACCTACAGAATCCCTCATGAGCTCTCGGAGCAAATACAACCCGGGCACCGGGTGGTGGTGCAGTTTGGCAAGCAAAAAATCTACACGGCCCTGGTACGACGCATCCACGAAAATATTCCACAGGGCTACACGCCCAAATATATCCTGGCCCTGGCAGATCCCGTGCCGCTCATCGGCGAACTACATTTCAGGTTCTGGGAATGGATGGCAAACTATTACATGTGTACGGTGGGTGAAGTAATGAACGCTGCTTTGCCGGCGGCCCTGCGCCTGGCCAGCGAAACCCGTATAGTACTCAACCCTCTCTTCGACCGCGACTACAATCGCCTCAACGACAAAGAACTACTCGTGACTGAGGCCTGCGAAATGCAAAACGAACTCTCGCTCAACGAAGTAGCTCGTATCACCGGCCTGACTAACCCCATGCCCCTGGTGAAAAAACTGATCGACCATGGAGTGGTGTTGATTCATGAAGAACTCGAAAATCGTTTCAAACCCCGCGAAATCACCTACCTGACCCTGCATCCGGATTATCAGAGCGAGGACTTACTGAATGAGCTATTCAACCAACTCGAAAAAAAGGCGCCCCGCCAGAGCGATGCCCTCATGGTCTTTCTCAGTCTTACAGGCGGCTCTGAGAGCATCAGCAAAAACCGGGTGGTGGCCGCACTCAAAGGAAACGCCACAGGCCTGGATGCCCTCATTAAAAAAAACATACTGGTTGCCGATAAACGAGTGATTAGCCGGTTTGAAGACGAACCCACCGCCGAAGTACAGGTAGTACAGCTTACCCCCCGACAAGAAGAGGTTTTCGTACAAATCAAAGAGCAACTAAAGGAAAAACAAACCGTCCTGCTGCATGGAGTCACCTCCAGCGGGAAGACGGAGATATATATCCGCCTGATGAAAGAGGTGGTGGAGGCGGGGGGCCAGGTGTTGTATCTTTTGCCCGAAATAGCCCTCACAGCACAAATCATACGACGCTTGCGAAAATATTTCGGTGAAAAAGTGGGGGTTTACCATTCACGTTACAACGAAAAGGAAAGGGCGGAAATATGGAACCGGGTATCTGATAATCCCCTCTATGGTTTCGAACGACTCAGCGTGGTGGCTGGAGCACGTTCGGCGCTTTTTCTGCCATTCAGCCAATTGCGGCTTATCATTGTGGATGAAGAACACGACACATCGTTTTACCAGAATCATCCCGCCCCCCGCTACCAGGCCCGTGATGCAGCCATTTACCTGGCCAGCCTTTGTGGTGCCAGAGTGGTGCTCGGCACAGCCACTCCTTCGCTCGAAAGCTACAATAATGCTCGAAGCGGTAAATTCGGATTTGCCGCCCTTTTGAACCGCTATGGCGACATTCTGATGCCCCGGATTGAAATTATCAACCTGGCCCAGCAGCGAAAGGAGAATCGGCTTAAATCCATCTTCTCCGAGCGCCTGCTCGAACTCACCGCCGAAGCCCTGAAAAACCAGGAACAAGTCATCATGTTTCAAAACCGGCGGGGTTATGCCCCCCGCATCGAATGCGACCAATGTTTCTGGATACCTACCTGCCGGAATTGCGACGTATCCATGGTGTATCACCTGAGTACCCATCAGTTGAAGTGTCATTATTGCGGCTATACTGCTCCCGTGCCCTCCGAATGCCCGGTGTGCCACAATACAGGCCTGATTATGAAAAGTTTTGGTACGGAAAAAATGGAGGACGAGCTGGCCATTTTTTTTCCTGAGGCGCGAATAGCCCGCCTTGACATCGACGCTGTGAGAACAAAAAACGCACATCATGAGATCATTCGTCGATTCGAAGATCGGGAAATAGACATCCTGGTAGGAACACAAATGGTAACTAAAGGGCTCGACTTCGACCATGTATCGCTGGTGGGCATCCTGCATGCCGATGCTCTTATGGCTCATCCCGATTTCAGAGCATTTGAAAGAGCATATCAACTCATGGCCCAGGTAAGTGGCAGAGCCGGCCGTCGTGCCAAACAAGGTACCGTAATCATTCAGGCCAATAACCCTGAACACCCGGCTATACGCTATGTAGTTGAAAACGACTATGAAGCCATGTTCAACCACCAGATGAGCGAAAGATTGAAATACAACTATCCGCCCTATTCCCGGTTAATACTCATAGAACTCAAACATGCAGAGAAAGAAGTGGTGGTGGGGGCTGCAACTGAAATGGGCCATTTGTTGATGAAGGAATTAAAAGACCGGGTGCTGGGACCCGAAGCCCCCCCTGTGGCACGCATACGTGGCCAGCACATCCGGCAGATCCTGCTAAAACTCGACAAGACAGGCAACCTGGCAGGTATCAAGGCTTTTATTCGAACGACGCTGGAACAAATTCAGAAAAACAAAGCCTACAGCAGGGTGCAAATCACCGTGTTTGTGGACCCGATGTAATGCCTGCCCGCTCAGGGTACTTAAAGGTTGCACATCTAAGTCTTTTTAAAAATCACCAATTATCCCAAACATCCTCAGGCCGGTTTCAGCAACTTATGCCCAGGAGCTGGCAGGCAGTGTCCCTACCTGATTTTCAAAAAAAATGCGGCTGACTTCGGATTTCAACCCGGTCAGCCGCTGGTAGTCTTAGTAAGGAGTATTACAAATAGTAAGCTTAGAGTTGTTTCTTGCGGAAGGCCTCAAGGCCAGCGTCGAGGAAACGGATAAAATTATCCACATTGAGGTCGTAAGCCTTGGGAGGAACCAGCAAATTGCCATCGGGGTCCAGAAGCACATAGTAAGGCTGGGCATTTACATTGAACCTCGATATTTGGAAATCAGCATATTTCTTACCTATGGTTTTCTTCAGTTTTCCATCGTATGAAGACACCACCCACTCACTTTCAGGTAGTTCCGTTTTGTCGTCAACATACAGAGCGATGATGACAAAATCATTTTTCAGGCGTTTGAGCACCTCCGGATGCGACCAGACGCGAGCTTCCATTTCGCGGCAATTAACACATCCATGCCCGGTGAAATCGATAAATACGGGTTTATTGAGCTTTTTGGCACAGGCCATCCCTTGTTCATAGTCAAAATAGCCTTCCAGTCCATGGGGAAGGTGCAGAAAATCGGCGTACTTGGGAGCATCGCAACTTTCTTTTTTCTCACCCTGCCACGAAGCAGTATTACCGCTTTCCATGATAAGCTTGGCATTGTCGCGTATCACCTGGTTGAGGTCGAAGTCGTGCGACGACTGGGGGGGAAGATATCCCGCCAGGGCCTTCAGGGGAGCACCCCACATGCCTGGAATCAGGTAAACCACAAACGAGAAAGTAATGATAACCAGAGTGAGACGAAATACCCCGATATGCTGCACCTCCGAATCGTGTTTGAAGCGAATCTTACCTAGGAGGTAAAAGCCCATGAGGGTAAATACTACAATCCAGATGGCAATGTATATCTCTCGATCGAGAATGCCCCAGTGATAAGTTTGGTCGGCAACGCTAAGGAATTTGAGACCCAGGGCCACTTCGATAAAGCCCAGCACCACCTTCACCGAATTGAGCCAGCCACCTGACTTGGGTAAATTACTGAGCCAGCCAGGAAATAGAGCGAAGAGGGTAAAAGGTAACGCAAAGGCAAGCCCAAAGCCAAGCATACCCATGATAGGTTTGAGCACCTGTCCACTGGCGGAAGCCACCAGAATAGAGCCCACGATGGGAGCCGTACAGGAAAAAGATACGAGCACCAGCGTAAAAGCCATAAAGAATGCCCCTACGAGTCCCCCTTTGTCGGCTTTTTGGTCGGTTCTGTTTATAAGCCAGCTGGGGAGCACGATTTCGAAGGCTCCGAAGAATGACGCGGCAAAAACCATGAAGATAAGGAAGAAGAAAATATTGGGGAGCCAATGGGTGCTCAGGAAATTAGCAAAGTTAGCCCCCAGGGTCAGGGCTACCACGGTTCCAATAATGGTGTAAATGGCAATAATGCTAATTCCGTAAACGATTGCCTGGAAGCGGGCCTTGGCCTTGTTTCCCTCGTCGTGCATAAAAAAGCTTACGGTCATAGGAATCATGGGGAACACACAGGGAGTAAGGATAGCCAATAGACCACCCAAAAATGCCACCCAGAAAAAAGCCCATAATGCAGAAGTCGATCCAGACTCTTGCTCTTCGGTGGCGGCTAGGTTAGCAACACTGTCCCCTGCCTGTGCGATTTGTAAAGGTTCTACCAGCGATGCCCCTTTGGCCGAATCAGTTTTTTGAGGTTTAGCCTCAGCCACTATCTGATTTTCAGAGCTTCTACCGGGGTTAATGGAAAACTCAAACTCAACTTCGGTGGGCGGCAGGCATCTACTGTCGTCGCAACACATAAATTCAAGGGCACCTTTTACCTTGAAAGGCCTGTCAACCAAAGCCTTGATTTTTTGTTTGAAATCGGCCCGGTGATCGAAATAGGCCACTTCCATATCGAAGTTAGGATCGAACATACGTTTGGGCCGCGGTTCTTCTACCTTACCTATAAGCTGGTAATCGGAGGAAGGATCGAAGCGGAACGAGGTGGGTATTGGCCCGCCCTCTTTGACATACTGCGAATAGAGGTGCCAGTTTTTGTCGATTTTAGCCGTTAAAGTAAGAGTGTATTCCTTTTCGCCCGTCTTTTCTTGCGAAAAGCTCCATTTTACAGGTTCCAGCACCTGGGCCCTAACGGTATTGATTGTCAGCATAAAAGGCAGCATTAGCAATGCCGCCACAAATCCACGCAACTTCATGTATCTATTGTTTTGATGTTTTCAATAACTTATTCAAGAATCGCTCTCGCGGCTGCCTGAATAACCTCGTCTTTCCTGTCGCCAGACGTAAAATGCAGAAAAGCAACTACTTCGCAATGGTCAGCATTCCAATTATCCGGCAAAACAAATGAATGATTGAAGCTGAAATAAGTATTCCGGGTTAAGTCGAGTCCCCCGTTCACAGGCTCGCCCCACACTCCATTTAAACAAGCCCTCAGGACATGTTTATGCTTATAATCGAGAATATCTGGCACAGGGCCCACCGAGGTCTTGTTATTTTTCTGCGGTGAAACAATATCATTTTCAATAATGCACAATGTCAAATTTATAGGGCCGGTTAGGTCGGAAAGCGCCTTCACTTTGGTTTGCACCTGCAATTTTCTCTGGTTGGCATTGTAATAATTTTTCAATGTAATAAAAGCCTCGGGTTCCCCCTGGAGCGCAGCCTCAAGAGCTGCTTCCCATTTGTCGGGTGTGAGCCGGAGCGTGCCATGGTAAGGTTTTCGGTTGATGAGCCCCGTGGGATACATCATGATTCCAAAGTATTCGTTCAGAGCATTGCCCTCTGGTGTCCGGTAATCGGCAGTGTAGTTTCCGCTGGCGTCGGGGCTTGCGAAGAATCCGGCATGAACTCCAATGATAACCAATTGGTTGGAATGAGCCAACGAAAGTTGATGGGCCAATGCTGCGGCTTCAGGACAATTGACACACTTGTGCCCCGTGAAATCCTCCAGCAAAACTATTCGCTTATAGCTGGTGTCTCCGGTATTCTGTCCCGTATCTATGTGCCGGTCAACCAATTCAAGATAGGGAGCCTCAATTTTCTCGCAGGCAAAAAGCAAAAGGATAAATGAGGCAAGCAGCGGAGTCAAATATTTTCTTTTCATGAATCTGGTCAATTTAAGATAAAACTATTAAAGCGTGGAAGTTATGGTTATACCCAAACCTGTATAAGCCGGTACGTAGCGGCAAATACCTCCAACGCACAACAGGCCTTCGCGCTGACGTCCATAGCTGATGGACAGGCGGGAAGACTTAATGGAATATCCGGCAGATACTCCGTAATAATGCAGTTTGTTATCCTTCGAGGGATTCCCATAATTATATTCATCCATTACCGAGAAAAACCAATGGGGAGCAATGGTATATTCGAGCGTCGCTCCCATCCAGTTGCCCTTATCCTGCTGAGTAAAAAGCGCCTCCAGTTCAAGCCGGAGCGCTTGCTTCTCGCTCAGCTTGTAGGTCATATCCAGTACTCCTATATGGGTGTAAACCTTTCCATATTCGTTGTTGTGGCCTTCTATTACATCTTTGTTGTATATCTGGTTAAACCAGGCGGCCGTGGTTTTAAACGAGGAGGAGAATTTACGAAATACCTGCACTTTCAGGTCCTGGTAGTAAATTTCATCTCCCAGGGTAAAAAAAGGAGAAGAATAACCCAGCGTTCCCGTAGAGTCTATAGGGATACCAGGTGCAGGGCTTTCCTTTTTAATACTGTTGACCCTGGCAAAATAAATTTCTATATCGGTGCCGTATTTACCACCCAGCTTGGTGTTTCGTGGGATTTTATAATTAACCTGTCCCTGAAACGCCATCTCTCCATTGGGTTGCGTGGCGTAGGGATACATATTGGCAAAGGAATAGGCGTGAACCATAGTTACTGGAGGCAGGAAATTGATGTCAAGCACATTGCCTTTTTCATCCATCCGCGATTTAAAGCCCATATTATCAATACGTTTGGCCATCAGTTGAATGCCTAAACCCTTACGGCTGTATGACAGTTGAGCCAGCAAAGCCTGTCCATTGCGGTAAATATAGTTGTTGAGAGCCGAGGGATTAGGATCTTTCCGGGCATACTCCGCCATCAAACTCCAGTTGCCGTAACCCAGGATGGCCATCATCGACCATGCCCCCACATTGGCGGGGAGTTTGTATTCGTATTTTTCGTAACTCCCTTGATTATCAATAGGTCGTATCAGGGTTTTAGTGGCCATCTTTTCATACTTACTCACGAAACCCGTTCCCAGGGAAATTTTCCAGGGGCTTTCTTCCAGCGCACTTATCATTTCGTTGAAGTTGACATCGGCATATACTCCTCTGACGATACCCCTATTGCCCGATTCAAACTTCTCCCAATAGCTGCGCTGGTAACCAGCAACAGCCTTCACGGTTATTCCTTCCAAGGGGGTAAAATGTGCCCCTACCCCGTTCAAAGCATTATCGTAGCCCAGGCTCCATTCTTCGTAGGTGCGCAATATCATGCCTGTACCAAACTGCTCATAGATATTACCGGCATTGATGGTAAATCTGTCGACCTGGTATTTAACAAACCAGTGGGCAATACCATTACCCTGAAGTTCGCTAGGAAAACCGAGCATGGGAGGCATAAAAGCCTCGTAACGCAGGCCGGCTGAGAAATTTTGAAGGGTGTAGTTAACCTGTGTATATCCGTTAATGCCCAGCCTTTTCCCAGCCAGTGTCGTCTTATCAAGGCCTAACGCCTTGTCATTAGTATACAGGGCAGCATCAGTCTGAAAATTGGCATTAACCGAGGCTTTCTCGATAAGGTCCTGCGCATGCAGTCCATTGAGCCATAAAAGACCTGTAACCACAGGTAGAAATATTTTTTTCATGAGGTTCTTTGCTAGGAAATTACCACTGTTTAATTAAGGCTCTCGCCACGGTTAAGTTTGCGAATAATGTTGATAAGTTCGAGTTCTCCTCCTTCGGCGAAAGAAGTGTGCTGCCAGACGATCTCACCCTTGCCATTCACCACAAAAGTATGAGGAATCAGGTTGACATTCATGGCTCGTTTGAAATCGCCATTAGGGTCGAGCAAAACTTCAAACTCCCATCCTTTACCATCTACAAAAGGCTTAACCTTCGAGGAAGAACGGGGATCATCAATGGAAACAGCTATAAACTTTACTCCGGTTTCCTCGACCCAATCGGGGTAAACCTCCGCTATCGTGGTTAATTCTTTAATGCATGGCTTACACCATAAAGCCCAGAAGCTGACGATCATAGGTTTGCCATTATTGGACAGTTGGTCCGTATGAACCGATTGACCCATTATGTTTTTGACCGTTACAGCCGGCAGTTGATTACCATTCTGCTGGGCTATTGACTGCAAACTTGACAATACGATGAGTAATGAGAGAGTTAAAATCAGTCTTTTCATGGGCTAAAGTTTGGTGCGCAAATTTATATATAATAATATACATTGATTGCAACTTTTACCTCTTATAAAAAAAGGAGGCAGGCCATTTGAAACAAAAAGGGTTAACCAAAATCCTAAATGCGGCCCGCCTGCCTTAATGGTTTGATTGTTTTTGGTCGGCATTATTTTCCGCAGGGAAAATTGTGCCAAGTTTGGAGAAAGGGAGCTTTCGGTAAGAAAGTAGGGCAAAATTATCCTCAGAAAACTCGTTTACCAAATACCAGGGTTCTATCTAACCTCTACAATGCAGCATTTGGGTTGAAGACCTAAACCCATTTAGCTCTACATGGATAAATACTATTTAATTAATAAACAATAAATTAATTAGGGCTTGACTACTACTTTTTGAAAAAACTCAGAAAGAGTCTCCACCTTCAGGAAAGATTCTGGAGAAAATCCACCAGGCTTTCATCCGTAGACAAATTGAGTTTTTTACGAAGCCGATAGCGGCTCATTTCAACCGCTTTAACCGACACATTGTTAAACGATGCTATATCTTTGGAAGACAGACCTATGCGCAATAATCCGGCCAGGTCTTTATCGTGTGATGTGAGGGATGGACAAATCTCTGCCAATCGTTTGTAAAAATTTTGATGAGCAACCTCCACTTCTTTGCGAAAGTGGTCGAGGTCGGCATTGAGTCGTTGTTGATGATTAATTTGATGAATGAGGTCTGCCATGCATTTGTCTTTCTCTTGCCCCTGGGCCTGGCGTAGATTTTTAATCTGATCCTTAAGCTGATTGATAAATTCGTTCTTTTGCGCTATAATAATGGCCAGATTAGTGAGATGAGCTGATTGTTTCCTCAAATCTTCCTTCAACTGTTTTTGCTCCAGTTCCTGGGCTTTCACCTCGACTTCCATCAAAGCCTGACGTGTCCGCGCCAATTCGGCTTCGCGACGGTAGTTTAGGCTCTCTGTTAATCGGCGTTCCTTTTCTCTGTTGTAAAGCAAACGGGCGATAATTACTACAAGCAAAATACCTAAAACCGAAAAATAGAGAATAAGGCGTTGCGTGCGGGCCAGATTGCGACTTTTTTCCTTCTCGAGCGTCAATTCAGCCTCCTTTTTCTCGAAATCGTACCGAGCCTGCAGGCGGGTAATTTCTTTCTTATGACCTATTAAATTAAGGGAATCGTACCATGCACTTCGAACGCGTTGCCATTGATAGGCATTCTTATAATCGCCTGTTGCAGCAAAAGCCTCCGCCAGAAGATTGGCCATTTCCACAAGGCTGTTCAGGTCACCAACGCCTTCTGCATGTTGATAGGTCTTCTGGGCAAAATAGATGGCTTCGGATAAATGTCCTTTTCTAAGGTTAAGCTGCGCTATGCCTTTCCATGCGCTGGCCATCAAAGTGGAATCGTGCGTAGTTCCCTGACGTAGTATCTCCCCAAAAAATGTCTCGGCATCGTTTAGCTTACCCTGGGCTATGGCCAGATTGCCCAGACGCACCAGATCTTCCATAATACCACGCAAATTCTCAAACTTCCGATTGATTTCAAAGGACTTACGATAATAGACTTCCGCCGTATCGTACTTTCGATCGTTATAATATCCATCGCCCATGACGGCATAAACAGCAGCTGTTGCAGCCACATTCCCCGCTGAATTTAATAATTCTACCGACTTTCTCAGGTTTTGTTGCGACTTCTCCATTTCACCCAAAGAGGCATATATCACCCCAATTCGTTGCCATATTTCGGCCAAAACGTTTGCATCATCTTGTTTCTCATAGTCTTTTAACATTCTAAACAAGACCTCCAGCGATTTTTCATATATGCCTTGCCTGGCGTAAATATCCGCATAATCGAGAGATAGATGGAGGTGCAGATATTTATTGCCTGCTAATACAGCATGGGCCAGCGCTTTATTAATTTCAGCAGTAGCCACGCGATAATTGCCCTTGAGCAGCCATGTATGGGCCAGCATTGACTTAATCTCGGCCATACGTGTAAGATACTGCTTGAATTTGGGAGCATCCGGGACAGTAACCTTGATTAAATTTTCCAGCGCGTCGGCTGATAGGGCAAAATTGGAAATAGCTGAATCTACCTGTTTTATTTCTAAAAAAATATTTCCAGCTAATAGGCGAGCCGTGACATAACTTTCCTCATCCGGAATTTGGCGGTAAATGTAAGCAGCCCTTTGGGCATAATAACGAGCTGAATCCATTGATTTTTCAAACAGATAGGAAGAAGCCAGCTGCATCATAACGTCAGCCAGCATCCGCGGATTATCACTCGAAGAAAAACTCACCGATTTTTTATAGTAATAGGCAGCCTTCTTAAAATCTGAGCCGGTGCTTTGATAGTATTTGCCTAGCCAAAAGGCTGCCTCACGCTTGAGCCTAAGATCATCCAGTGAATGGGTGAGTTTCCATGCCATCAAACCGGCTTCTTCCGCCAATGCGGGGTGTGAGGTAAGCATACGGTTCCCGAATTCTATCAGGGCAGCCATTTTCCTCTGCGGTTCTATCCTGGCAATACGGTTAAGCAAGGAATCAGGGAGTGAGGCTTCGGCCAGGCCAATGTTAACTATCCAAAAAAAGCCCACCAGTAGAAGCCTCTTCATACATTCTTGTTTTAACGGCAGTATTGATCGATAACTTTTTGAATAGCGTCCTGACATACCCTGCAGAAGGCTTGTTTATTGCGCGTAAACATAATACAATCGGTTTCAGCCCTGTAAAGACCGTATTGCTGATAACCAGCCCCCTCAAAAGCCCCAACTTTACCCGTATACTTCATCCTGGCTATGGCTTCACGTTCATGATTACGTTCATATTCAAACAAGGCCTCCATCACCTCCTCCGGCTCTCCTTTCTCACGAATAGCTTTTCTCTTTTTTTGAATTTCATAACTAAAACTATCATACTCTTTCTTATCCCAGGGCGTTGGAATGGGAGTACCTTCCTCAACCAGGTGTTTCCATTTTAGATTTGCAGGGTCTTTGAGGACTGTAATATTAGGTTCCCAGGGTTCAACCTGGGTATCGGGTGCTTCATAGGCTACCGCAGAAGTGTAATATTCGTCGGCCAGAGCAGCCAGATGATGACCAAATTCGTGTACAAATATGTAATCAGAGAATTTATTATCGGCCGAAACGGTTGCATAGAGGTTATATATGCCCCCTCCTCCATAAGTTCGTTCATTCACTATAATAAAAGTGAAATCGTAAGGAACTGTGGCTGCTACATCTCTAAGGGTGCGATTATCAAAGCCCAGAACATAGCGCTCTGAATCGAAGGCACCATAGGTAAGTGAAAGAGGGGTTCGTCTGAAAACACCCGGGTGAGGTTTGTTGATACCCTCCAATGCACAAGGCGTCCATAAGGCTCTTACATTAAAGTCGGTTTTTCGCGATTTGAAAGGTTCAACCTTAAACAACTCACCCACAAGCCTCTCTGCATCACCTTTAAACTTTTCTTTCTGAGCAAAAGAATAACCATCGCCCAAAACCACGATATCTACCTTATGCTCGGGTTTTCCGTTGCAAAACACTTCCCACCATTCATACGAAGGCGGGAGGGGTGAAGGATTTACCGCTCTGGAAGCTGGATCAATGCTTATTTGCCAGATGCGTTGAAAAGTATTATCACTTTGTCTTTTACTTATATAAACCACTACCGGTTTTTTGGGCCAGGGAAAACGTACCGATTCATGAAAAGTGCCATAGTTGACGGCTTCCGGGGTGGATTGCCATTCCCCAAAAATACTGGCAAAGCCCCTGCTAAAAATCAATCGACCGCTGGCTGCGTCTTCCACTTCAAAAAAATAGGGCCCCAATGGGAGCTCATCCAAAAGATGAGTTTTGCTTCCTGGCCAGGGACCGTCGTTTAGGATACGATCGGGTGCAAAAATATCTTCAGTAGTGTTACCTGTGTGAAAATAATCGAGACGAAGTGTAGTATCTCTAAAGTAATCCCCAAATACCATATTTTGAGCTGAAGTAGTACTCATCAACCCGGTCAGCAGAGCCGAGATAATTATCCATATTTTTTTCATATTTATAAGAATTAAATGAATTGAAACAAAAGCCATCAAAATTCAGCAAATACAAGGAAACATCCAAAAAACATTGATGTAGCAATGTTCTTTGTTTTTAAAATCAGAAGTGGAGCATTAAACAAATTAAAGATTCTTTTATTTCTCATTGTCTAAGAGGTGCTAAAGGTCTAATTTTGCAGCAGGAATGGTCTTTTATTTAAAACAATCAAAATCAACACAATGAACATAAATCTTGAAGAATTCAGTCTGGGCCGTCACGAAGCCCCTAAGGGTTCGTTGCAGAAGGTGGGCATAGTGGGCTGCGGAATCATGGGACAGCAGATTGCCCTTCAAACCAGCCAATATGGAATCGATGTGGTTTTCCTTGATCTCTCAGAAGAACGCATCAAGGAAATATTTAACAGACTGAATGCCGAGCTCGACCGCATCATCAACAAATGGGGGATGACCCCTTCCGAGAAAAAACTTATCCTCTCGAGGTTGCAGGGAACTACGGACTATAAAGATTTGAAAGATTGCGATATAGTCATTGAAACTATTAACTCCAAGAAAACGGGTACCAGTTTACAATTTCGGCAGGAGGTATTTCGTAAATTGGAGGAGGTACTGCGGCCTGAAGCTGTCATAGCCAGCAATACAGCCACACTAATGATATCTGAACTTTCAAGCGTACTCAAAGACCCGGGGAGGGCTATAGGTTTGCACTTTATTTCTCCTGTGCGTGATGTAAAAATAGTAGAAGTAGTCCGTTCTCTGCGCACTTCTAAAGAAACCTGGAACTTTGCATGCAAATACGTCCGCATGATAGGGAAAGAAGTGATTCCCGTCAATGAATCCCCCGGCAATATCTCCACCCGCATGATTATTCCTTTCATTAATGAAGCCTGCTCGATTTTAATGGAAGGGGTGGCCTCTGTAGAAGACATCGATAAAACCATGCGTGAAGCCAGTGGACACCTTATGGGCCCCTTCGAGATGGCAGATAACATAGGATTAGATAAGCTGCTTCGCTGGATGGAAAATCTTTACATGGAATTCGGGGACCTTCGTTACAAACCTTCACCGCTCATCAAACGTATGGTGCGTGCCGGCCTGGTGGGTCAGCGCGTAGGAGAAGGGTTCTACAAATGGACCGAAAAAGGAAAACAATCCAAAATGGGTTCGGTGGCAACCCTGGGCAGGGAATAATCTGATTATTAAACTGAAAAATAAAAAAGAAAATGAAAATTATAGTTTTGAACTGTGGTAGTTCATCCATCAAATATCAGCTTTTCGATATGCCTTCGGCCCAGGTGATAGCCAAAGGCCTTGTAGACAAAATTGGTTTGAAAGGAGCTTCCATTAAACATAAACGCGATGATGGGTTTGAATTCAAAGTAGAAGGCGAAATTCTCGACCATCAGACGGGTATCGAATACGTACTGGGAATTCTCATTCATCCGCAATACGGAAGTCTTAAAAGTATTGAGGAAGTTGATGCCGTGGGGCATCGGGTGGTGCATGCCGGAGAAAAATTCGGCGGAAGCGTCCGCATAAAACCCGAAGTGATTCAGGCCCTCGAAGAGTGTATAGATTTGGCGCCGCTGCATAACCCTCCTAACCTCGAAGGCATTTATGCAATCACCCGGTTATTACCCCATGTACCCCAGGCCGGAGTTTTCGATACCGCTTTTCACCAAACCATGCCTGAGTATTCTTACTTGTATGGCCTACCCTATTCGCTTTACGAAAAATATAAAATCCGTCGCTATGGTTTCCATGGCTCCAGCCACAAATACGTGTCGCGTCGGGCTGCCGAAATGCTGGGCAAAGACCTGAAAGATCTGAAAATCATTACCTGCCATTTAGGTAACGGGGCCAGCATAGCTGCCATTAAAAACGGAAAATCGATGGATACCAGCATGGGCATGACTCCCATCGAAGGCCTTATGATGGGAACCCGCAGCGGGGATGTGGATGCCGGAGCCTTGTTGCACATTGCTAACAAAGAAGGCATTGGCATTCAAACCCTTAATACGCTTATAAATAAGTTTAGCGGGGTACTGGGAATCTCCGGTATCTCCAGCGATATGCGCGACCTCGAAACGGCTGCTGCTGAAGGCAATCATCGGGCAGCCCTTGCTTTAAAAATGTATCAATACCGTGTCAAGAAATATATCGGAGCTTATGCAGCAGCCATGGGAGGAGTTGATGCCATCGTCTTTACTGGAGGTATTGGCGAAAACGACTACAACACTCGCAAAGAAGTGATGACCGACATGGAATGGCTGGGTGTGGACTTCGACTTTGAAAAAAATGACCAACTCAGGGGTAAAGAAGTAATCCTGACCCATCCAGGGTCGAAGGTTACCGTAATGGTGGTGCCCACCAATGAAGAATTGGTAATTGCTACAGATACCTATGAGATAGTGACCCAAAATCTCGACATGGTATAATACCCTTTGGCGTTTTTTCCCTCCGGGAGGTGGTTTGAATGATTTACCCGCCCGGAGGGATTTTTTTTCCTGCTTTTACAGGCTTATTTCCAGTTCTTTAAAACTGATTTAAACAACATTCCAATAAAGTACAGAGTATACCAAGCTCCCTCTGTGATAAATCTGCATACCGGAGGAAAAAGTACTCAGCTTTACACCTGTTTGATTTGATTTCGACAAGCCAACTTACTGTATCTAAAACAAAAAAAATCAATAAATTAGATCGAAATCAATAATAAGGTAACATTTCAAACACTACCCTGGGGTCTTAAAGGATCATTTGGGGTTTTGCAGCATCGACTTGAGATACTTGTATTTCTCGTATTGAGAACGAAAAGGATGATTCATATTGGTATTGCGGTAAGTGTTAATCTGGCCGGCATGCAGGGAACGAGCCTTTACGTTGGCTTTGAATTCAATATCGAGCATAGTGCGAAGCTCTTTCTGAATATCAGGATCGTAGATGGGACATACTACTTCGATACGGTGATCGAGGTTGCGAGGCATGATGTCGGCCGAGCCAATGAAGTATTTATTATCGCCACCATTGCAAAATATAAATACTCTCGAATGTTCAAGGAAACGGTCAACGATACTCAGGGCCTCAATGTTATCGCTAATTCTCGGGATACCGGGTTGCAGCACACAAATGCCCCGAACACTCAAATAAAGTTTTACACCCGCCCTACCCGCATCGTAAAGCGCTTCAGCCACAGGCTCATCTACAATACTGTTTACCTTGATAATGGCCCAGGCTTCCTTTCCCTGACGGGCATTCTCCACTTCACGGGCCAGACTATCAAGCAGGAAATTACGCACGCTAAACGGTGCTACGATAAGATGCTCGAACTTGGGAGGTATGAAGCGGGTTTTGAAGAGTTCGAACACGCGATTGACATCTGATGCAATTCGTTGGTCGGCCGTAAACAGGCTGTCGTCGGCATAAACGATGGCTGTAGCTTCGTTGAAGTTTCCCGTAGATATATTGGCATACAGCCTTTCTGAACCATCTTCTTCGCGACGTCGAATCAGTAGCAGCTTGGCATGCACCTTATAGTCGGGTATGGTGGGAATAATTTCTACTTCCTCCTCCTGAAGGCGGTTGACCCAATAAATGTTGATCTCTTCCTCAAAGCGGGCCTGCAATTCCAGGAATACGGTCACCTTTTTTCCGTTGCGTCGGGCGTTAATCAGCGAGTTGATAACGCTACTGTCGCGTGCGGTGCGGTAAAAAGTCATCTTGATTTCCAATACCTGCGGGTCGATGGAGGCCTCACGCAATAGGTCAATGAGATATTGAAACGATTGATAAGGATAATGCAGCATGATATCCTTGTGCCGAATAGCCTCAATCAGGCTTTGATTGGGCTTCAGCAAAGGATGAGGTAAGGGAGGAAATGGCTCGAAGTAGAAGGAAGGATTATGGATTTTAGGAAAATTCATGAAATCTTTGAAGTTATGATACCTTGAACCCGCTCTCAGGGTATCCTTTTCTGTAATCTTCATCTTCGATTTTAGCTTATCGAGCAGAGGAGCAGGCATCTCAGCATCATAAACAAATCTTACCGGAACCCCCTTTTCTCGTTTCTTTAAGCTTTCGCTCATACGTTCGATGAAGCTTTTGGATACATCGTTATCGATGTCGAGCTCGGCGTCGCGGGTAAACTTCACAGTAAAAGCCCTGAAACTATCATATCCAAACACACTAAATATATCGCTCAGGCAATAACGGATTACGTCGTCGAGCAAGATGATAAACTTACACTCCTGCTTGCCTGGAGGTGAAGGAAGAATAATAAATCGCCCGGCCAACTGCACCGGTACCTTAACCAGAGCATAGCGGGTTTTGTTTTGTCCGCGAGAGTCCACCATTTCCACCGCCAGATAAAAATTGTGATCGCGCAGGAAGGTCAGCGATTTAACGTTGTTGAGCATGATAGGAAATACATGCGATCTGACCTTTTGATTAAAAAACTCCCTCACAAAAGCACCCTGCTCAGGGGTAACTTCCGTTTCGTTGATGATGTAAATACCATTATTTTTTAATTCCTTAGCCAATTCAGCATAAATCGACGTAAAGCGTTTTTCCTGACTGGCAACTACTTCATGAATTTCGCTAAGTAATTCCTTGGGATGGAAATTGATGCGTGTGTCGAGTTGCTTTTTCTGCATCAGCATATACATCCGATGAATGGTGGCAACCCTCACCCGAAAAAATTCATCCCGGTTATTAGAAAAAATGCCTAAAAATTTGATACGTTCCAGCAGAGGGGTCTGGGGGTCGCAGGCCTCTTGCAATACCCGCTCATTAAACTGTAACCAGCTGATTTCCCTGTTTATATATGGATAAAACGTTTTGTCCTTGATGTCATTCATAGCTGATCCGTATTAGAGCACCTTTAAGTGGTGTGCATTTGCAAAGCTAAGTAATGATTTTTAGATTTCTTTAGGAAAAATTTTAATGAAGGATGAAGCTTTAAAGAGGTGAATTTCCTGCCAGTTTTTTGCCGGAATGCGTAAAACTACCACCCCTGAGGTAGGTATCCACTCTATAGGGTCGGATAACCATTGGTTGACAAAATAAGTCAGAGTGGGATTATGCCCCACAATCATCACACTTTTTATCTCCTCGTCGAGACCAAAAAACTGGTCAGTAATCATATTTTTATCTCCTTCGTAAATAGTTTTACTCTGAATAATTTGGTTTTCAGGATATTCAAAGGCCCGTGCAAACATACGGGCAGTCTCCAGAGCCCTGACTGCATGACTGGAAAAAATAAGGTCGGGTCGGCGAAAACGCGATTTGATCAAATGATTAATCACTTTTTGGGTGCGCTTCTTACCTTTATCCAGCAAGGGCCTCTGGGTGTCTTCCAGATCGGGAAATTCCCAGGATGATTTGGCATGGCGCACAACGATAAGGGTTTTCATGGCAGGTCGAAATTAATTTCAACGTTAATGTATAAAAAGATTTGATGCGCATATAACCAGAACTTCACAAATTTAACTCATGTTTAAAAAAATAGTTTACTCAGGGTCAACCCAAAAGAAACTGATCCATAAAATTGGGTCAGCTCCTTCCATCCTGAGTTCTTATGTATCGAAGTGGGTCTGTAGTATTACAAAAACCATTTTATTTATTTAAGCCCTGGTGAGCATGAAAATTTATAGGACTCATGAGTGCCCTAACTTTTGTAGATATGATGTAAAATTCAGATAAACAAAGATCTGTGCAACAAGCTTAAATCATTGAAAATTAAACACAACGTATGGAAAGAGATGATTTCCCATTATCACAGGCGGTCGCCCCCTAATAATCCACATAAATTGGTAATCGTTCAACTAATCAGCAAATAGATATTCATTTCTGTTGGATGCCTGCAGTTTTCATAATCGCCCACCAGCCCAGGGAATAATGAAATAAAAATTTCTCAAGCGATAACAAAAAGGCCGCCCCTAATTTCTGAGGCAGCCTCTTCTGTCCTATTCATTAGTTTCTGTTCAATCAAATATGTATCACCTCTCCATAGGCTGCAGCCATGGCTTCCATGAGGGCTTCCGACATGGTGGGATGTGGGTGCACGGCATCGATGATTTCGCGGCCTGTGCTTTCGAGCTTGCGGGCTACAACAGCTTCAGCAATCATCTCGGTAACGTTATCTCCAATCATATGTACACCCAAAATTTCGCCGTATTTGGCGTCTACAATCACCTTCACGAAGCCGTCTTTATTTCCGGCAGCACTGGCTTTTCCGCTGGCGGTATAGGGGAATTTACCCACCTTTATTTCATGACCGGCTTCGCGGGCTGCCTTTTCGCTCATTCCTACCGACGCCACCTCCGGCTGGGTGTAGGTGCAAGCGGGTATATTTCCATAATCGAGGGGGTGAGGATTATGACCAGCAATTTTTTCCACGCATATAATGCCTTCGTGCGAAGCCACATGCGCAAGCGCAGGGCCCGGCACTATATCTCCTATGGCATAATACCCCTCAACGTTGGTACGATAAAACTCATCTACTACTACCTTCCCTTTTTCCGTTTTTATTCCTACTTCCTCCAGTCCAATACCCTCCAGATTTGTAGTTACACCTACAGCGGATAACACGATTTCGGCCTCAATAGTTTTAACTTCCTTGGGAGTTTTCACTGTGGCTATGCACATATCTCCTTTAACTTCAACAGATTCCACCGAAGAACTGGTCATCACTTCGATACCGGCCTTTTTAAAACTACGTTCCAACTGCTTCGATACTTCCTCGTCTTCAAGAGGAACGATGTTGGGCATAAATTCAACCAAAGTTACCTTGGTACCTATGGCATTATAAAAATAGGCGAACTCCGAGCCTATGGCTCCCGAACCCACCACGATCATGCTCTTAGGCTGGCTGGGGAGGGTCATAGCCTCACGGTAGCCTATAATTTTCTTACCATCTTGCTTGAGGTTGGGCAATTCGCGAGAGCGGGCTCCTGTGGCCAGGATGATATGGCGGGCGGTGTAAATGGTTTGCGTACCATCGGCTGCAGTAACCTCCACCTGATGATCAGGTTTTATTTTTCCAAAACCCTGAATGTGTTCAACTTTATTCTTTTTAAAAAGATACTGAATGCCTTTGCTCATACCTTCGGCCACGCCACGAGAACGCTTGATGATGGCCTCGAAATCGGGACGAGCATTCCCATCAAGCTTTATTCCATAATCAGAGGCATGCGATAGATAATTGAAAACCTGAGCACTTTTCAACAAGGCTTTGGTTGGGATACACCCCCAATTGAGGCACACTCCACCCAATTCTGCTTTTTCTACCACAGCCGTTTTCAAACCCAACTGGGCGGCCCTGATTCCGGCTACGTATCCGCCCGGACCACTTCCAATGACCATTACATCATATTGATAATCCATGAATTATGGTTTTTAAAAGTTAATAGTTATTTGCTGCAAATATATCCAACCCGCCTGGAAAGAAGCGGATAGGTTGTTACTTAATTAACATTCTTCCCCCAAAATGGTTGAATACATGGATTCAGCTCGCGCCTGTTAGTTGTTTGTGCTGAAATACGGGTACTGTACTAAAACCATTGTTCTTCAGCAATTTTTCAGTTTTTCCGAAATCCGTGGTAAAACCCAGAGTAAACCCCCCCCCTCCGCTCCCGCAGAGCTTGAGCTTGAAAAGATCGCTACTTAGGCCCATTTGCCAAACATCTCGTATTTCTTCCGGTATCATTTCTTCAAAATATTCAGCCTGAAAGGCGGATATTCCTGCTATCTGTTGCAAAAATCCAACCTGATTGCCGGCCAGCAAATAGTCGATTCCCTGATTAATGAGGGGGATATAAATATTTTTAATGCTATGACTATATTCTTGATTTTCACATTTTTTCAAAAAAAGACTCACATACTGATGGGTTTTACCCACCCTTCCGGCATCGAGCAAGAAAATGGCAGCAGGGCCTTCGTATTGTTGCCTGGGTATGCCAGTAGGCTCAATGATGTCAGACGATTTGATGTGCAATGGAGTTTTCAGCAAGGCTATCAGAGGATCTATGCCCGAACTGGTACCGTGAAAAAAGGATTCAAGCAGTGAGAAATTCTTTTTCAGGCGCAAAATAATTTCCTGGGTGGGTTTTTCTGTAAGCTGACCCTCGCGGGCATACTTGTGCCAAATAGCTGCCACCAGCGCTCCGCTGCTGCCGATCCCATAACCCTGGGGAATGGTGCATTCAAAATAAAGGCCGTTTTTGATGTCTTCTTCCAATAAATCCAGATGTAACATCTGGCCCACGCTGGGTTCAGATTTAAGCCAGGCAAGATACTCTGCCAGTTGCCGATTCGACTCCAAAGCAAATGCATTATCAGTATACTTTTCCTCATTCAGATTGCTCAATTCGCCCATAAAATGGGTGAAGGGAATGGTCAATGCCCGCGAGCCCATTATCACACCATACTCGCCCAGAAGAAGGATTTTGGCATAAAAGCGTCCACTATTATCCATATACGTAATATTAGAGTTTTTTTTGAGGCCCGAGGCCCAGCCGGTCGTAAATAATTACAGGATTTTGTTGAGAAATTTTCTGATTGTCCAACCATTGATGGATTTGTTTGACGGCTTCCTCAGGATAAATAAGATGAATATTGGGGCCGGCATCGAGTGTATAGGTCAGGGGTAAATGTTCGTGTAATATAGCCTGCCTGATACGTTCCATCCATTCAAGTGAAGCAGGTTTCAGTAAGATATATGAGGGTTTTGAAGTCATCATCAAGCCATGAAGATCGAGAGCCTCTGACTCGCAAAGGGCAGAAAAGGTTTCCCAATCCCCCTTCTGCAATATTTCAATCAGATGCTGGGTGTTTTCGGCTGCCCTGCGATACCTTTGCGATGCATATGGATGTCCATCCATCAGCTTGTGCCCGGCCGAACTTGAAACTTTTTTGGTTTCGCCCGATACCACGATAATGGCGTCGTGAAGATTTCTGAATACAGGATGTATGGCATCCTCATTGACCTGAATGGCGAAACGATCGTCAGAGTGCTGCAAGGCAGATGTTTTACCCCAAACAGTCCAACCGCCATATACCGAACGAGCAGCACTTCCGCTGCCAATGCGTGCCAAAAAAGAAGCCCTCCGAAAAAAGGCTTCATCCGTTGCATTCTCAGGTGGATTAAATTCCCATTCAAACGTTGTAAGACAAAGGGCTAAGGCCCCAAAAGCTGAGGCAGAACTGGCTATGCCTGCTCCATGCGGAAAATTATTGGAAGTTTCTATCTCAAAGTCAAAATCCTTGAGCCACCGGGTATTAGCCGACAATTCCTGTAAATATCCCGTAACTCTCTGGCTGAAAGCCGCATGGTACTCCCCATCCAGATAAACCTGCGCTTCAGGTTTACGTTTTCCAGGGTGTTCGTATACCCTCAAGGTAGTGGTGGTTGTGCATTCGCTCAGAGTGAAACTTACCGAGGGATTGGCAGGGAGTTGAAACCCTTTCTTCCCCCAGTATTTCACGATAGCTATATTGCTCGGGCACTGCCAGGTAGTGCTTAAATTATTCATGAAGAACTGTATTTTGAAAGGTAGGAATAATATCCTGCCATTTTATAAGCCTTGCATATCCTCTGGAGTTAAACCAATTACGAAGCCAGTCTTCCTCAACATCGCTGATTACGAGGGCCAAATCACCACCCCAGGCTCCCAATGGTTTAATAAGGCCACCAAAGTCGTTGAGCGGGGCAGGTAAATCATCGTTGAGGCCCAATCCACGTTTCACCAGATGCATAAAGCTCTTCAATAACTCCGAAAACTCAGTCAGAGTGCGGGCCCAGGTGAGTGCATAGGAAATTTGGGAGGCTTCTTCAATAATAGCAGTTGAAGGCCGCAGGTGAGCCGTCTCCCTGATGGCACGACTACTATCTTTTTTGAACCCCAGGGGTAAAAAATACAACGAATCAGCGAAGGGATAATTGATCACAGGAAAACTAATTCGGGGATTTTCCGGGTGGCTAAAAAGCAGGGGTTTTTCGTGGAGCGCACAGGCAACATCGTAGCCCGAACCCTGGCTTATGGTCTGGTGAAGGACCCAGGGATCGGTATGTGTAAAGCGTGAAATATTGACAATGAGCGAAGAGCTGCTTCCCAGGCCCCATTCGGGTTGAAAATCCAGCTCTGTATGAAAGTGCCGGCTTGTTTCAAAAATTGCGGGATTCATCGAGCGGGCCGCCCAGAGCAATTTTTCGATGAATTCGGCACTAGCTTTAGATCCTGCTACTTCATATGCATGCAGAGAGATTTTATCAATCAGGCAAGAAAATATTTCAGTGGACCCCACTGAGGTAGTCCAGCGGTGAAAGGCCTGATCAGTCGTATCGCAAACAGTAAGATATTGCCGCTGAAGGGAAGGAAAAGCCAAGGCCGTAGCCCCCCAGAGAACGAAATATTCGCCACTGAGCAAGACTTTACCAGGTGAAGAGGTAAGGAATACAGGTTCAGGCTCCTGCATTTCTGAGTTTTTTAATAAAAAGTTCCACGGCACTATAAGAAACCTTGTGTCCATTGAAATGTTCGCGGGCCAGTACTTTTTCCGTTTCGGTAGCCGAGAGGGTATTGAGGATATTGCTGAGGTGCATCATCATGTGTCCTTTTTGAATGCCCCAGGTAGTAAGGGCTCTGACTGCCGAAAAATTGTTAGCCAGACCGGCTGCAGCAGCAATTTGCATGAGTTCCTGGGCAGAGGGGTTACCCAACAGTTCAAGGGCAAAGGACGCCATGGGATGTAATCCGGTGAGTCCACCTACAGTGCCCAGGCTCAAGGGAATTGTGAGAGTGTAACGGAACAACCCTTGGCTGAGGTCTATGGAAGTGAGGCTGCGATAATGTCCATCACGGGCTGCATAGGCATGCACGCCAGCTTCAACGGCCCTAAAGTCATTGCCTGTTGCCAGCACCACGGCATCTACCCCATTCATTATACCTTTGTTATGCGTCACGGCACGTGAGACATTAGTCCGGGCAATTTCAACCGCTAAAGCAAATCTACGCGCAAAATCCTCTGCAGAAATCTCGGGATGAATACCCGAAAGTAAAACTACCGGAGCCTCCACACGTGCTTCTACCAGGCATTCGGGCACATAATTGGAGAGAATAGACATGATGACTTCGAACCGACGGCCAGGTAATTTCTGATGAAAGTACTCTACCATGCCGGTGCCCATTTCCTCGAGGCACGAGTTGATGAAGTTGGCGCCCATGCTATCGACCGTATCAAAACTCACATCTAGCTGATAATAATTGTCGATTTTATCATTTTCAGGCAGGATTCTAATCTCTTTGATGCCCCCACCGCGGTTTTCCATACGGCCCGTAAGGGGTTTCAACCTATCACGCAGAAAATTGCCCAGGTCTTCTTCGTGCGTGCTTAGCATTTCAGGGGAAGCATCACTAAGAAAATGAACCTGACCCTTCTTAATGGCCGAAATGACCCGGGTATGAAATCCACCCCTTGTAAGCCAGAATTTGGCTGCATTGGAGGCAGCTGCCACCACCGAACTTTCCTCGATAACCATGGGAATATGATACAGACTCCCATTAAGGTTAAAATTGGGTGCTATGCCAAATGGTAAAGGGTATGAGGCAACGGTATTTTCACTGAATTCGTCGAAGCGTTTCTGAAATTCGCTGTCCTGAAGGCTGAATTGCTCCATCAGACGGCGTACACGGGCCGGATTATCGAATAGGGAGGACAAGTATTCGATTTGTTTTACTTTACTCATCCTCGAGAATCCATCAACAGGTTTGATGTTTGAACTCAGTAGTGACATGTTAGTTAGTTAATTAACTAGAAACAGGTGGGGACTAAATTTGTTTAAACTTTGAGTTGTTCCTTTAAACAGAATTGCGGTAATGATGGGTGCAAATTTGCGAAAACAACAATCTAAAGGCAAAAGAGTTTTTCAACTCCTTGTTCAATCACTCTACATTATTTACAAAATGCTCATTTTTAAAAACATACAGATTTAAGCATGAATTTTTTATTGTAATGCTTGTAGGTTCCGAAAAAATGTCTACCTTTGCACCCGGTTTTCAAACTAGAGTTCTTCAACAAAAGGCCCGTTCGTCTAGGGGTTAGGACGCAAGGTTTTCATCCTTGTAACAGGGGTTCGATTCCCCTACGGGCTACACATTGTTTTATAGCCCCGCCGCCCAGCGGGGTTTTTTGTTTTTATGATTATTCTCCCTTTGAAGCCTTTCAAGGGAAAATAATTTTTCTTAGCAGGGATTTTTTTAATGAGGTTGGCACAGACAGCCACTTTTTTTACCTTTACATATCTTTAGAAAAGTTTATTCACCCTTATGAAAAAAGGCATCTTTCACTCCATGTTTTTGAATCTTTCAGTGACCGACCCATTGAAAGAATATTATTTTTTTCGAGAATTAGGTTATAATAAGGTTATATGTCCTTTCGAGGAGGGCTTTTGCCTTACAGATGGCACTCTCCGCTTACTCATTACACCCCAGGGCATGCTTCCCACGGGAATCGTAATGGCGGGAAAAGACCTTCAGGCCATGAAGCATGATATTCAAAGTCGGGGTTTTATGTTGGTGGAA
Source organism: Bacteroidales bacterium (assembly GCA_049969475.1). Classification (GTDB taxonomy): domain Bacteria; phylum Bacteroidota; class Bacteroidia; order Bacteroidales; family TTA-H9; genus UBA2030. The sequence continues at coordinate 106,925 of JBMFOU010000004.1, read as the reverse complement.
GGCGAGGACATACCTTATCCCCGTATAAGTGGCCCCTCGGGTACCACCCTCAGCCTTATGCAATTGAATGAAAATAGTGTGGCCCCGCTCAAAGGAAGCCCTATATCCATTTGCGGAACCTTTTTTGAAATCAGCGTGGAGACCATAGATTATGAGGCAACCGTAAATTTTTGGCAAAAAATGGGTATGGAGGTATTGTATGGAAATCCTTTGGGTGATTGGGTGACCCTGGCCGATGATTTTATTAAAATAGGATTCTATCGCAAAGGAACAGTGCAGCATGAGTTCCGTTCGCCGGCCATTACTTATTTCGAGCCTGATATGAAAGACCGAATTAAGCTGCTAAAGGAATTGAAAGTAGAAGTGGCCCGCGAGTTGGGAGAATGTAAAACCGGCCCTACCGATGCCATCCTCTCAACACCGGGGGGCTATAATATTTTCTTGTTTAAATCCTGAGAAGCTTCAGGCTATTTGTGAACCTTTCGGATAAATTCTTCCACCTCAGGCACCCCTCCCTGATACACCAGATAACCATTATAAGGCTCCCGCTCGGTAATTTCATCATTGATGGGAGTTAGCATGAGCCGTCTTACTTCCTCCGGATCATCGGTTTGACCTAAAACCCAGCTCAGTTTGATAAAGGCTGTCTCGGGCAGCATATTGCCTGCGGGTATAATGCCTTTGGCCATCATGTCGCGACCGGTGTCGTACACAAACATGTGTACATAGCCCCAGATGGTTTGCACGGTCATATACATGTGAATACCCGCCTTATGGGCCCTTTCAATGGCTGGGTAGAGCTCTTTATTCACATGCCCGAGGCCCGTTCCCACAAATACAATTCCTTTATAACCCAAATCGATGATGGAATGCAGGATATCTGGGTTCATTCCCGGGTAATAATAAAGCATGGTAACCCTCTCGTTGTAATAGGGTTTTATGATAACATTACGGTCTTTGCGGCGGGGATTATACTTTGCCTTGATGGGTGTAACACCTTTTCGGGTAACCATAGCTACAGGGGTATCGCCAATGGTGCGGAAGGTGCTACGGTAGCTTGAGTGCATTTTGCGCACACGTGTGCCCCGGTGCAAGAGTCCGTATTCATCGCTGGTGGGGCCAAACATACATACCATGACCTCGGCTATGTCGCCATGGCCAGCCGCAGTCATCGCATGCATCAGGTTGAGGGCCGCATCGGAGCTGGGCCGGTCGGATGAGCGCTGCGATCCTACCAGAACGATGGGAACAGGAGGATTTTGCACCATGAACGTGAGTGCGGCAGCTGTGTGCGAAAGGGTGTCGGTGCCGTGTCCAATAACTATTCCGTCCACTCCTTTTTCAATTTCCTTACCAATGGCAATAGCCAGGGCCTTGTATTGGGTAGGTCCCATGTTTTCGCTGAAAACAGCGAAGAGTTTTTCGGTCTCCAGGTTACAGATATCAGCCAGCTCCGGCACGGCTCCATAAAGCTCTCCCGGGGTGAAAGCCGGAATTACAGCCCCAGTCCTGTAATCCAGACGCGAGGCAATAGTCCCTCCAGTCCCCAGCAGCTTCACCTTGGGCAGCCCTGGGGTAACCGGGAACTGCTTTTCAGGGATTTTATAATTGGCCTTTTTGTAGCCTATCTCCCGCATCTGCTCAATGGTTCGAATGTCGATACCAATGTTGTAACCAGTGGAGATCTTTACCACGATGTGCAGGTCGTCGTCGTTTTCGGCCCTGGGCAAAATGGTTCCCTTAAACTCTCCCCGTGTGGTCTTGATTTCTGCCTGCCCCCAAACCCTCACATTGAATTTTTTAAGTATCTCGAGGGCTCTTCCCTTGTATCCCTGAAAAATATCTTCGCTCATTATTATTTATGTTGATTTTATTTTTTTCGTGCTTTTAATTTTTCAACCATCAGAGTGAGCCTCCGCTGCCGTGTTTCTGGCTTTTTGGCAACCTCAAAAGCTTCGATGTACTCTTTACGATGGGTATAACTTAAGGCCTGAAACACATCCCAAAGACCTTCCTTTTCAAGCAAATGCTGCATTTCAATCGGTACCACCAGTTCGCTTCTGATTTTGGATGGAGTTGGCTCGGGCCAGGCATCAGGCTTAAAACGAAGGGCCGTCCAAACATCGTTCATCGATACTTGCGAAACAGGCCGCCACCCGGCTGATTTCAATGTATGCCAGCCCTGATCACGGTGTAGGTCGCTGTTCTTCCCTGAGCCTTTTTTCGGATAGGCAATCCAGAAAACGGTCTCAGGCTTCAATGGTAATTTGACTTCCTCAAAAAGCGACTCAATCTGTTGACTATTTTCAGCCCAAATTAAAATAAAATCAGCTGGCCCTTCCGAATTAGAAATGCTAAATAATTGTAAGTCAGGAAAATCATCCATTCCTGCCCCCTTCATTAACACATTAAAGCCTGGTTTCAAAAAAAGCTTCTCAGCTAGACTTTTCATGAAGCAAGCACGGTTTGTTCTACTATATTCCTCAACTCAGCCAGAGCCATGTTGCCCAGGCCTATATGATGCAAACGGCCCATGATCCAGTTAACCTTGTTTTGTGGAGTATTTTTCTGAGCTATTTCGTCAAATTTCTTACTCAGAAAATCAATCTTACCAATCAGCTCTTCCCTCGAGTTTTTCTTGAATTTCAAGATAGTGAGTACCGACTCGAAGTCCATACCAGGATGATTATAGACCTCAGGCAGCATTTTGCGGGCCAGCCTTAGGTCGAGGTTTTGTTCCTTCAGAAATTTAAATAGATCGTAGATCCTTTCAGGATTAAAGGAAACCTGAGTGGGGTGCTGGCCTTCGATATGCCGAAGGGTGTGCCCCAGAAACGTCCCTGTGAATCGGGCATCGATGCCCAGTTCGTTTTTAATTTTTTCTATCAACGGATAAAGATTCCTTTTGAAAATGTAAGTATAGGTATCTTCGGGTACGTCCCATGCTTTAAGCTGATGATATCGCTCGATGACTTCTCCGGGCAAGTTTTTGCGTAAGCGTTCGATGTAATCGTCTGAGAGAGGGATGGGAGCCGAATCAGTATCAGGATACATTCGGTCGGCACCGGGCAACACGCGCTCAAAGATGGTAGTGCCGTCAGGCAGCGATTTGCGGGTTTCGGGCGGGACCCCATCGAAAGCCATTAGGCATCTCTCCTCAATAGTTTCAAGTGCCGTTGCAATGTCGTCTTCTGGTCCCCAGAAAATGAGTTGCGCATCCTCGTCCCGGGCCTCGAGAAATGTGCGGATTTTAACCCAGGCTTCCTCTTCCACCTCGGGAACCAAGGATTCGCTATGAGTGATGTTGGGTTTTTCGATACATGCTATCACCTTGAGTCGGTCAGATATTTCGTTGGCAAAACACTGCCCTGGCTGGGTAAAATGCGAAAGGATACCCTTAAACATGGGCAGATTGACCGCTACGATTTTAAACCGTTTATCGCGCGCTTCAATTAAAGGGGGATACTCAAACTGGAAATCGAACCAATTAATGCGCCGATGCGTCATTTTCCAAGATTCGCGGCTGATACGTGCTTTCAATTTATCGCGGATGAGCAGCAAGGCCCACTGCCTGAAAGCTTCATTGTGAGTGAGCTCAGGTATCCATTTGGTATGCGATACCCCTTTTATTTCAACCCTATGTCCACCCCGGCACGAAACATTTACATCCTGACGACCTGCGCCACTCCCCGTTCGCACCTTGCCAGTACTACGGTTTAAAAAACGTATATAGTTGCAGGCTTCCATCACCTCTTCAGGATTTACGCAGTCGGGGTAAGTAACTGTCTCAATGAGCGGCATCCCCAGCCGATCGGTTTTGTAAGTTCTGTAGTGGCCTATATCGCTTATTTCACGGCAAGAATCTTCCTCAATACTCAACTGGATGAGCCGCACCTTTTTGTGTCGGAGGGGAATCTCGCCTTCTACCCCTATGATGGCTGTGCGCTGAAATCCGGTAGGGATACTCCCGTCGAGGTATTGTTTGCGCGTAATATGTACCTCACCCACGATGTTGAGTTTGGCCAACAATGAAATTTCAATGGCTATTTCGAGGGCCTGACGATTCATAGGAAAGGGCGGAGTATCGTCGACCTCATAGGTGCAGGTAGTTTCATGTTTTACCCTGTAAATAATGTGTTTACGGGTTTTGAACTCCATCAGGGCCGTCCCGTCGTATTCACCCAATTCACTCAGAGTAGGCCGCATGTGGCGAATCAGCTCGGCATCGTAATCATCATCTGCATGGTAAAGCCCTGCCGGACAGTTACAAAATAATTTTTTATCAGTAAGCAATTGCTGATGAACTTCCAATCCTGACATGAAACCGATTCGATCATAATCAGCCTGGGTAGCCACCTTTCGGGGGACATATCCTGTCTGTCTGCGGGTTTCCTCATAATTTGCAACAGGGTCGAAACCATTTCTGCGGTTACGCTGATTTTCTTGTTTTTCAGCTTGTTGTTTGCCCATTTCCCTTTATATGATTTGCTTTCAAATGTATGAAATAAGCGATTGTATGCAAGACTCCCCGAAATTTTATAAATTTACTACACAAAGAGTCTAGTTATGAGAGGCGTTCGATTGATTATTCAAGGAAGAGTGCAGGGAGTGGGATTTCGCTATTATGTGCTGCATCGTGCCCGCGAACTGGGCATTAAAGGGTACGTCAAAAATTTACCCAATGGAAATGTGCTTGTTGAAGCAGTTGGAAATGATGAAAATTTGCCCAGATTCATAGATGAGTGCAGGAAGGGGCCTCCACTAGCACGGGTTACCGGAATATCGGCATCAGACGCATTAAATACAGATTATCAAGAATTTACAATAAAATAATGAATTGTAATTTTTTATTACTTTTGCCCTTTCCAAGGATGTTTAGCCAAATCCGCATTAGCGCATGATAAAACACTACGATATCACCATCCTAAATGAAAGCACCACCCCGGGTTTTCGTTTTGCTATCATGGAAAAAGCCTATCGTCTTGCCATCACGGGTTATGTAAGACGTAAAAAGAGTGGTGGTGTTTTTATTGAGGCAGAAGGAGAAGAAGATAATCTGGATACCTTTTTACAATGGTGCAAAAAAGGCCCCCTGGGCTCTATTATTCTTGAAGTTTCCTATACAGAGGGCGAAATCAAAGGATACAAAAGCTTTGACATCCAGCATTAATCGGCGCTAAATTTTTGTTTCAGCAGTCGCCAGACCACCCGGTCAACCGGAAGAGTAAAAACTTCTTCTGATGCTGTTAGTGGCAAATACCGAAAACTCTGTGCCCCCTCAACAGTTTCAAATGCAAAAGGTTTGCTGGCCACCTGAATAAGTTCAGGATGAGGAAGATCTATGAAGTAATAGATCGAAATAAGCTGAGCCGGTGGCTGCACAAACCATGAGGGCTGGAAAAAATCAGTGGTATAAAAGTGTTCCCCGATGAGAGGGTACTGACCTAGTTCCTCCCTGATTTCCCGACGCAAACAATCGAGGGTGCCCTCACCCCATTCCAATCCACCGCCCGGAAACTTGGTCATATACATACCCAGGCGAAATTCATCGGTAACTAGTATGCCCCGTGCCTGATTAATGTAAATGCCATAGACGCGTATATTGAATCGGGGCATGGCTTGTTGAGATTTGCTATCCATGATTCATGAAGGTTGTTTAATGGCCCTGGTTATCTCCCTTTTGCCCGGAGGACCGGGCAATTTTTCAACCCAAAAACCGGCTGCTTTCAAATTTCGTCTCACCAGTCCCTTGGCACTATAGGTTACCAATATTCCAGCCGGCATTAGCGAAGTATATAATTGACGAAATGCCTCGGTTGTCCACAAATCTGGCACTTTGGCCGGATCGAAGGCATCGAAAAAAACACAGTCAAACGCCTGAGAAGGCAATTCTACCTTGCGGAAATCTTGATGAAAAACCTTAATGTGAAAATATTCTCCAATTCTTTTCTCTTCGCCGGAGAGGAGGGCAGCATGAATATTTTGAAAAACCGTGCTGCCCCCTTCTGCCTTCAGAATTTGCGGATAATTAAGCTGACCGGCAAGTTCATGGGACAACGGGAAGGGTTCTATTCCCCAATATTCGATACTTATTCGTTTTTTTTCTGCTAACTGCCATGCCAGCAGAGCATTAAGCCCCGTTCCCATACCAATTTCCAACAAGCGAATTATACCCTGCTTAGGTTTACAGTACTCCAGGCCTGACCTGATAAAAACATGTTCCGACTCTTGCAGGGCGCCATGCAAGCTATGATAAGGCTCTCCCCAATCGTTTTTCAAGAGGGTATGCGAACCGTCTTCAGTCAAAACTAAACGCAGGTTGTCTTCTGGCTTGTGATTATCCATGCTGCAAAGTTAAGGGTTAAAAAATGTCCCTCTTTCCCGAACGCTCAAGCTTTTATAAAAATTAATTCCTAGCGGGTCTCCTTTTTAACTATTTGTAATTTTACCCTCTCTAAAACGATGGTTATGGCAAATGGCCCCTCTCTCGACAAAATTCTGTTTCTTGATATTGAAACCGTCCCAGCCTGGCCCGACTACCAGAGTATGCCTGATCATTTCAGGACCTTGTGGGAGCATAAATCGGGGTATCTGAAAAGAAACGAAACGGATACACCTGAGCTTTTGTATCAGCGCGCAGGTATTTATGCAGAGTTTGGCAAAATCGTTTGTATTTCAGTTGGGCATTTTTATGGGGAAAAGTTTCGGATGAAATCATTCTACGGCCATGATGAGAAAAAGCTCCTGACTGAATTTGCCGATATGCTTGATAAATTCTGCAAAACACCCGAGCATGCCCTGGCTGCCCACAACGGAAAAGAGTTCGATTTTCCTTACATCTCGCGCCGCATGCTGGTGCATCAAATTTGTTTGCCTGTCGTTCTCGATAATCAAGGGCGTAAGCCATGGGAGGTTACCCTTATAGATACTATGGAATTGTGGAAATTCGGAGATTATAAGCATTATACTAGTCTGGCGCTACTCGCAGCTCTGTTTGATTTGCCCACTCCCAAGGGCGATATCGATGGTAGCCAGGTGGCCAGAGTTTACTATGAAGATGGCGATCTGGAGCGTATAGCCCGTTATTGCCAGTTAGATACCCTCACCGTAGCTCGCCTGTATTGCAGGTTTAAGCTCCTCGCCCCCCCTACTGACGACCAGATAGTCATTATTTCCTGAAACCCCGCATGGAAAAAGCCATTCTCTCCAAATCCTCCTTTATCAGAGGACTACAGTGCCTGAAATCACTCTATTTGCATAAAAAGCGCCCCTTTTTACGCGATAAATTGAGTGCTGCCCAGCTCAATAAATTCGACCGTGGGCATGAAGTGGGTTTGTTGGCGCAAAAGATGTTCCCGGGTGGTGAGGATTGCTCGCCCGCTTCACCTTCAGCTTTCCGTAAGTCTGTTGAGAAAACCCTGGCACTGATGGAAAATAAATTTCCGGTCCTTTACGAAGCTACCCTGCTGGCCGACGAGGTACTCATCATGGCAGATATCCTCGTGTGGAACGGAGTTACCTATGATATGTATGAAGTGAAGAGTTCCCTGAAAATCAGCCAGACTTACCTTTACGATGTAGCTTTGCAATACCTTGTAATGCAGCGGGCCGGGTTGAATCCGGGGGCAGCCCATATCGTGCACATAAATCCCGATTACTTATACGAGGGAGGAGAAATTGATCCTTTAAGATTTTTTAGGGTGGTAAATGTAACACAAGATGCACTGGCCCTGCAGGATCAGGTGAAAACTACCCTTGAGGTGGAAAAGCAGGTACTTTCCACCGAGGGTTCTCCTGACATACCCATTGGCCCCTGGTGTTTCTCCCCTTATCCCTGCGATTTTATGGGGCATTGCTGGAAAAACGAACCTTCCGATAGTGTGGCCCGACTTGAAAGTGTTTCACCGGAAGAACGTTTTCAATGGAAAAAACTAGGTATTAAAACATGGGCTGATCTAGAGAATATGGACTTACAAAATATCATGCTCACTGCTGAGGTTCAAGCAAGATCTTCAGGTAGACCTTTCGTTAACCCGCAACGGCTGGCTGAAAATCTGAATCTAATTGCAAATGCGTCATTGTCGTTTATCCTGGCGGCCGAAAATGCCATTCCCCAAATCCCTATGACTCATCCTTTCGACCCTGTTCCCATTGCCTGGGGTTTCTCAAAAAATCCATCTCGTGCAACGGTATGGATTTCAACAGAAACGAATTCTATTGAGATGAAGCAAATAGGTTTCTTAGAAAGCGGTTTGAAAGATGAAATGGTTATAGTTACCTGGGGCAGCAGGGCAGTTAAAATTCTTCAACGATTATTTCCGGAGACATCCATCGTCGATCTTAACAATTGGCTCTGGTCAGATTTCTTGTATTTCCCCTGGACTAAAATCAATGCCGACCCTTTGTCTTTTGCTGTCAAGGCTGGGCTGATACAGGCAACCACCGAAAGATTTACCATGGAAGACGTCCTTCGTAAACATTACAAAGGTCAACAGGTTTCGGATAAGCAACTCAATAATTACATCAGCACTCAACTCGATGCCATGCATCTCATAATAACGTTATTGCAAAAAATCACAATACAGTAATTTTTCAATTCATCTGGATTGGATTTTTAGCAGATTTCTCTATCTTTGCTGAACTACTGCACCTCTCAATTATCCGTATTTTGAAAAGTTGCAATAGTGGAATAAGCAGACGGGGCAACGGCGATTGCGAAGGTTTGGCAGGTTTGTAAATGGAGCAGCATTCAAGTAATGAAAAATAATACTCTGGAAAAGTTAGAAAGGTTCTGGCAAGAGGTCTTTCCTGTTAAAGCCCTACCGGTTCATCCTTTAGGTTTGAGCTTCCTGGCCGAACCCCTCGAGAAGGAATTCCGAAAGTTTTACTATCAAAGGCATCTGCCGGCCATACGTTTTGTAATCATAGTTTCTACTTTTATTTTTCTATCATTTCAATTCTTCGACTACTTTATTTCGAATGAATTCTCTAACGCAGCTCTACCGGTAAGATTTTATATCTATCTACCTTTCAGTATTTTAGTATTATACTTCACTTACTCTGATAATTTCAGTGATTTATGGAACTATCTCGTAATGGGATGGATACTCTCCACAACCCTGGCTGGTGTTATTTGCATTTACCTGGAACCAGAAGAAGTGAGAGTAATCAGTAGCATTGATCTGTTGGTGTTTATTTCTATCAGCTATTATATTTTTGGCATAAAACCAACACAAGCATTAGTAATTGTACTCATAGAATCTGTTATAATTCTTTTTTTACTCCACGAATGGGGTGTCATCCCATCACCCTACATGGTTTCTGTTGCTTTACTGATGGTTATTGTTACCATAGCGGGATTTTACACCGCGTGGCGCTTCGAAATGGCAGCCCGGAGGGAGTTTTTCTTAGACCGAAAAGTAGAGCGCCTAATTCAGGAGAGAGAACTACTTTATACAGAAAACCTCCTTGCAGATCAAGCCTTTATGCGAATCAATCCCTCCTACCGCGACGGCCGACGCATTCGAATTTCCAACCTTTTGACAGGGAAAATCAAGCAAGCGTTGCACAAAGATATCAATCAGGCATTAGGCTATAGTTTGTTGGCTGAGGAAGAATGTATGGGTGGTAGCCATTTAAAAGATTATTTCACCAGCTTGAAAAGCCGAATACTCGACTTGTCGTGTACAGCAGAAAATATCAACACTATTGCAGCCATTAGCCATAACCTTGTCACACCACGGTCTATTCCCGTCAACCTGAGGAGCTTACTTGTTGAATTAAAGGATAAATTTTGCACAATATCCACAAATATGCACACCCAAGGCGAAATTCTTATCCACATGGATGAAGAATGGCATGGGAAACTAATTAATACAGATCCCGAAATATTACAAGGAATTATTATGAATTTATCCCGGGTATTGTGCACAACGCATCCTGAAGGGCAACTCATATACAGCCTTCACAGCAAAGCCGAGCGTAAACCAGCCAGAATATGCCTGGAAATTAGTTGCCAGGGAAAACCCACCACCGAGGAAGTGATAAACCTGGTTGATGCTACACTTGGCAAGGCCCTGACTGCCAGGCCTGTAACTAATATGGAAAAAGAGGAACTTTTCCTGACGACCGCCCTTGAGCTTACCTCTTTGCTCGAAAATGAAATCGACTACTATATTACCCCCGACCGCACCCTCTCGTTTGAGTTATTGCTCAAAGTTGACAATCATTCCTGATTAAGGGATAAATTGAATGGAATAACTTTGTGGTCCTAGCTCAAAAGGATGGATAATCAAGTTTTGTTTTTTTATGCAATGCTTGCGCTTGCGGTAGTCTTGACCCGTATCCCTTACATAGGCCGCTTCATTCGGGTGATAGGTACTCTTGTTCACGAAACAGGTCATGTCGTGGCAGCATTCATAGTGGGGCATCAGGTAAAAACCGTCAGTTTATTTGATGATTTATCAGGCGAGGCAGTAACCGCAGGCGCCAAGGGCTGGAGAAAATTGGGTGTAGCTTTTGCCGGATATCCTTTCGCAAGCCTTTCGGCCTGGATGGTGTTCTGGTTGCTCTATCACCATATGGAGCAATGGGTGTTGATGGTAAGTTTACTTCTGGCCCTTTTTCTTCTGCTTTTATACATACGCAATGGATTCGGAATATTCTGGAGTCTGACTTTTATCGCATTGACCGCTGTTATACTTTTTTATGCCCATAAAGAGGTTCAATATGGTTATGCCCTGGTGCTCGCCATGCTTTTGTTGGCCGATTCCCTTGCATCACCCTTTGTCCTGCTGCTTATCGCTCTGAAAAATCCTGCTGGTGCGGGCGATGCAACCAACCTCAGAAAACTCACCCATGTACCTGAGCTTTTCTGGGCTTTGCTTTTTGCGCTGATTTCTACTTGGATAACCTATCAAATTATTTCTCATTTCTTTCCTTATCTCAACACCTGGCTGACATGATACAAGAAATTCTTACAGGCATTGCCATTATCGCAGCTATGAGTTACATCTTACTAAAGCTCAAAAAAACAGGCTCTACAAATAACAGTCCCTGTGGCGGATGTTCCTCAAATTCTTGCAATGGTTGCCCTGCTCTGGATTTAAAAGCTGAGGCTGAACGCCGTAAACAACAACAGAAAATTTTTTCTTCTGTAAACCAAAATGAAAAAAAATTAAACTAATTTTGGAACGCAGAGTAGAGATTATAAATAATAATCGATTTATTTATGGATAATTATATTTTTTGGCATATATTTATTTACTTTCGATAAAATAACGCGGACTATGATTGATAAAACCACATTTACTGCGATGTACGAAAACTTCGACAAAGAAGTGGTCGTAGAGATTATCGATATATTTATTAAAGAATATCCTGAGCGAATCGCTCAATTGGAACAGGATATTCAGTCGGGCGATCTGGAGAGCTTATACAAGCATGCACACAGTTTAAAAGGGGTAATTGCCAACTTTTATGATGAAGAAGCGCGGCAGTTGGCCCTGGCACTTGAAACTAAAGGTAAAACCCAAGACCCCTCCGGAGCCCCTGAACTTCTGGCCCAATTGAAGACTGCGTGTGAATTGTTGCTTACTGAGCTGAAAGCGCTACGGTCCTCGTATTTTTAGCAAATATCAGTTGAAGCTGGCAATCCTATGGAGACCCTGGGCTGCTTTTTCCAAGGCGGGGTCAATTTCTAGTGCCCTTCTATAATCGGCTGCAGCTTCCCTAAGATTTCCTAATTGTTCATGACAATATCCCCGGTTCAGAAAAGCCGGGGCATTTTTATTATCGAGCGCAATGACCTTGTCGTACCAGTGAATGGCTTCCCCGAAGTCGAGCCGGTCGGCCATCAGAATTACCCCCATAGCAAATAGGGATGGTATATAATGAGGATCTATGGCCAGATTGTCCTGGTGGGTAGCAATAGCCTTATCGGTTTGGCCCTGCTCCTGATACAATAAACCCAGCAAATAACGAGTGTGAACATGGCGGGGCTGAAGTCTTAGCGCATTTTTAAAATAAGCCTCTGCCATCTGAGGCTGTTTTTGAGAATACAATACGCCTAACTGAACGTGGGCATCGAAATAGTCGGGATTTTGCTCAACTGCTTTGAGATAATTTTTAAGTGCACTCAGGGTATCTCCTTTCTCCATAAAGCTCCAGGCAGCCAGATAATAAGCTGTGGGATTAAAACTTTGATTTATAATTGCTTTGGCGGTAAGAGCCAGGGTTTGATCGTGGTTTTTAAGTACCAGGAAATAACGAGCCATACCAAGCAATGCATCATTGAAAGAAGGTTGGAGTTTAAGTGCTTTTGCGTACGCGTTTTCAGCCAAAACAGGTTGTCCCAGGTTTAAATAGGCATCACCCAATATTACCAGGGCTGCCGGACTTAGGGAGTCCTGGTTCAGCGTTATGCGTATGTCTTTGAGGGCTTCTTCATACCTGGCATTTTTTACAAACCAGCGGGCCCGTTCCAGATAAAATGCAGGATCGCCGGGGCTTTGGGCAATTTTCTGGGTGAGCTCACGCAAAGGGCCTGGCACTGTATCCTGCAAGGCAGCAGCATTATTAGCTGGTTGACGGTTACAGGAAAATATTATCAAAAGCAACAAGCCATTCAAGAAATATGTCCACTTAAGATGCATGAGCCGTTTTTTTAATGAGTTGACAAAATTACGGTTTTCGGCCATACTTCCCGAAGCGCGAAGGTGAATCCAGAAACAGGTCATCCGGGGCGGTTGTTTGGCCAGGAGTCTAACATTACTAACTTCCCTTTAAGTGCCTCCCAGGTGTTCTATTATCCGCTCTATAGCAAAAACAATCCCGGTCATTTCCGGAGCGGGATCTTATAAAAAGTAAAAAAATTGTAAGCTCAGGTTTATGCGGTGGTTTCCTTTAGCTTTTCACGAATAGCTTTTTCGAGTTCATCCGAGAGGTCGGGATTGTCGAGCAAGAGTTGTTTTACAGCATCGCGGCCTTGCCCCAGGCGGGTATCTCCATAGCTGAACCACGAACCGCTTTTCTTTATGAGGCCCAGCTCCACACCCAGGTCGATAATCTCTCCCGTTTTGCTCACACCTTCGCCATATACAATATCAAATTCTACCTGTTTAAAAGGAGGAGCCACCTTGTTTTTCACCACCTTCACCTTTACCCGGTTCCCAGTAATATTTTCTCCGTCTTTGATCTGGTTTATCTTACGAATATCTAACCTCACGGAAGCATAAAATTTTAGGGCGTTTCCCCCTGTGGTAGTTTCGGGGTTGCCAAACATGATGCCGATTTTTTCACGCAACTGGTTAATAAAAATACAGCAGGTCTTGGTGCGACTGATGTTAGCCGTCAGTTTGCGAAGGGCCTGCGACATCAGGCGCGCCTGAAGCCCTACCTTTGAATCGCCCATTTCTCCTTCTATTTCACTTTTAGGTGTAAGAGCTGCCACCGAGTCGATAACAATAATATCAATAGCATTGCTTCGAATCAGATTGTCGGCGATTTCAAGGGCCTGTTCACCATAATCAGGTTGCGAAACCAAAAGATTCGAAATATCCACCCCCAGCTTTTGGGCATAAAACCTGTCGAAGGCATGTTCTGCATCAATAAAGGCGGCAATACCTCCAAGCTTTTGAGCTTCGGCTATCGCATGAAGGGCTAAGGTAGTTTTTCCCGAAGACTCCGGGCCGTATATCTCAATAATACGACCTTTGGGAAAACCTCCTACTCCCAGCGCTGCATCCAAACCGATGGAACCCGATGAAATCACAGGAATTTGCTCTACAGGCTCATCGCCCAAACGCATAATGGAACCTTTACCAAAGTTCTTTTCAATGTTACTTATAGTAGCTTCAAGGGCTTTAAGTTTTGCCAGCTTATCGTTGTTTTCCATGTATTTGTGTTTTTATAAAAGATGCATTTTTAATCAAAATTGACTTCTTAAAATTACGCATAAATTCACTTCATTCTTTACTAAAAGCGCAAAATAGGTGTGTTTGTATAAAAAAGAAACTGCCCCCCGGAGGGAGCAGCCTTGTCAAAACCAATTTATGAAAACCTACTTTCTTAACACCAAAGATTTTTTATAATTGATTGAGTTGTGTCACATCAATTGCTGTGGGAGGATCTACAATAACCTTGAAGATGCAATCGTTGTAGTCTTTGTCTCCAGAGGGAATTCTAATATCTTCAAAGGTAAGAACAATGGCATCGCAGGAAGTATCGTAGAACAAGAGACTCTGCTGCTTATTGTCAGGATTGAGTTGTTTGCGGGTGTAGTGTGTGTAATAACCTTCAGAGAGACCTGTGGGATAGGCGGGCGAAACACCTTTCCAAGCGTTGGCAACCAAGAAAGCCCCAATGGTAGTTCCAGCAGGGAAGGTACCCACCAGATGGATATAATTACCTGGAACAAGAGCTCCCCCACTACCCACTTTAGAAGCATTGGGATAAACCAGCATTTTAGTGGATTTTATTTCAGCAGCAGTAGCAGGAGGATTAGCCGTAGGATAATGGTAAAGCCCCAGAGCATTCTTCCAACCAGCGCCTTCGTCAATAAAGGTTACATAAACCGTTGCAGGAGCAATGAGCTTAATTTCAGTATTTGGATTGGCAAAGAACTCGGGATGGTTGGTGATGGCATTCTGTGCTTCAGGCAAAACCAACGACAAGTTGGGAAGTAAAGTTGGGCAAAGAGGATCGAGGTTGGGTTCGAGGCACTGAGGTACACCATTGTCATCGTAGTCGCAAATAACGGTGTAATCTCCCGGGAAAATTTTATGCAGTATCTTAACCCCTTCACGACCATTGGCAATGAAGATGTAGTTGTTTTTTGCCATGACGTAGTTGGCCGAGGCTCCGTATTGATAAATACCTACTACGTTAAGTTCTTGCTGTCCGGGAGTTATGGTGCATAGGTAAAGGCCACCTGATCCGTTAGCTACATAGACATAGTCATCATCAACAGAAACCCCATTGGTAACCGACTCGGGCGACATATTAGAAGGCGAAAGCGTGTGAACCAGAGCCCCGGTATTGATATCGTAAGCCTTCAAACCGGCATACCCCATAGCTACCCAGGCAATATTATTTTTAACCCAAACTACACTCTTTCCATCTTCAGGCTGAATGGAACCCAGAGGGATAGTGAGAAGCAAAGGATGAGCGGCACTTACTTCATAAACTTGCAATTCAGCATTATTACCACTCTTTAGCACCACGTGCTTGCTGCCGGGTGTAGTTCCGCTCACTGCATTATACTTAGCATTTGTGAATTCTATTTTATTATCCAGTGCCATAGTAGAGGCATTGAGGCTGAATACACCTCCAGCAGTGCGCCCTGCAGTTGCATAGAGCCAATCACCTGCCCTTACCACACTGTTTACCGATTTTCCCGGAGGGGTTTTGGTCTTCGAAAGTACAGCATTGTTTGGAATTTGCCCATTTTGTAATGTCAATTGGAAAATAGCTCCACCTGATTTAAAATCGGTTGCACCCATCCAAATTTTACGCTCGCCAGCATTCTCACTCAGGTCGAGTGCTAATGTGTTGAAATCTGCCTGATCGGTGGTAGCAGACTGTAATAATACCGGATTGTAAGGGTCAGTAACGTCTAATACATCTAGCTGCCCTTCGTACAGGTCGGCTCCGGAAAAGCCACTGTTTGACTGTTCATTGAAGTGGTAAGTTACATAGGCTTTATTACCCAACAATTCAACGTGAGTAGCACTCAGTATCCGATTACCACTTCTGACGGGCGAGGACATTTCAGCAATCAGAATAAACTGATGCGAAGGATTAGGTATGATGGTGTTACTGCTTTTCAGGTATTTTCCATTATTGAAAAAACTCTGATAGGTAGTATCAAAAACGGGGATGTACAGATATTTCATCCGCTCAGTATTCAACTGGCTGCTATTTGAGTTAACCTGAAGCACCAGCTGATTTTCATCGGTGGAAACAGGCGGCTGCGTGTCTTTATCTTTCTGACAGCTTGCAAGCCCCATCGTGAGCACCACCAGAAGAAGAATTAAAAATTGGTAGGTTTTCATAGTTTTTTGTTTTAAAAGTCCAAGTGTTTTATCCAATAAGTATGCCAAAACATTAAATCATTTGTAAATCATATAGTTAGAACGACACAAGTGTTTGAATAAAAATTTATAAACAATTGTATTTTGATTCAGATTACCAATTTGAAAAATTGCGAGATTTTACCCTACCTGAAAATTCTGCCTTCGCAAAATAAAAGCCCTAGGATGAAGATTTTTCCTCGCCCCAGGGCCTGCACATTGAAAGCAAGAAATAGTTATTTCAAAATCTGACTAGCGTGGTTTTTGGTATCCACCTTGGTAATGATGTCGGTGATTAACTGATTTTCATCGATAATAAAGGTATAACGCATAATTCCTTCGTATTCTTTACCATACATCGATTTCTTTCCCCATGCACCGTATGCTTTGATAATATCCTTTTCGGTGTCGGCAATCAAAGGAAACTTTAGTTGATATTTGTCAGCGAAGCTTTTCTGTGCTTTCACGGTGTCGGCACTTACTCCGATAATTTGGTAACCGAGTGCCTGAAAGCGTTCCCAATTATCATTGAGATTGCATGCCTCCGCCGTGCATCCAGGGGTATTAGCCTTGGGGTAAAAGTAAAGAACTATTTTTTTCCCTTTAAAATCGTCGAGAGAAACACGGTTTCCGTTTTGATCGATACCCTCAAAAGAGGGGGCTTTGTCTCCTATTTTCAACATAGCTGATAAGTATTAGTTTCAACAAAAACAAAACTGTTGAGGTTTTGTTTGGAAATCCTCAACAGTCAGGTTGTTTTTATAGATTTAAAGGCGCAAATTCAGATCAATCGACAATCTCTGAGGCAAGTTTCTATGCGCTGCCAGGTATCGTCGATGTCGTGGTCGAGTCCTACAGAAAAGCGTATTAAGCCTTCAGATAACCCCATCTTTTGCTGAAATTCAGGGGGCACTTCACTCGAAGTACTCTTGCCGCTATTGCTAAATAGGGTTTTGAAATACCCCAAGCTAACCGCCAGATAACCCACACCGGCCATCTCCATCTTTTCCATCAGTTCAGCGGCCTTTTCACTGGTATCCACATCAATAGCTATCATACCGCCAAAACCGAAATCGGGATTCATTATTTTCGTCAAGGTAGCATGCCCTTTATCGTCTTCAAAACCCGGATAGAGAGTACGAATACCAGCAGCCCTAAACTTACGCGCCAGATAGTCGGCATTTTGACTGTGCTTTTGCATTCGAATATGCAGGGTGTGCAAATTTTTCAGAATGCTACTCGAGCGCAACGGATCGAGGGTGGGGCCCAGCAACATGGCCGTTCCGTCGTTTACGTTCACCAATGAATTGATAAATTCTGCGGATGCACAGATAGCGCCGGCCACACAATCATTTTTTCCGTTGACAAATTTGGTGAGGCTATATACCACAATATCGGCACCATGAAGAGCAGGAGCCACCATCATGGGGGTGAAAGTATTATCAACCACAAGCTTAATGCCTGTTTCGTGAGCAATGTCAGCCAGTGCGGGAATATCACTGATTTGCAGAAGCGGATTGGTCATGGTTTCAGTGTAGATCAGGCGAGTATTAGGCCTGATGGCTTTTTTTACGGCATTCAGATCGGTAATGTCAACAAAGCTTACTTCAATATTGAATTTGGGCAAATAATTTTTCATAAAGGCAAAAGTTCCTCCATAGGTGGTCATGCTCGAAACGATGTGGTCGCCCGATTTACAAAGGTGCAACAACGTGGTAGTGATTGCGGCCATACCACTGGCAGTAACCCAGCATGATTCAGTTCCCTCCATGGCCGCTAAAGCGTCGGCCAGGTATTTATTGCTGGGATTCCAGTGCCTGGAATACAAAAAGCAGCCTTCGGCCTTACCTTCGAATGTTTCGGACATGGTTTTGGCCTGCATAAAGGTGTAGGTAGCCGAATCGGTAATCGAAGGGTTGACATCTCCAAACTCGCCAAATTGTAGCAGTTCGAAAATTTTCTTTGCCGGATTGTATTTCATAGCCTCAGATTTATTTTGTTATGTACTTCACAAAAGTAAGCAAAATAGGCTGAAAATTAATAAAACAGAAGCTATTTTAACAAAATTTGTAAAAATTATAAGAAAAAATGTTATAATTTTGCAAAAAAGTAATTTGGGAGGACAAAAAAATGGCTTCGGAGTTTCAAATTGATAGTCTGGATAGAAAAATCTTAAAAATTTTGATGGAGAATGCCCGAACGCCTTATCTGGAAATCGCCCGTGCGTGCAGGGTTAGCGGGGCGGCCATTCATCAGCGTATTCAAAAAATGGAACAAGCGGGTATTATCCATGGAAGCACCTTGCGGCTCTCACCAGCAGCTTTGGGTTATCATACCTGTGCGTTCATCGGTATCCAAATCAATCTGACAACCACCCGCACTCATCAGGAAGTTTTTGAAAAGGTGATGCAGGTGCCGGAAATTGTAGAATGTCATCATATTACGGGGAAGTATTCGCTATTGGCTAAAATCTACGCCCGCAACAACGAACACCTGAAGCAAATTATCGTAGAAAAAATCCAATCGATCCCCGAAATTGTTTTTACAGAAACCTTTATTTCGCTGGAAGAAGGATTTATCAGGCCGATGAACCTATAAAGATGATTCCGGCCTCAGAACTCCTCTTCGATGTAAGTCCCGGTCTCGTCGTCGGTACCGCTACAGTTGAGATCAACCCTAAGTGGAGAGGTTGGCCGCGGAAAATCATCCTTGCGGATGCCGAGCATGGGGTCGGCATAAACTTTCTGCATATAGTAAGCCCAGATGGGTAAAGCCATGCTGGCCCCCTGACCCAAAGTGATAGAGCGGAAACGAATACTACGCAGCTCTCCCCCAACCCAAACGCCTGTGGTTAGCTGAGGAGTAATTCCAATAAACCAACCATCGCTTTGATTTTGGGTGGTACCAGTTTTTCCGGCAATGGGATTATCAAATCCGTATTTGTATCTAAGTCTTACACCTGTACCGCTTTGAACAACCCCTTTAAGCAGTTCGGTCATCAAAAAGGCGGTTTCTTCGCTAATAGCCTCCTGGCGTCGGGGAACAAAGGCCTCAAGCAAATTGCCATTTTTGTCTTCGATGCGCGTAATCATAATGGGCTCTACCCAAACCCCCTTGTTGGCAAAAGTATTAAACGCACCGGTCATCTCGTAGAGCGATATTTCAGGCGTTCCTAAGCAGATAGAGGGGACGGCGGGTATGTCGGAGGTAATGCCCATTTTTCGGGCGATGGTAATGACTGCCTGGGGACTATAACGTTTCATAAGAAAGGCAGAGATATAGTTCACCGAATTGGCCAGGGCCCATTTCAGGGTAACCATTTGTCCTTCGCGGGCATCATCGGCATTTTTCGGAGTCCATAGGGTTCCGTCGTCCATTTCGAAGCTCACCGGTACATTAGGAACCTGCGAGCAGGGTCCAAATTCCCCTTCCTGCATAGCCAGGGTGTAAAGGAAGGGTTTAAAGGTAGAGCCTACCTGCCTTTTCGACATTATCACATGATCGAACTGGAAATAGCGGTAGTCGATCCCCCCTACATATGCCCTGACAAAACCTGTGCTCGACTCTATGCTCATAACACCTGCCTGAAGAAAATGCAGAGAGTATTTGATACTATCCATAGGTGTCATAACAGTATCAATATCTCCTTTCCAACTAAACACCCTCATGCGTGTCTTGGTGTTGAAGGCCTTTCGAATAGAATCTCGAGAGATACCGGCCTGACGCATCCGAATGTAACGGTCAGAACGTCGCATGGCATCCTCCAATAATTTATTTATCTCTTCCTGAGAGAGGTCAGGGCTGAAGGGGGCGTTTTTATATCCTTTCCAGTGTCGGAAAAAAGCTGGCTGTAATTCACCCGAAAGATGTTTTCTAACAGCATATTCTGCATACTCCTGCATGCGCGAGTTGATGGTGGTATAAATTTTTAACCCGTCTTTGTATAAATTATAGGGTGTACCATCGCTTTTGTAATGCTTCGAGCACCATTCCGTAAGTTGCCCTCTTAGAATCTCACGGAAGTAGGTCGCCAGACCACTTTTATGGTCCATGAGCTGGAAGCGGGACATATCAAGGGGAAGATTTTTCAAGGAATCTTCCTCTCTTTGGTATTCGTCCGGGAAATAATGGGCCATTTTTCCAATGACCAGGTTACGACGCTTCAGATTATTTTCGGGGTTGCGCACGGGACTGTAACGCGTGGGGGCATTCACAATAGCCACCAGCGTAGCAGCTTCCTCGGCTGTTAGTTGAGAAGGATCTTTACCGAAATAAGTATGAGCCGCCGATTTGATACCAAAGGCATTGCTGCCGAAATCGACGGTATTGAAATACATAGCAATGATTTCTTCCTTGGTGTAGTTTCTTTCGAGCTTAATGGCTGTTACCCATTCTTTGAATTTTCGGAGGATGAAAGCCGGAGTCGAGAGATTTTCGCCTCTGGGAAAGAGGTTCTTGGCTAATTGCTGGGTGATGGTACTACCGCCTCCGGCGTGCCGGCCGGTTATCACTCCAAAGATTACTCTGAAAGTTGCCCTAAAATCTATGCCCGGATGTTTCATAAAACGAGCATCTTCAGTTGAAATCAGGGCATAGACCAGGTGCTTCGAGAGGTCGCTGAAGTGCACATTCGACCGGTTTTGAATGTAATACGTACCCAATACTTTCCCATCGGCTGAAATAATCTGTGTGGCTAGATTACTCCGGGGATTTTCCAGGTCTTCGAACGTTGGCATATCTCCAAAAACCCCCGCTGCCAGCAACAAAAAGAAAATGAAAATGGCAATAAGAATTCCTGCGAAAATCTGCCAAATCTTACGCAAATAAACCTGGATGTCAGTTGAATAACCTTTAGTGTCGAAAAAAAATTGATATACCCTGTTTTTTTTAATTTCCATAAACCCTGGCTTTAAGGTGGAAATAGGATTTATCGGTTTGGATGGATGCTACCTGCGGGGGAAATTTTTAGTCCTATCTCAGATATTCCCATCAAACGGGATTCACGCATACCCTGTTCAAAAGAAAAACGATAAGTGCCTTTGCGAGGAAAGATTACATTATGTTTGATAAGAAAACGACTTTCGCGGACACTGCCATTGGCTCTTCCGAGCCATTTTCCTTCGGGTGTGGCGAGCATGCACTCGAGTGTATCGCGAAACCGCCGGCCATCGGGAAACTCCGTATCCAAAAACAAGTAAAGATTGGAGTATGGATAATTGTGAACGTTGCGAACATCTACATAAACATCCACTGGTTTGAGAGAGTCCGGAAAATTAACAGCGAAGGTGGCCTTATAACCTTGGGCCCACACAGCGTCAGGAATTTTCCGGGTGTCGTGGTAAAAGTCTGAAGGGCTGCAAGCATGCAGAAGTAAAGTGATAGCGAGTGCAATCAGCATGAAAGAGTATTTTTTATTGAAAATGAAGCTATATTTATTCATCTGCCAGGTCTTTGAAAGCGTCGAAATCAGTGGCCGGCACATCAAGGAAGGCCTTGGGTTCTTCTATCTGCGCAAATTCTTCCAGATTTTCGGGCTTGCTTCCTTGAAGATTCATTTGATGAATCTCCACCACTTTATCGGCAGGAATAGCCATGATATTGTTGGGTTCATGTTCGTATACATACCACATGAGCCGCTTGAAAACGTCGATTTTCAGACAGGAGGCTTTTCCCTTCGTGGTTTCAAGGACTATTTCCTGTGAAGGGAAATTTTGCAGGGCATCGATGTAGGTCTCAAACTCATAATTCAAGCAACATTTGAGTTTGCCACATTGCCCAGCCAGTTTTTGCGGATTGGGTGAAAGTTGCTGCACTTTGGCGGCCTGTGTGGATACCGACCGGAACTTATTGATGAAAGTTGAACAGCACAATTCGCGACCGCAACTTCCAATGCCACCCACCTTGCTGGCTTCCTGCCTCAGGCCTATCTGCCGCATTTCAACTTTAATACGAAATCGCTCAGCCAGTACCTTGATGAGTTCCCTAAAATCAACCCTGTCGTCGGCCGTATAATAAAAGATGGCCTTTCCTCCATCGCCCTGGTATTCAACGTCGTTAAGCTTCATTTGCAGCCCAAGGTCTTCAGCAATTTTTCGGGTTTTAAGCAAGGTTTCTTCTTCCCTCTTACTTACAGCAATCCATTTCTCAATATCGGCAGGTCGGGCGTGTCTGAATACTTTTCGCAGCTCTGTTTTACTAAGGTCAATTCCTTTGGCCTTCATCTGCAGAAAAGCTGTGTATCCAGTCAGGCTCACAATGCCAATGTCGTGCCCCGGATTACCCTCCACCGCAACTATTTCACCCTGTTTGAGCCGTAATTCGGGCGGCACCTGCATAAACTCTTTGTGATTGTTCTTGAATCGGATTTCTGCCACATTAGGCAAACCTCCCACCGAAGCGGGGGCAATACCTGAGAGATAATCATGAGCAGCGAATTTCGCGCAACTGTTTTTATAAGGACTATCGGCAGGGTTTTCAGGATTGGGGGCACAACAACATCCCCTCGAGAAGAGCGTATTGTTTATGTTTGTAATTTTGTTCATTTTGTAAGATATTAAAAATTAAGAATTTATATATTGACTCCCAAAATTTGAGAGAGGTATGCTAAACTTGCAAAATTAAAGAAAACCTTGGAGGCATAGACCGGACTACCCGTCAGTCTTCGGCGGTCAAATTTCAGGCTTTGGGTGCCATAGCTTGCTTCAAAAGCTCCATAAGGCTTAGGGTAAGAGAGGTGAAGATCATCTGAGGAGATCCATTCCTCGAAAGCCAGTACACCGCATCTTCAAATGCTCGTGAAAAAGCGCCCACGTTATCCTTGCTGATAAACCGACTGAAATTTTTAGCAAAATCTAGCTCTTCGCGACCTGCCTTAATCAGTTCTCCGTCATTAACCGGGAAAATAAAACTGTTTCTGATCATTTTCTGCGCATAAAGCAGGAATTGTTTCTGACCTTCGGGTGGTAGAGACTTAAAGAAATCTGTTATCTGAACAATGACAGGTAATTTGAGGGCTTCTTTAGGATTGGGGTTGTAATCGGGTTTAAAGCAAAAACGCATCCAGTCGCGGAAGGTTGGAAAAAACTGACTCACGGATCCTGCGTTTTCATATAGTTTGCGTGCCAGGGCCCAATCGCCTTCAGCAATCATGGCCAGGGAGGAAGCTTCTTCTCCGCTGATACGAAGCTGTCTAACAAGTATTTCCCGTGTCTGCACCGGACTCATTGCGGGAATATTCAGACTTTGACAACGCGAGAGAATGGTAGGTAGCAAGGCTTCCCTGTTATGACTTACGAGCAGGAAGATGGTTTTTTCGGGGGGTTCTTCAAGCGACTTGAGCAAACGATTGGAAGTTTTCTCCTGAAAAAACTCAGGAAGCCAGATTATCAGAATTTTATAAGAGCCCTCCACCGATTTGTAGGCAAGGTTACGTATAATTTCTATTGCATCAGCGGTGTAAATCATTCCTCTTTTTCCGCTCAGTCCGGCCTTGTCGAGCCATTCTTCGTAGGATAGAAAGCCGCCTGTTTCCTTCATGGCTTTTCGCCAGGCATCGATATATTCAATGCTCCGGGTACCTTCGCTGCCCCGGCCTTCATCGCCTGCATCATCGTCTTCGCCAGACCCACCTTTCTTTTTGGCTACAGGATAAATGAAATGCAAATCAGGATGGGCCAATGCATCATATTTGTGACATGAGGGGCATTCCCCACAAGCATCTTTCGGCCCCCGGTTCCGGCAATGAATATATCGGGCATGGGCCAGGGCCAATGCCAATGCTCCGCTGCCAGGCAAGCCTGCCAGTAGCTGAGCATGGCTTATGCGACCCGCCTGCACTGAATATAAAAGTCTCTCTTTCAAATCTTCGTATCCCGGAATGTCTTTGTAGTACATGATTTTTACCCCAAAATCAAATTTCTGCAAAAGTACTTTATCGCCTGCAAAACAGATTAACCTTTTATTAACTACCGAATGGTATGGTTTACTATTAATTTTGCGCCATGGCAAGATTACGCGATGGCCTGAAAGTGATGTGGGTTACATTTCTCAGCCTGTTGGTGGTTACCAGCAGCGGGGGAATATTACTCACTGTGCACACCTGTTTGTCTCACAATGAAAAATACATTCAGCTATTCAATAAAACCGGCCATTGCGAGCACAGCGGAAGCTGTTGCCTGCTGAATTCCACAGTATCTTGTTGTAGCATGGAAGCCGATGGGGCAAACGAGACCCCTCAACCTGAATGGGTACCTGTTTGCTGCAAGGATAGTGTTTTGCAGTTATCTGTGGGGAGTTTTCTTACCGAACAAAGTGCAGACAAGATACTCAAGTGGGTTTCAGGGTATCTGTTATTTGAATTTAATGCATTTCCTAAGCAAGTTGCGTTCTCCACAGATATATCCTTTCCAACAGGAAATATTAATTGTAAAGCGCCACCCTTAAGTCATCGGCCTTCTGTACTCTGTGTTTTCCTGATTTAAGAAACAATCCTATTCCTATTCCGCCTTGGAACCAGCCTCTGTTCAGGGGTTGCTATCTGTTTATTTTGTTCAAAAATTTCTAAATCAGGAAACTATGATAAAAACACTCATGATATTGTCCCTCTGGGGACTTTGGATTATATTAGGTACATATCCAACAAAAATAATGGGTCAGGTCAGCCCTGCCCAAATACAAGGAAAAGTATGGGCTTTAAATGAAAAAGGGGAGAGAGTTCCTTTGCCATTTGCCAGTGTATTCTGGGCAGGAACCACTGAGGGAACCACCACCGACCCCAATGGAAAATTCAGGCTTGCACCAGTGAATGGAGCTTCCCTGCTGGTTGCTTCATTTATGGGCTATAAAAGCGATACGATAGAAACAAATGGATACTCTGGAGAAATTAATCTGATACTCAAGCCACGCAGCGAAGCATTGCAGGGCATTGAGGTGAAAGACCGACCAGGTAATCAGTTTGTTTCGAAGCTTACCACCATTAAAACAGAACACATCACCACGGAAGGGCTCAAACAATTGGCTTGCTGTAACCTTTCAGAAAGCTTCGAAAACAGCATCACAGTAGATGTAGGCTATACAGATGCCGTGTCAGGGGCCCAACAGATACAAATGCTTGGATTGGCTGGCGTATACAGCCAACTGATGCTTGAAAATATGCCCTTTCTTCGCTCCATTGCAGCGCCGTATGGTCTGAGCTATGTTCCAGGGCCCTGGATGCAATCCATTCAGGTGAGTAAAGGAACGGCCTCTGTGATCAACGGGTTTGAGTCGATAACGGGTCAGATAAATCTGGAGT
This sequence comes from Bacteroidales bacterium, assembly GCA_049969475.1. Lineage (GTDB taxonomy): Bacteria > Bacteroidota > Bacteroidia > Bacteroidales > TTA-H9 > UBA2030. Next base: position 81,563 of record JBMFOU010000004.1, on the reverse strand, counting down.
ATTTTAAGCCTGAGCATTGGGAAAATACGGGATATATCAATGTATTTGGCAGCAGCGAAGGTCGAGGTGAGGTAAATTTTATAGGAAGGATTCCTGTGAGCGACCGCCTGTCAACCCTGCTCATGGCCCATGGTTCCACACAGCAATCGGAAATGGATCAGGATAAAGACGGATTTATGGATTTGCCCCGCACACGTCAGATCAACCTGTTCAACCGATGGACATACGAATATGGAGATCTTGGACACTCGCAACTGATGGTCAATTATGTATCGGAAGACCGATGGGGTGGCTCGGTAGGTTCTTATGACAATAACTCATGGCGGGCCCAGGGTTTATATGCTTCGGACATAAAAAACCAGCGTTTGCAAGCCTTTCTCAAATCAGGTTTTAGATTAGATGATCACGGGCACAACAGCATTGGACTGCAATTATCGGGCACACTCCATAACATTGACGCCTTTTTTGGTGATCGGCCTTACAATACCACCACCCGGGAATTGTATGCCAACCTGATTCTCCAGCTTGAACCCGGTCACACTGAGCAACACAAGGTGAGTGCAGGGGCAAGCTTTCATTGGGAAAACCTCCGTGAGAATTTCCTTTTCGACAGCCTGCATCGCAATTACCGCACTCCCGGGGTCTTTGCAGAATACACTTTTACTCCTTCCCCAGATTTTTCGGTGATGGCTGGGATCAGGGCCGACCATAGCAATATTTTCGGAACTTTCTACACACCCCGTATTCACATACGCTGGCAGCCATTCTCGTCGCTTGTCATACGGGGCTCAGCAGGCCGGGGATACCGCATGCCCACAATGCTCAATGATTACCTGAGCTTTCTCTCCAGCTCGCGCCAGATCGAGATTCAAGGAGAACCGCAAATAGAAAAAGCCTGGAATTATGGATTGAACCTCACCCAGACCTGGGAAATCGGCGACGACCGCAACCTAGATGTTACCCTCGATTTTTACAATACCTCCTTCAACAGTCAGTGGGTGGCCGATGCCGATGTATCGGCCCGAAAAGTAGTGCTTTACAATTTAGCGGGTCCTTCCAAAAGCCATAGTTATCAGGCCGAAATTAGGGCAGAACCCTTCAAAGGCTTTTCGGTTTTGACCGCCTTTCGCTACAACGATGTTAACATGTTGTTAAACAATGAACTTAGAGAGAAGCCTTTTGTTAATCGATATAAAGCCCTGATAAATTTGTCGCAGAAAACCCGTTTTGATAAGTGGCAATTCGATTTCACCTTCCTCTGGAATGGTGATGCAAGGCTTCCATACACAGGCGATAATCCAAAAACCTATCGCCTGGCAGAACGGTCGCCTTCTTATGTTATCATGCATGGCCAGATTACCCGTAGATTTAAACATTGGGAAGTATATGCCGGTAGCGAAAACCTGGGAAATTACCACCAACATCATCCAGTAGTAGCAGCAGACGATCCCTATGGCCCCTTCTTCGATGCTTCCATGGTATGGGGTCCTCTGGCTGGAAGAATGATTTATACGGGCCTGCGATGGAATATCTTGTAAACACCATACCAAAACCAAACTTTAATCATGAAACGTATTGTAAAATTTGTCCTCGACGGTTCCACCTGCCGGTATTGTGCCCAAACCCTCAAAAATCATTTCAGCAAGATGGAGGGGGTGGAAGGTATTGAGATAGATTTCTCCCAGGGTTCTATACTCATTGAATATCAGTCAGACACTGATAGGAAAAACCAGTTTCAGGAAGCCTTCAGCAAGTTAGGATATTCTTGCCAGGGGGACTACGTCAGGAAAATAGATTCATGTTGCTAAAAAACTCAAAAAGATGAAAAAAGATGTTTTGCTAATAGGACTATTATTCTTACTTGGATTCATTCATTTGCCAGCCCAAGGCAGCACATTACGGAAGGCAGACACATTATGGATAAAAACCTCTGCTCAGTGCGAAATATGTAAAGAGACCATTGAGAAGGCTCTTGCCTACGAGCGGGGCATTATTTTCTCAGAGCTAGATCTGAAAACGAAGGAGGTAAAGGTGATTTTCAATCCTGATAAAACGACACCCGAGAAAATACGCCAAGCGATTAGCAATGCTGGCTACGATGCCGATGATGTAAGGGCCAATCCCAAAGCCTACCAGCGCTTACCGAGGTGCTGCAAAAAGCCTCAGGACAGGTAAGTGAGTTATTTGAAAAAGAGAAAGGCCGGTTTGCATGACCGGCCTTTCTCTTTTTTTAAACCTTTTAATATTCGATATTTTCAGATGTAGGACCTACTCTATCCATGGCGCAGCGGAAACCAATGTAATCGGTGCTCAAGCGTTCGTCGAGAAAGCGGCGCGCACTGGGTGACAGGAAATAAGCACCGTCTTTCCAGGAACCGCCTTTATAAACCCTCGAGCGGTCAGTGATGAGCGAGGTGGCTCCTTCTCCGAATTTATTGCTGGCGGGGTCCCAAACGCCGTTGTTATACATCAGCGTAGTGGATTGTGCATTGTCGCCAACCATTTTCCATTTTTCACGTACATCCTCACCACTAGCAGCCCCCAGCGAAGCCCAATCTCCGTCGAGGTAATTACGATTGTCGGCGGTACGGTAGTTGCGGCGGAATGGAAGTGTAGGATCGATTTGAGCATCAACGTTTTTCCTTTTAAAGCGACCAAAGTTTTCATTAAACTCACCCTCTGGAGTTTTTAGGTCGCGGTCTATCTGGAACTGCCCTTGTCCAGCCAGGTCGGGGGCTTTGAAGATGTTGCCACGGAAAGGATTTAAATCAGAAGCGTCTTCGAAGGTAGAGGGCCTATAAACATCAAGCACCCATTCGGCGACGTTTCCGGCCATATTGTATAAGCCAAAGTCATTAGGATAATACGAAATGACTGGTGCAGGGATGTCGGCTCCATCGTTGAGATAACCAGCAACCCCCATGTAGTCGCCACGGCCTCGTTTAAAGTTGGCAGCAAATCGACCCCAATCGCGGTCTTTAGGTGAATTAACCCGGGTAAAATTACCATTCCACGGATAAATGCGACGTTCACGAATATTTTCAAATTCTGTGTTACCGATCAGGCCATAGGCGGCATATTCCCATTCGGCTTCGGTTGGCAGACGGTAATTAGGCAAGACAATACCATCCTCCATACGAACCCTCCGCTTTTTATCTTTAGCTTTGGAGCTTAAGTCAGGTAGGCCAAGGGTATCCACTTCGCCCCGGCGGTTGCGCATAGTGTCGCCCTTAGTGTAAAATCCTCCCAGATAAGCCTCTGTCGTAAAGAAATCATTGACATCGTAATCAGTATCGAGACGATAAACACCAGCATTGTAAAGCAACATTTCATTTACACGGTCGGTACGCCAGCGGCAGTATTCGTTGGCCTGGAGCCAGTTAACACCCACTACGGGATAATCGCGGTAAGCCGGGTGCCGCAGATAAAGGTTAACCATAGGTTCATTGTAGGCCAAACGGTCGCGCCATACAAGTGTATCAGGCAGTTGTTTTACATAATACTCCTGATAATCGAGGCGATTGGTGCGATAAAATACTCTTTTAATCCAGTAAAGAAATTCGAGGTAGTGGAGGTTGCTTACCTCAGTCTGGTCCATGTAGAAGGATCGAACTGTAACTCGACGGGGAGTGTTATCCCATTCGCCCATTACATTATCCTGGGTAGCGCCCATAACGAAGGTTCCTCCTTCTATGAAAACTAGGCCTGGGCCATTGGTTTGACCAGCGAAATCAATTTTTTCGAATCCCCCTTGTTCAGGGTCGTTGTAATTCCATCCGGTAGCTGCCGATTGCTCTTTGCTTTTTCGGAAAAGGCTGCACGAAGAAATGCCCGCTGCCATTACCGCCAGCATCACCAGTGCTGCAAATCTCGGATATTTTATCATCTCTGCGTGAATTATGCTTTAGGATAAAATTGTGTGCAAATGTAAATTAAAAACTGGGACAAGGAATAGCCTGATTCTTTTTCCGGCCCTGTTCGGGGTTATTGAAGAGGAAGGAAAAGGAGATCTCGTGCGCTCCTCCGGTAACATTCTTCAACTTAGATATCGTAACATCGTAGCTATAACCGAGCCGAAAAGAACTTTGCTGAAATCCCAGCAAAAAGATAAACGCATCTGGATTTTCAAAATTGTGTCGGAACCAGGTACCCACCACAAAAGGATATTTATTTAGGTAAATACCAATATTAAGTTGTTTGAAATTCATTTGCTGCTGATAAAGGATGTTGGGTGAGAGGGTCATGGCTTCGAGGCTGCGACGGCCGCGCATGCGGGGCTCGAGGTCAATAACGGCTCCGGCATGTAGGGTCCACTTACGGTTTAAAACGGTGCTATTGTCGTTGTACCATCCGTCATAGGGCTGAGTCAGATGGTGGATGGCAAAGCCTCCGTATAAAACATCTTTATGGGAAACGGTCATCCCGGTGCTGAAGTCAAGAAAGCTAACACTCAGGTTTTCAGGAGGGCGTTCTGAGGTGGGATAGATCTGGCCATAAACCGGGTGTAACATATCGTCGAACACCAGATTGTAAAAGTCAAGCCTGCGCTGAAAGTAAGTAGCCTGCAAACCAGCATTAACATAAGTGTTTCTTGATACCTGAAGGTTGTATGCATAAAGCCCACTTACCGTAGTGGTGGTGATCATCCCATCGCCTGCCCTGTCGGTGTTAAACAAAACCCCAAAACTGCTGTTAATTTGCGATACGTGCTGGTCGTAAGCGGCATTGTAAGTCACAAAATGAGCCGGCAAACTCGGCCACTGATTTCGGTAATTAAGCGTCAAACGAGGTAAAAAGGCACTTCCTGTAAGGGCCGGATTGAGATATAACGGATTGGCATAGAACTGTGAGAAGGCTGGGTCCTGTCCGTATGTCGTAGTGCAAAACATAATCAGCGCCAGACTAAAGCCGATAATAAAGCTTTTCCTGATCATATCGATGCTGGGAATAAATTTATAATCTTCGGTACACAAAACTATCCTACAATATTACAAATATTTTTTAATGACAATGCACATCCCCAAAACTTTTTATCATTTTTTTTCCAACAATAAGCCATTATCTCTAACGTTTAAAGCTTGAAAACATTGCAAACATGATATTTTATTTTACCTCCTCCAAAGGTCAAGTGTTTCAGTTTATCCACTGAATGCACAATTTTGCAATGTAAATGTTATTAAATCATCTATGTTGGCTCTCATATGAAAATTCACTTACTATTTGGGTCTATTCTTTTCACTTTCATGCTTTCTGCGCAGGAAGTAATTCACTCCCGCCAGGACTTTACCCTTAATTGGGATAAATGGACGAATACCGACGACCATGGAAATATCAGCGTTTCATATTATTTCGATGGAAGTATAAACCATGCTGATTTCGGCATTTTTCCCGTCCTGGCATGGAGAATTCCCGTACAATCCTTGAAGGCACAGCTTAAAACCCTGGAGATTCATCCGCTAGAAGTGATGGAAATACCGGTTGCTCATTTAGGTCAGAGCGATAAGTTACCCCATCAATACGACTATCGAAACGAAATTGTGGAAATCTCCGGACAACGGTACCTGCAGATTGAGGTATTACCCATGCGCTGGCTGGAACAAACAACGGGTTACACTTTAGTTGAATTTCTGAAGTTTCTCTCTCTTGAAGCCACTGTGGAAGATTTCCCATTGCAGGCATCCAGTCAGCCCAAAGCTTCAGTCTCCGCTATTTTGCAATCGGGCATGGCAGAAGATGCATGGTATAAAATCAAAATTCCTCAGAGTGGAATTTACAAATTGTCGTACAACGATTTACAGGCGATGGGGATTAACTTAGCAGGGCTTGATCCCCGAAATTTGCGTATGCACGGCAACGGCGGAGGAATATTACCCGAAGGTAATAACATCGAGCGCCTTGATGATATACGGGAAATGGCGATTGAGGTGGTAGGAGAAAACGACGGTCGTTTCGACCCCGGAGACTACATAATATTTTATGCAGGAGGACCGGATACCTGGACATACAACGACACCGAAAAGCGTTTCAATTACATCAAAAACCCTTACAGTGATTTTGCCTATTGCTTCCTGGTAGTAGGTACCCGCCCAGGATTGCGTATTTCTAATTACCCAGTACCTGAAACACCTGTAAATTACACACTTACTCAGTTTACCGATCGCTATCACTATGAGAAAGATCTGGTTCAACTCACGAAATCGGGCCGTCAGTGGTATGGTGAGTTGTTCGATGTACAGACCAGCTACGACTTTAATCTTAGCCTCGAGGGAGTTGAAACCGGAAGCCGGGTTTGGCTCAAATCTGCTGTGGTTGCGCGCTCGTTTGCCAATTCGGTGATGAAAGTTTCAATGGGTGGAACTCCCCTATTGCAGCAAAGCATTGGATCTGTACCCACCAGTGGACTTGAAGCGGAATTCGCCAAAAGGGTAGTTGATACTGTCTCGTTCAAAGTGCAGGGAAAAGACTTGAAAATAGCCTACAACTATCTAAAGCCCATTACTTCATCTCAGGCCTGGCTCGATTATTTTACAGTCAATTGGCGAAGATCCCTTAGTTTCAGCAACGGTCAAATGGCTTTCAGGCAGCCATGGCCTCTTTCTACAAGCGAAGCGGTCATGTTTCGCATATCAAATGTCCCATCCAACCTTGAGGTTTGGGACATTACTGACCCTACACGGCCCATGAGCCTCACCCTCCAGAATTCAGGTAATATAGCAGAATTCATCACCCAGCCTGACAAGCTTCGTGAATTTATTGCTTTCGACGGCACTTCCTTCCTCACCCCCGAATACATCGGGCCAGTAGCCAATCAAAATTTACACGGTATGGCCGATGTGGATTACATTATTATTACACACTCAGATTTTCTTGAACAAGCTCATCAATTGGCTGAAATGCATCGACAGATGCACCCTCTTAGAGTAGAAGTAGTTACGCCCGAAATGGTGTATAATGAATTTTCATCAGGAGCGCAGGATCCCACTGCTATCCGTGATTTTATGCGTCATTTGCGCAGAGTCTCGCAGAATAAAAACAAACCAGCATATCTTCTCCTATTTGGCGATGCTTCGTATGATTACAAAGATCGTTTGCCCAACAACACCAATTTTGTTCCCACCTATCAGTCGGTTGAAACTCTAAATCCTGTATATACCTTTGCTACAGATGATTATTATGTTTTGTTAGACTCTACGGAAGGAAAGGGAGCGGTGGGTATACCCGATATGGCGGTGGGTCGTATTCCGGTTACCAACAAAGAACAAGCCACCAGCTATCTCGAAAAATTACAAAATTACCTGACCAACAGCGACCAAACCATGGGCGATTGGAGAGTAACCCTATGCTTTGTGGCGGATGATGAGGATGGAAACACCCACTTGCGTCAAGCGAATGAATTAGCAGACTACGTTAACACTAACCATCCCGTATTTCAAATCAATAAGATTTATCTCGATGCTTACGATCAGGTTACTACGCCGGGAGGACAGCGTTATCCGGAGGTTACGCAGGCCATCAACCAGCAGGTAAACAGTGGGGCCTTACTCATTAATTATACCGGGCACGGAGGAGAAACGGGCTGGGCCCATGAAAGAATCCTTGAAGTGAGCGATATCAACGCATGGAAAAATTTCAACCATTTACCGCTCTTTGTTACCGCTACCTGCGAATTTAGCCGCTACGACGATCCTCAGCGGGTTTCGGCCGGTGAGTATGTATTTCTCAATCCTGCAGGGGGAGGCATTGCTTTGTTTACTACCGCTCGTCTCACTTTCGGAGGCTCCAATATCACCCTCAACAGAAGTTTTATCAAATACCTGTTCTCCAAAAGCCAGGGCAAATACCCAACCCTGGGGCAGGCTGTTATGAAAGCCAAGCAAGAAGGGGGCTCAGATCTTAACGGCAAAAAATTCATACTACTCGGCGACCCGGCCCTTACCCTCGCTTATCCTGACAATAATGTTAATGCTTTGACTATTAATGGAGTATCCGTCGATATTCCTTCCGATACATTGAAGGCGCTCTCTCAGATAGTTATAACCGGAGAAGTAACTAATCCACTGAATTATCATTTATATGATTTCGAGGGAAGTGTAACAGCTACAGTTTACGACAAGGAAAGCCTTGTTAAAACCAAGGGTAACGACCCAGGGTCAATTCCCACTACCTTCTCATTGCGCAAAAATGTAGTTTACAAGGGCAAAGCCGTGGTAAAAGATGGAAACTTCACATTTTCTTTTATTGTGCCTAAAGACATCGAGTATAAATTTGGTTATGGAAAAATAAACTTTTATGCTCAATCCGAGGTAGCCGATGCCGCTGGTTATTTCAGTCGTATCGTGGTGGGAGGCGTTAACAAAAATGCAGGAATCGATGAGACCCCTCCTGTGATTTCCTTGTTTATGAATGACCTAAATTTCAGGGATGGTGGGATAACGGATGAAAACCCGGTATTATTGGCACGTCTGAGCGACGAAAGTGGAATAAACACGGTGGGGAGTGGCATTGGCCACGACATTGTGGCTATTCTCGACGACGATACCCGGCATCCCATTATTCTCAATCAATACTACACTTCGGATGTAGGCACCTACACCAGTGGAACGGTAAAACATCCATTTAAGAATTTATCTGAAGGAGAACACGTACTGCGTCTCACAGCCTGGGATGTATACAATAATTCCTCCAGCGCCACCCTGCGCTTTGTGGTTAAAAATTCTTCAACTACAGAAATCAGCCGTTTTTATAACTATCCCAATCCTTTCTCCTACAACACCTGGTTTGTTTTTGAGCACAATCAGGCAGGAGGCCGTCTGGAAGCACTCATTGAAATTTTTGACCTCTCAGGAAGAAAAGTAAGAACTTTGCAGCAAACCATTGCTTTGGCCGGATACAGAAATGAGCCTATCCCGTGGGATGGCCGCACCGACAGTGGGGCGCTTTTACCTCAGGGATTCTACATGGCCCGTCTAACTTTGACGGATGATAAGGGCAATATAATGGTGAAAAGCACCCGCCTGATTAAAGGAGGAGATCAATAAAATGAAAGCAAGATATCGCTTCCCTGTTTTAGGGCTAATCATATTACTCATCTCTGCGTTTACCATCACCACGAAGGGTCAAGAAGCAATCCGACTGAGCTGGAAAGCCGATGCCGACATCCCGCAAGGACTCTATCCATTTTCCTTTGAAGGTGCAGAATTGGACTACCACTCCGGCTTACCGCGTTATATTCAGGAGATACCTCTACCCGGGGCAGGTTATTCCGTTAAATATAGCCTGAACTCGATAGTTGTGGAGCCAGCGGATTTTCAGCTCCCTCAGCTTTACGAAATAGATACTGATATTCAGGTTGATATACAGGCCGACCGCGGGCAATGGCAGGCCAAGGTTTCTTTTTTCCCGTTCAGCTTAGACCCTGGAAGCGGTCGTTTACAGCGCTATGTCATGTTTGAACCGCATATCGAAATCGTGAAAGATGAATCGACTTTCTTAAAAAATGGTCCGGGTACGTACGCGGAAAGTTCCGCGTTGGCCAGCGGCCTCTGGTACAAACTGGGTGTAACCACGGATGGAGTTTATAAAATCACCTATCAGGACCTGCAAGCATGGGGAATTAACCCGGCAGGAATAAATCCAAAAACCCTTTCCATTCATGGATCGGGCGGGGGTATGCTGTCTGAGCTGAATTCAAGCAATACCTTCGACGACCTGCCCCAGATAGCCATCCGGGTGGTGGGAGAAGAAGATGGGAGCTTCGACCCGGGTGACTATATTTTATTTTACGGTGAAAGCCCCCATAAGTGGTTGATTAACCCGCTGAAGCAAAAGTTGGATCACGTTACGAATATATATTCAGATACTACATGGTATTTTCTTACCTATGGAACCGAAAACCCCTTGCGCATAGGTATCCAGAATTCCACATCGTTAGCTTCTACCCATAAGGTAAAGACATATCCCTATTCCATCCTTCATGAAAAAGAGGAACGACAGATGACTAAAAGCGGAAAACAATGGTGGGGCGAGGTTTTCGACGACTCCACCCGTCGTGTTTTTACCTTCATAGTGAGTGATAGGGATACCCTACAGAATGCTATTGCCGATATTTCATTGTGTTCGAGATCTTTGGCCGAAAGCAGTTTTAAAATCTATGCCAACGAGCAACTCGGTGCTACGGTGAGCCTAGCTGGTATGACAGGGGATTTGGCCACCAGGCTCTATGCCCGCAATGGTAGTGCTCTATTCAATTTACATCCCCGTTCTGACACCGTGCGCATCCGTATCGATTACATCAAAAACCATTCATTGTCGCTTGGATACCTTGACTATATAGAGCTTACTGTGCCTCGCCTGCTTAGATTTCACTCGCCCCAGATGCCTTTTGCTTATATTCCCAAGCCACAGCAAGGAAGTACTCCGGAATGGGTCATCGAAGATTGTGGGACGGATGTAGAAATTTGGTTGATTTCCAATCCATCGGAACCCAAAAAGATGATCACTACCCGCAATGGATCTACTCTTTCATTCAAGTTGCAATCCCCAAACGGGCAACGTTTCATAGCTTTCGATGGCACTCATTTCCTGACCCCTTCGTTTGCAGGTCAGGTAGCCAATCAAAACCTGCATGCCCTACAACCGGTTGATTATATAATTGTGACACATAAAACCTTTAAAGAGCAGGCCGAGCGATTGGCTCAGATTCATCGCCAGCGCAGCGGACTCACGGTAGAGGTTGTTGATGTGGATCAGATATATAATGAATTTTCATCAGGAGCCAAAGACCCGATAGCCATCCGTTCATTTATACGTATGCTCTGGACCCGTTCAGAACAAACCAAGCCTGGCTACCTGCTGCTGTTTGGCGATGGAAGCTACGATCCTAAAAACCGGGTGGCAGGCAACAAAAACTTTATTCCCGCCTATCAATCAGCAGAAAGTCTGATTCTGGTTGAGTCTTACACTAGTGACGATTTTTATGGACTCATGGACCCCACTGAAGGTGTTGACGGAAAAGGGAAAATAGATGTAAGCATAGGGCGCTTCCCTGTTACAACGGTTGAAGAAGCCCAAATTATGGTAGATAAAGTGGATGAGTATCTGCGCCCGGGATATCCGATGCATGGCCCCTGGAGAAATACCATGTGTCTGGTAGCTGACGACGAAGACAGCAGTGTACATTTGGAACAGGCTGAAAAACTTGCTTATATCATCGACACATCCTCTCGGATTGTGAATGTCAACAAAATCTACCTGGATGCATTCACCCAGAGTACAACAGCACAGGGGCAGCGCTACCCGGATGTAAACAAGGCCATTACGCGGCAGGTGAATGAGGGGGCTTTGTTTGTGAATTATACGGGCCATGGAGGCGAATTGGGCTGGGCTGGTGAGTGGATTTTAACCATTCCTGAAATTTATGCCTGGGAAAATGATGGTCGGCTTCCTATCTTTGTGACAGCCACCTGCGAGTTTAGTCGCTTCGACGACCCCGAAAGAGTTTCAGCCGGCGAACATGTCATCCTCAGACCCCATGGAGGCGGAGTAGCCATTTTTACTACTACTCGCATAGCCTTTTCACAAACCAATGCAGTTCTCAATCAAACCTTCTACAAAATCCTTTTCCAGCATGCCTCGGTTGAAATCCTTCGTCTGGGCGATCTGGTGAGATTATCGAAAAACCAGAATAACAATAATATAAGCATCCGCAACTTCCTGCTTTTAGGGGATCCGGCTATTAAAGCAGTTTTTCCTGAATATGAGGTTGTTACCACACATATCAACCAAATTCCCGTAGCAGAATTTTCCGATACTTTAAAAGCCTGTCAACGTGTACGTTTCAGCGGACAAATAGTAGGTAAAGACCATTTGCTGAAAACCGGTTTCAATGGAAAGCTCTATTACCAGCTTTTCGATAAAAAACGAAGGGTCAGCACGCTGGTAAACGATCCAAACAGCAAGCCCTGGACATTCACCGTTCAGGATCGGGTGATAGCCAAAGGAGCAGTGCCAGTGAAAGGCGGCCAGTTCGATTTCGAACTGATTTTGCCCAAGGATATTGATTACTCTTATGGAGCGCCCAAACTAAGCTACTATGCCACCGACAGCCTGAGCGATGCCGCCGGAGCTTTTACTGGTGTTGTGCTCGGAGGCATGGACTTTTCACAGGCCACCGACACCCAAGGCCCCGATATTAGCATGTTTTTGGATGATTACCGCTTTGTATCCGGCAATCTCACGAGTTCTCAGCCCTTACTTTTGGTGAACTTGAGTGACTCTTCGGGTATTAACCCCGGCGACCTGGGCATAGGAAAAAACATCACAGCCTGGCTCGATGACGACACCCGTAATGCTGTTGACCTGAGCCCAACCTATCAGGCGCTCAATATGACAGGAACCCGGGGAAAAATTATTTACAGATTGAAAAAACTCGAATCGGGCACGCATACACTTTCGCTCAGAGCCTGGGATTTGCAGGACAACAGTTCAGTGAAAACTATCACCTTCACCGTTAACGATGGACAGGCTATTACCCTGCGCAATGTCACCAACTACCCCAATCCCTTCAGCGACCGTACCTGGTTTACCTTCGAACATGACCAACCTGGTAGTAATCTGATAGTTACCATTGAAATTTTCAATTTGCAGGGACAGCTTTTGAAGACCATACGGACTAACTTTTCAACCAGCGACTATGGTATCAATCCCATAGAATGGGATGGCCGGGCCGATAATGGGCGAAAATTGCCTGCAGGCATATATCCCTATCGTATTCAGGTGGAAAATCCTGCTGGTACGGTTAGAGTTCAGTATCAGAAACTCATCATAAATAGATGATTATCAACTAACTGCCCTGTCTTGAAATAGCCTGAATAGAACCTATTAAAATATTACTTACTTTTTTCCGTTAATTTTGCACTACTTTATAAAAGCCGAATTAAAAAACAATTATCTTAATTCACATATGTTGAACAACTTCAAGAAAGCTTCATTGATCCTGCTTGCAGGAATTGCCCTGATTACTGGTAAAAGCTACGGACAAAACCAACAGAAGGAGTTTCCCATCACCACCGCTGTTCCCTTTTTGCTTATAGGCCCCGATGCCCGGGGAGGTTCTATGGGTGAAACAGGCGTGGCCTCCGACCCCGACCCGGCTTCAGTTCATTGGAATCCAGCCAAATATGCATTCATTGAAAAAGGCATGGGTTTTTCGGTTTCCTATACACCCTGGCTACGCCAGTTGGTTGATGACATTGGACTGGGATATCTCACCGGCTACTACCGGCTCGACGATCAGCAGGTCATTGCCGGTTCGCTGCGCTACTTCTCGCTGGGAGAAATTACCTTTACCGATTATGCCGGTAATCCCAAAGGAACTTACAAACCCAATGAATTTTCACTCGATGCCGTTTACTCCCGGAAATTGACCGATAATCTCAGCGGTTCTGTGACAGGTCGTTTCATTTACAGTAATCTAACCCTGGGCCAGGAAGTGCAGGGTATGGAATCGCATGCCGGAACCAGCTTTGCCGCTGATGTAGCTTTCTTCTACACCAAAGAAATTACCATCAACCGTAACGACGCGTGGTTTAACCTAGGGGTTAATATTTCAAACATAGGGGCCAAGATTTCTTATACACAAACCCTTGAGAAGGACTTCATCCCGACCAACCTTCGTCTGGGGCCTTCGCTGAAATATGAAATCGACAACTACAATACCATTGCCTTCAATGTTGACTTCACCAAGTTGCTGGTTCCCACCATGCCCATTTATGCGCGCGACAGCATCACAGGTCAGCCGCTATACGATGAACAGGGTAAGCAGATTATTGAAAAAGGCTATGATCCTAATGTATCAGTTATAAAAGGCATGCTGCAGTCGTTTTACGATGCGCCGGGAGGTTTCAGCGAAGAATTAAAGGAAATCACCTATGCCATTGGAACGGAATACTGGTACAACAAGCAATTTGCCATCCGCGCCGGATATTTCCATGAATCCGCATCTAAGGGGGCTCGCCAGTTCTTCACCTTTGGCGCAGGTCTTAAATACAATGTTTTCGGTCTCGATTTTTCTTATCTCGTCAGCACCGACAAGCGCAATCCGCTGGATAACACGCTGCGATTCACCCTCAATTTCGATTTTGATGCGCTCCGTGCCGGAGGCCGCCGATAAAAAGGCTTTCAATAAGTTCTTTGTTGATTTCTCGCCGTCCTCTGTGGGCGGCTTTTTTATTGAATAAAACCCAAAGTTTGAACTAGGTTTGCCTCCCAGGTTGAGGCAACCAGAGCCTTTGGTGTCGGCCGGCCAAGGATTCCTATCTTTGCAAAAAAAAAGCCCCATGGTTACTCTTGAAGAAGCCATCCATAAAATTATGGCTGAGGTAAAACTCACCAGGCCTGAGCCTGTGCCACTTACCGAAGCTACAGGTCGGGTGCTCGCCGAAGATATATTTTGTGATATCGATATGCCGCCCTTCGACAAGGCTGCCGTGGATGGATTTGCCTGTCGCTCAGAAGACCTGGGACAACCCCTTAGAATAATAGAAACCCTATCTGCTGGCAGTGTACCAGAACACCCATTAGAGCCAGGAACCTGCTCACGCATTATGACAGGAGCCATGATACCCCTGGGGTGCGATGCTGTGATCCCCGTTGAAGATACCCAACTGGACGAGCAGGGCCGGGTAGTTTTCACCGGAAAAGGCAAACCTATAAATATAGCCCGAAAAGGTGAAGATATACGACAGGGCGAAAAGGTGCTTGAGGCAGGTACGGTACTTTTCGCTCAACATATAGCTGTGCTGGCCACCTCAGGAGTATTTACTCCGGCATTGTATCGCAGGCCTGTTTGCGGAGTGCTTGCTACCGGCGATGAACTGGTGGAACCCTGGAATACACCGGGCCCCGGACAAATTCGCAACAGCAATGCCTGGCAGACCATCGCTCAAATCAAGGAAACAGGGGCAGAATATGTTTATACGGGTATTGCTACCGACAATCCAACAATTTTGAAAGAAAAAATTGACTGGCTGCTCAGTCAAAGTGATGTGCTGATAATGTCGGGCGGTGTTTCAATGGGAGAATACGATTATGTGCCGAAGGTATTGGAAGAGCTGGGATTGGAGGTAATTTTCAAAAATATAGCTATTCAACCGGGACGGCCTACCCTGTTTGGAAAAATCGGGGAAAAAGCCATTTTCGGTCTTCCCGGAAATCCCGTATCGGGTTTTATACAGTTTGAACTGCTTGTAAAACCCTTTTTGAAAGCCATGATGGGTATGACCCACCAGCCCATGGTACTGCATTTACCCATGGGTGAGACCTATCAGCGCAAAAAAGCCGGTCGTCGTTCATTGCTGCCTGTGACTATCCGTGAAAACAAGGTTTATACCCTTCGATACAATGGCTCTGCACATATTAATGCTTACACCCAGGCTTCGGGTTTTATTGAGATGAAAGAAGGCATTTTTGAAGTGAAAGAAGGAGAATGGGTGCATGTTAGACAGATTTAACAGGAAAATCAATTATTTACGTATCTCTGTTACAGACCGATGCAATCTAAGGTGCACCTATTGTGTTCCTTCGGGAAAATTTCAATGGTTGCCTCATTCCCGCATTTTAACATTCGAAGAGATTACTGAGGTAGTGCGAACGGCTTCAGAGCTGGGCATTAACAAAGTCAGGCTGACGGGAGGTGAGCCCCTGGTTCGAAAAGATATCACCCAATTGGTGGCCATGATCGCAGGTATTAAGAGCATAGACGACCTGGCGATGACCACCAACGGCATTTTATTAGAAAAGTTTGCCAAGCCCTTGAAAGAAGCCGGATTGATGCGAGTGAATGTAAGCCTGGACACCACAGATCCACAGCGATACGCTGAAATAACCCGCGGAGGTGATATTGAGGCCGTTTTCAGAGGCATTGATGCTGCGTTGGCGGTTGGCCTGCAACCCGTGAAATTAAACTGCGTGGTTAAGCACTCGCGCAATGAGCCTGATGCCCAACTGGTAGCTGAATATGCAGCAGCTAAAGGCCTTCAGGTGCGTTACATTCATCAGATGAATCTTGCCGGCGGTTATTTTACTACGGTGGAAGGAGGTGAAGGAGGTAACTGCAGTCTTTGCAACCGCCTCCGCTTAACAGCCGAAGGACTCATCAAACCTTGTCTGTTTTCCAATCTGGGCTTCGACATCCGAAAAATGGGTGTGCGCGAAGCCCTAATGGCAGCCGTAGAACATAAACCCCATAGCGGAACCATCAATCAGGCCAACGATTTTTACAACATTGGAGGGTAAACCCATGCACGAACTGGAGCCTTTCTACGCCTGGAATCATTTGTACAATGCCGCCCGCGATCCCCGCAGCCCCTTCTACGGCCGGCGCTACCACGATTCACTCTGCACCAACACCATTTACAACTATTATATTCACCCACAGTGGGATGAATTCGGCTCGCCCACGCTTTACCTCAAAATTCTCTTTACTGACTATAATCTGGGCTTCACCATAATTGAATTGCTGGGCGAATGGAACGACTGTATCAACAACGATATCATGTTTCTTAAGCGCAACGTGGTGGATGTTTTGCTGGAGCAGGGCATAAGGGTCTTCATCCTAGTTGGTGAAAATGTACTTAATTTCCACCGCGACACCGATGATTATTATCAGGAATGGTTTGAGGATGTGGAAGATGGTTTCATCATCGGAATTAACTTCCGGGATCACGTGATTCAGGAATTTAATCAGGGAAGACTCAACCAATACATGATTTTCGGAGGAAGATTCAATGAAATTGCCTGGCGAAGGTACAATCCCCGGCAACTTTTCGACTACGTTAGCCAGATGATTATGCGGAGTTTGCAAGCATAAGGAGCAACCCAGAAGAATAATAGGACAGGCCTGAATGACAGCCTGTTGCTCTGTGGATAACTTTTTTATGGCTTTTTCGTCCTCCCCAAACGACGAGGAATTAATTTTGAAGCATGGAAAACACCAATAAAAACGAAAACAAACAGGAAACCGGGAAAGCCGGTGGTAAAAGGATGAGGGGCAAGATGACCCCTGCAGAGGATCTTCATGGAAGAGTACCGCCCCAGGCGCTGGATGTGGAAGAAGTAGTGCTGGGAGCTCTTATGCTCGACCAAAAAGCGCTCAATGCAGTGATAGATTTTCTAAAACCTGAGGTTTTCTATAAGGACAGCCATCAGCGCATTTTTGGTGCGATTTCCCGTTTGTTTGCCGAATCCAAACCCATCGATGTGGTGACGGTAACCAACGAATTGCGCAAAACCGGCGAGCTTGATTTAGTAGGGGGGCCATACTATCTGGCAATGCTCACCAATCGGGTAGCCTCTTCGGCTAATATAGAATTTCATGCCCGTATTGTTGCCGAAAAGTATATCCAGCGCGAACTCATCCGAGTTTCTACCGAAATCATTCACGACGCCTATGAAGACTCAAGCGATGTCTTCGACCTGCTGGATAAGGCAGAGCAGAATTTGTTTTCCATCAGCGAAGAAACCTTCCGGCGCGATTATGTCTCCATGGATACTGTGGTAAAGCAAGCCATGGAGGATATAAAAGCAGCCACTGAACACGAAGGACATCTTACCGGTGTACCTTCCGGTTTCACTGAACTCGACCGTATTACCGGAGGCTGGCAGAAAACCGACCTCATTGTTGTGGCTGCCCGCCCGGGTATGGGTAAAACCGCTTTTATCCTCAGTATGGCCCGCAACATAGCCATCGATTATAAACGGCCCGTGGCTATCTTTTCGCTGGAAATGGGAGCCAAGCAACTTGCCACCCGTCTTATTTCATCCGAAACAGGATTGCCTGCCGATAAACTTCGAACAGGAAACCTTGCGGATTATGAATTAGAACAGTTGAATGTTAAAATAGCCCCCTTAACCAAGGCTCCAATTTATATTGACGATACTCCGGCCCTCTCCATTTTTGAGCTAAGAGCCAAATGCCGTCGACTTAAAGAAAAACACGACATCCAATTGGCCATGATCGACTACATACAGTTGATGACCACAGGAGGCGACAATAAAGGAAACCGCGAGCAAGAAATAGCTACTATAAGCCGATCTCTTAAATCCCTGGCTAAAGAACTCAACATACCCGTCATCATTCTTTCGCAGCTCAACCGAAGCGTGGAAACCCGTGGCGGTGCCAAAAAACCTCAATTAAGCGACCTGCGAGAATCGGGCGCCATAGAACAGGATGCCGATATCGTATTGTTTATCTATCGTCCTGAATATTACAAAATTGACCATGACGAAAAAGGCCCTACCACTAACAAAGCCGACATCCTGATTGCCAAGCACCGCAATGGAAAAACCGGAGACATCCGCCTCAAGTTTATTGCACAATACGCCCGATTCATGGATGATGACGAACTGCCTTATGGTGGCGATTATTCCTATGCTTCGAGCTCCATCAGCGGTTCCACCGTCACTATTCCATCCAAAATGAACAATGATCTTCCTTCAGACCCGGGGGATACCATCCCCTTTTAAAAACAAAATGGGAGTCATTGCGTTATTCAAGTGAAACGGCCTTATCCTTCACATTCCCGTTATTTTGATCAAAAAAACCATGAAACATTGGCTTACTCTTACCACCCTTTGTATCGTTTTACTTATCTCCTGGCCCCTCAGGGGAGCTTATTTACTCGTTCCCATGGACGAGAAGCAAACCAACCACCTGAAGGCCTACGGAATTGCCTACTGGGTTTTAAAAGAGGGCCTGGAGATTGACTGGTTATTGAACTATCGGGGAGGAAGTTTCCTGCTTCCATTTTCCCAAAGCATTGAAAAAGAGTGCCGGCTCAGAGGAGTAAGCACAGAATTTTTGCCCGATGCCCAGGCCGCCGCTCTCCTGGAAGAAATAGCCCGTCCCGAAGTAAATATGGATGCCATGCATATGCAAAAGGCCCCTCGCATTGCTGTTTACTCTCCCAAAAACAAACTACCCTGGGACGATGCTGTTACCCTTGTACTTACTTACGCCCAAATACCCTATGATGTAATTTACGACGAAGAAGTTTTGGCCGGGATATTACCCACTTACGACTGGCTCCACTTACATCATGAGGATTTTACAGGACAGTACGGCAAATTCTGGGCCAGGTATAAAGACTATGCCTGGTATAAGGAGGATGTGCGCATCAACGAAGAAACGGCCCGGCGCCTGGGTTTTAGCAAGGTGTCTAAAATGAAATTGGCGGTGGCTCTTAAAATCAGAGAGTTTGTTGCGGGTGGAGGATACCTCTTTGCCATGTGCTCAGCCCCCGACAGCTACGATGTGGCTCTGGCAGCCCAAAATACCGATATCTGCGATGTAATGTTCGATGGCGATCCCATGGATCCCGATGCCCAGTCGAAACTCGATTACAGCCAGTGCTTCGCCTTTACCGATTTTACGATTATTACAAATCCATACGAATACGAGATTTCATCCATCGATGTAGACCCGGTGCGCAGAGGGCTGAATGAAAACAACGATTATTTCACCCTGTTCGATTTCTCGGCTAAATGGGATCCCATACCTACCATGCTCTGTCAAAACCATACCCGAATCATAAAAGGCTTCATGGGCCAGTCAACGGCTTTCCGCAAGCAATTTATAAAACCTGAGGTGGTAATAATGGGAGAAAATGCCGAGGCCGGCGAGGCGCGCTATATCCATGGCGACTTTGGCCGAGGTACCTGGACCTTTTACGGAGGACACGACCCTGAAGATTACCAGCACATGGTAGGCGACCCCCCTACAGAGCTTGATTTTTATCCCAATTCTCCAGGATATCGCCTCATTCTCAATAATGTACTCTTCCCTTCAGCCAAGAAGAAAAAACACAAAACTTAGTAAGCTCTCAATGACTTACATGGACATAAAATCTTAATAAACAGCATCTTAATTTTCAAATCAAAGATATTAAGGTAATATTTTCCCCTCTCCCTTCCCTGTGTTACAACAGAACTGAGCGTTTTTATGCTTCCTTTAAGCATCCTTCAAACACAAACTTGCTCCTATTTTCAAAAAAACACAACCCGGATTCGGGATCCAGGTTGCATAGTAAGGGTTAAGGAATATTTCTTTGTTAAAACAGGCTTCAAGCCTTTGCCTGCCTTTGCCGGATAAGATTAAGTGCACTCCCTGCCCTGAACCATTCAATCTGGTTCTCGTTATACGAATGGGCGACCTCAAAACGGTCTTCTGTGCCATCGCTGTGATGCAACACAACCAGGAGGTTTCGGCCCGGGGCAAATTCCTTGAGCCCAAGAATGTCGATTACATCGTCTTCTCGAATCTTATCATAATCGGCCTTATTTACAAAGGTCAACGCAAGCATGCCTTGTTTTTTGAGATTGGTTTCGTGAATACGAGCAAACGACTTCACCAGCAAAGCTTTAACGCCCATGAAACGGGGCTCCATGGCAGCATGTTCACGAGAGGAACCTTCTCCGTAATTTTCATCGCCCACGACGATGGTTCCAATACCTGCCTGTTTGTAAGCTTTGGCCGAAGCAGGAACTTCCATATACTCACCGGTAAGGAAATTCTTGACCGCATTGGTTTTATCGTTGAAAGCGTTCACAGCGCCAATGAGCAGGTTGTTACTGATATTTTCGAGATGACCCCGGTAGCGCAGCCAGGGACCAGCCATGCTGATGTGGTCGGTGGTGCATTTGCCTTTTACCTTGATGAGCAACCTCAAACCTTTAAAATCGTCGCCATGCCATGGATCGAAGGGTTTCAGCAATTGCAGCCGCTCAGAGTCAGGTCTCACCTTGATTTCAATATGGCTACCATCTTCGGCCGGAGGAATGTATCCATTATCCTCTACGGCAAATCCTGCCGGTGGCATTTCGAGACCCAGGGGTTCAGCTAACTTAACTTTTTCTCCTTTTTCGTTTACCAACTCATCGGTAAGGGGATTAAAGGTAAGCTTACCGGCCAAAGCAAATGCAGTAACTATCTCAGGGGAGGCCACAAAACCATGGGTGTTGGGATTTCCGTCGTTACGCTTGGCAAAATTCCGGTTGAAAGAGGTCATAATGGAATTGCGTTCCTGATTTTCGGCTCCATGACGCGCCCATTGACCTATGCAGGGACCGCAAGCATTAGCCAATACCAGGGCTCCGGCCTTTTCAAAAATTTCAAGATAACCATCGCGCTCAACCGTATATCTCACCTGCTCTGAACCAGGGGTTACAGTAAATTCAGATTTGAATTTTAGTCCTTTTTCCAGGGCCTGCCTGGCAACAGAAGCTGCGCGACTGATGTCTTCGTACGATGAGTTGGTGCAGCTTCCAATAAGGCCTACACTCAATTCTTCGGGCCAGCCATTTTTTCGCACGGCTTCGGCAAACTGCGACACAGGGGTAGCCAGGTCGGGGGTGAAGGGTCCATTAATATGGGGCTCGAGTTCCGAATGATTAATCTCAATCACCTGATCAAAAAACTTCTCAGGCTCAGCATAAACTTCCGGATCACCTGTTAATAAGTCTTTGAGACGAGAAGCCATATCAGCTACTTCTGACCTTCCGGTACCCCGAAGGTAGGCTTCCATTTTTTCATCGTAACCAAAAAGGGAGGTGGTAGCCCCAATTTCTGCGCCCATGTTACAGATGGTGCCCTTGCCCGTAGCACTGATGTTGCGGGCTCCTTCACCAAAATATTCCACAATGTATCCGGTTCCCCCTTTCACGGTTAGAATACCGGCCACTTTCAAAATCACATCTTTGGCTGAGGTCCAGCCGCTGAGTTTTCCGGTAAGTTTTACTCCAATGAGTTTGGGAAATTTCAATTCCCAGGGCATTCCAGCCATCACATCCACGGCATCGGCCCCTCCTACCCCAATAGCAAGCATACCCAGTCCACCCGCGTTGGGCGTGTGACTATCGGTACCTATCATCATCCCCCCAGGGAAAGCATAATTTTCAAGAATAACCTGGTGGATGATGCCTGCTCCGGGTTTCCAGAATCCAATACCATATTTATTTGAAACATTAGCCAAAAAATCAAAAACCTCGCTGCTTTTATCCAGTGCATTTTTTAAATCAGTGGCAGCTCCTGTCTTAGCTTGTATCAGGTGATCGCAGTGCACGGTAGTAGGAACAGATACCTTATCTTTTCCGGCCATCATAAACTGTAGCAGGGCCATTTGTGCGGTGGCGTCCTGCATGGCTACCCGGTCGGGATTGAAATCTACATAATCTACTCCCCGCTGGTAAGGCTTTTCGGGCAAAGGACCAGCCAGATGTGCATAGAGTATCTTTTCAGCCAGGGTCATGGGGCGTCCCAAAAGCTTACGGGCGGCTTCTACTTTTGCGGGATACTGCGCATAATATGCCCGCATCATTTCAAGGTCAAACAACATATGCTTATATATTTATTACTGTAATTTCCTGTACAAAGGTACTGAATTTACTCCAAACCCATTCTTCCATTTCTGCATCTCCTGTTTATCCGTTATCCTTGCCTGGAATACTTATTCTGCTGCTGGTTATAGCACAACAAAATAAAAAATCCGACGTTGAAGTCGGACGTTTTTGCGGTCTGGACGGGACTCGAACCCGCGACCTCCGCCGTGACAGGGCGGCATTCTAACCAACTGAACTACCAGACCGAATCGGTTGATCGTGTTTTGCGGTGCAAAAGTACAACAATTTTTGTTCTCTGCAAGGGGGTAGCAAATTTTTTTATTCAGCAACGAGTGATTCCGATAGTTCCCCTGCCATGAAACAGAAGATGGGCAGAACTTAAAAGCCTGAAGATATGGCTCTGCGGGTTTTGATTTAGATAATACTTCATTATACGTGTTGCTTGCCTCCTCCTTAATCCCCCGACCTTGATTTTCCGATGCTTTCATTTGTCAATAGTTGATCGGATTCCAATGAATCTAAGCAGATGATTAAAAAATTGATTTTCATTCGCATCGATCTGCATTGCATAGTGTCCATAATCATCCGAAGCCTTACTACTATCCGACGCTAAATCGTTGCACAAACCTGATTGATAATCTCTTATAGCATTCACCCCAATGAATTAAAACCCTTGATTAAAGCGTAGATCGTTAAAAGAATCATCTATGTCTTTAAAATTTTGAAAATTTGGTGATAACTCCTTCAAACATGCATCAAGACCAAGTTTTATAAAAAAACATTAAATTTGACGTATGCAACCCTGGAAGTTTATTGATTCTGAAGAGGTACGACGTGAGCGCCGTCTGTTTTGGTCAGTACAACGGTCGGTACTCGAAAATCTGCATTATCTGGGACGCAAGAGCGGACGTAAAAGCCGTCGCCATTGGGATCTGTTTGTTTTCCTGCTTCGCATCCTGGAGTTTTTCTTAAGAATAGCAGGATTCTACCGCAGAGGATACGGAAATGCCAAAACCATCAAAATTACCGAACTGACATTGGAGTTTCCAAATCTGCCCCCTGCCTTCGACGGATTCACTCTGCTTCATCTCTCTGACCTGCACATCGACAGCATTCCCGGCTTTGCTGCCATTATTATCAAAAAAATTAAAAATTTACATTTTGATATCTGCGTACTCACCGGAGATTACCGCAAAGACATCCACGGGCTGTTTAATCACATATTGAAGCCCATGTACGCTCTATCGAAATACACCCGGGCACCGTGGGGAACCTTCGCCGTACTGGGAAACCACGACACCTGGCTCATGTCGCGCTACGAAAAGGAAACCGGCGTAAACCTTTTGATTAACGAATCGGTGGAAATACTTAAAGACGGACAAAAGATACTGATTACCGGGACCGACGACCCCTACTATTATTACACTGAAATGGCCCTGATGAGCCTTCAGACCCAGGGCTACGATTTTAAAATCGCACTGGTGCACACACCGGAGTTGGCCCGTGAGGCTGCATCCAATAAATATGACCTTTATCTCTGTGGCCATACCCATGGAGGCCAGATTTGCCTGAAAGAAGGCTTACCCATTATCTCTCACCAATTTGAAGGAAAAAAGTTTAATGCAGGCTTATGGGAAATGGGTCCCATGAAAGGATATACATCCAGGGGTGTGGGCGTCAGCGGAATGCCTGTGCGGTATAATTGCCCTGCGGAAATTGTTTTGATTACCCTCAAAAGAAAACCCTAATAGATCTAAGGTTTTGCGAAACATTTCATTGAGCTGGGTTGTAAGCATAGGTCTGTGGCTCGGCGCATGCACTGGAGTGGGATTCGAACAACCCCAGCCCGCCGGATTTCCCGACTTGAAAGAAATTCCCATGAACCTCCGCGGCACGTATGCTGATGATGACAATGATAGTTTGGTGGTAGGCAATGACCAGATGGTCTATTACGGAATGAATCAAGAGATTCAATTCAGCATAATAAACCAGAATCTGGCCTTTCGGCCCTGGGATGGTTACTGGGTAATAAACTTCCGGGAAAACAAGTTTTGGGATGTTTTTCTTTGCAAGTATTATGGCGATAGCCTGGAAGCGATGTATATTCCCGGCAGGCAGAGGCAGGTTATCGACGCTGACTTCGACTGGATGAAACAACATGCCCAGGGACATACCATCGACCCTGATGAAAGCGATGGGGTCTACGAATTTGTGGTAAACCCCGACTCGGCAGCTTTCCGACAAATGGTGCAGAAAGGCTTGTTCAAGGCAAACCTTTCACTCAAAAAGAAACGTTAACCTTTCGCCTACCATTAACTACCCATGCAATGTAGTCGAAGAATTCCCGATGCTATTTCCAATAAAAAGCCCGTTCGGCAAAAAAGCGCAATGCTCCCAGTGTGTCTTTGAAAGCTTCTAAATAACCCATGTGTCCAGCCTGGGCCAGCAGTAAAACTTCAGAATGCGGGGGAAGCACTGCCTGTGCCAGAATTTTATCCACAGGAATACGGCTGTCGTGTTTGCCTGCAATAAACAGAACCGGATAAGAAGCTCGGGTCAGCAGGTCGAGGTATGATTTCCGGTCTTTCATACCCGCCTGAGCAGCGATGATAGCTTCGGCAGGCATGCGTAAGGTCTCCTCCACCATACGCTGGATTTCGGGCTGAAACCTTTCTACATTAAATTCAGCAAATAGGGAAGGGATAAATTGCGCTATATATCCTTGCTTATTCTGACGAACGATTTCTATGGCACGCTCACGGTTCCGTTTCCCTTCTTCGGTATCGGCCAGGGCCGTAGAATGGAACAACACCAAACCCCGTACGAATTCAGGATACTTTTCAGCAAAAGCCAGAGAAACATAGCCTCCCATGGAATGGCCGGCCATCACACAAGTTTTGACCTTATTTTCCTCCAGAATGGCTTTCACCGCATCGGCCATAAGTTCCATACCGTGAACCTCAGCTAGCATGTCAGAAGCACCATGGCCAGGCAAATCGGGTGCTATACACAAAAAATTGCGGGCCAGTTCGTTTCCGAAATCTTCCCAGATGTTGGCCGACTCCATAAATCCATGAAGCAGCACAACGGTATCTCCACTACCTTCTATTCTGTAATGCAATGTCTTTCCATTAAAATTCAGGATCTTACTTTCCATGAATAAAAGATTTGTTTGGATGCGAAAATACAACCTCTGAATCGAACCCAATGCAGGAAGAGGGGTCATGATTTATAATTGTATATAAATCACTGATAAATAAGCATATAGCAAGTTGCTCTTTAGGATTTCAGGTTTACTATTCAGTTTCTAGAAATCTCCATAAAAAAACGCCCCAAATGGGGCGCTTTAAGTTTAAATAATAGGGTTAATCAACCAAATCCTCCGCCTTCGCGTTTTCGGTCGGCATGCTTCACCTTGGCCTTGAGATATTCACGGTTGAGGCGAGCAATGTTTTCAACGGAGATATTCTTGGGGCATTCGGCTTCGCAGGCATAAGTGTTGGTGCACGAGCCAAACCCGAGTTCATCCATTTTGGCTACCATGGCCTGAACACGTTTTTCGGCTTCTACCCTACCCTGAGGCAACAGGGCAAATTGCGAAACCTTGGCAGCTACAAAGAGCATGGCCGAGGCATTTTTACAAGCGGCCACGCAAGCCCCGCATCCAATGCAGGCCGCTGCATCCATAGCCAGGTCGGCATCTTCCTTGGGAATGGGTATGGCATTGGCATCGGGTACGCCACCTGTGCTAACCGAAATGTAGCCACCTTCCCGGATGATCTTATCGAAAGCACTGCGGTCAACCATCAGGTCTTTGATTACCGGGAAGGCTTTGGCCCGCCAGGGTTCGATAGTAATGGTATCTCCATCTTTAAACTTGCGCATGTGGAGCTGGCACACTGTAGTTCCCTGTTCGGGACCATGGGGTCTGCCATTGATGTAAAGACTGCACATACCGCATATACCCTCGCGGCAATCGTGATCGAAAGCAATGGGATCGACCGGCAGCTCTATTTTGTCTTCTATCAGCTGCTGATTGAGTATATCGAGCATTTCGAGAAACGAACAATCGGGACTTATATTTTCAACCTTATAGGTTTTGAATCTGCCCTTGGCCTTGGCATTTTCCTGACGCCAGATTTTTAATGTAAAATTCATGGTTCTTGGTATTTAAGGTTCAGGAAATGAGGATCATGATTTATAGTTGCGGGTTTTAATTTCCACAAACTCGTAGTTGAGCGGTTCTTTATGCAGGACGGGTTCGTCATCCGGGCCTTTCCATTCCCAGGCAGCCACGTATTTATATTCGTCATCGTTGCGTAAAGCTTCGCCGTCTTCGGTTTGGTATTCCACGCGGAAATGGCCACCACACGATTCGTTGCGGTGGAGAGCATCGCGGGCAATAAGCTCTGCCAACTCAAGATAGTCGGCTAAACGCGAAGCCTTCATCAATTCATCGTTCACACCTTCCAGACTTCCGGGAACATATACACTTTCCCAGAATTCTTTACGCAGTTTTCGGATTTCCTCGATGGCGAATCGAAGTCCAGCTTCGTCGCGTGCCATGCCTACATAATCCCACATGATTTTTCCCAGTCGTCTGTGCAAGGTGTCCACCGAGTATTTACCCTGAACGCCCAGCAATTGCTGCAGGCGCTCTTTAGCTTCTTTTTCAGCAGCATCGAATTCGGGCGTATCGGTGCGGAATTTAGGAACGGTAATCTGGTCGGCCAGATAATTCTGAATGGTGTAAGGCAGAACGAAATAACCATCGGCCAGGCCCTGCATAAGAGCCGAAGCACCCAGACGATTGGCTCCGTGATCGCTGAAATTAGCTTCACCCCCCACAAAAAGGCCTGGAATGGTGGACTGCAATTCGTAATCGACCCATAGGCCTCCCATGGTATAGTGAACCGCAGGATAAATCATCATGGGCGTCTCATAAGGATTTTCATCCACTATCTTCTCGTACATCTGGAATAGATTACCATAGCGGCTTTCGATAACATCCTTTCCCAGCCTGCGAATGGCATCGGCAAAATCGAGATAAACAGCGAGCCCTGTGGGGCCTACTCCATAACCAGCATCGCAGCGTTCCTTAGCAGCTCTTGAGGCCACATCACGGGGCACCAGATTGCCAAAGGCCGGATAACGGCGTTCAAGATAATAGTCGCGGTCTTCTTCGGGTATGTCGTTAGCTTTAAGCTTACCTGCCCTTATGGCTTCAGCATCTTCTTTTTTCTTGGGAACCCAGATACGACCATCGTTACGCAAACTCTCACTCATCAGCGTCAGTTTGCTCTGATAATCGCCGTGCACCGGAATGCAGGTGGGGTGTATCTGTACGAAGGCAGGGTTGCCAAAGAAAGCGCCCCTTTTATGAGCTTTCCAGGCTGCACTGGCATTGGAATTCATGGCATTGGTAGAAAGGAAGTAAACATTACCGTATCCGCCGGTTGCCAGCACAACGGCATGAGCCGCAAAGCGCTCAATTTGTCCGGTCACCAGGTTGCGGGCGATGATTCCGCGGGCTCTACCGTCTATCAGCACCAGGTCGAGCATCTCGCGACGGGTATACATTTGTACTGTGCCCCGCTTTATTTCCTTACTCAGGGCTCCATAGGCACCCAGAAGCAATTGCTGCCCTGTCTGACCCCGGGCATAAAAGGTTCGTGAAACCTGGGCTCCACCAAATGAACGATTGTCGAGATAACCAGCGTAGTCGCGGGCAAAGGGGACGCCTTGGGCCACACACTGGTCTATGATGTTATTGCTAACCTCCGCCAGGCGATATACATTGGCCTCGCGGGCACGATAGTCGCCCCCTTTTATGGTATCGTAAAACAAACGCCAGATGCTATCGCCATCGTTGGGATAGTTCTTGGCGGCATTGATGCCACCCTGGGCCGCAATGCTGTGGGCTCGCCGAGGACTGTCCTGAATACAGAAAACCTTTACATTGAAGCCCATTTCGCCAAACGAAGCAGCAGCCGATGCACCAGCCAGCCCGGTCCCTACTACAATAATCTCGAGCTTGCGTTTGTTGGCAGGACTAACCAACTTTTGATTGGCTTTATAATTAGTCCATTTCTGATTCAATGGACCTTCCGGTATTTTTGAATTGAGTTTGCTCATATTCTCAGGTTTTAATTAATCAGAAAATACAGCGGTATGCTGATAAATCCGAGAGTGATTACAATGCTATAGATCAGGCCAATGCCTTTAATCCACGGAGTATATTTGGGATGATT
This sequence comes from Bacteroidales bacterium, assembly GCA_049969475.1. Taxonomy (GTDB): domain Bacteria; phylum Bacteroidota; class Bacteroidia; order Bacteroidales; family TTA-H9; genus UBA2030. The sequence continues at coordinate 52,920 of JBMFOU010000004.1, read as the reverse complement.
AAGTCCCAGACTTTGAAAAGCAGCCTGAAACGCATGATGTAGGTGAAATCCCAGGCCCAGTATCAGCACAATATAAAGAATACTGTAACCCGAGTTGTTGAAAACATTGAGCGCCATGTTGTAGAAATCGTGGTTATCGGTCACAGGGGCTTCACCCGTGGGAGGATTGACCCAGCCCAGCTTCACAAAGTAAAAATTCATGAAGTGTATGATGAGAAAAATAAAAATAATGATCCCCGTGTGAATGGTGAAACGTGAAAAAGGGGAGTCAGTTTTGGACTTGGTAGATACTGCATAACCCACGGGTCGGGCCATCCAGTTTTCGATTTGAAGAATAAGGCCCAAAATGATGTGAATGAGAAAAGCCGAGAAAAGCACCACCTCCATCACCTTGATTAGCGGGAAAGTGGCCATAAATTCGACCGCTGCCTTGAAGGTCTCCTCGTGGTTGGGTGTAATGGGAAGTATGAAAAGATTAATACTCAGATGAACCACCAGGAAGGTAATCAGAAACAGACCGGCCAGCGACATAAACACCTTTTTGGTGACTGAAGAAATTTTAATCAGGGTCTGGCTCATAACAAATTGGTTTTGTGGTTATGTGATGATTTTGATGTAAGGTCTCGCAAGGGTTGCTAAAGTAATGCTGAAAACCCATACTTTTACGAGGTATTTGGAAAAGTCTTTCTCATAAATAAAAAAATTTAATATTTACAACTTTGTATATTTATTCAACAAAAGTATGAAGTTTAAGCAATATTGTCTGCCAGTAATTTTAATTTAGAATTGCTCAAAACAAGAATGCCATGCGCTATCAACCTATAAATTTCTTGCTATTTGAGAAAAACCGTAAAAAACTTTGCGATCTGCTACCCCACGGGGCTATTGCCATTGTAAATTCCAATGATTTGATGCCTCGCAATGGCGACCAATATTTCCCTTACCGTCAGAATTCCGATTTGTTTTATCTCACAGGTCTTTCTCAAGAGCAAACACGGCTGGTGCTTTTCCCTTCGCATCCCGACGAATCACTGCGCGAAATATTGTTCATTCTTAGGCCTAATGAAGAATTGGAGATTTGGGAAGGACGCAAACTACGGCCTCATGATGCAGAGAATATTTCCGGAATTCAAAATATCCGATTTATCGATCAGTGGGATGCCACCCTTCGCGAACTGATGACCCAGGCCCAGTTGGTTTTTCTCAACCGGAATGAATATCCCAAATTTTTCCCTGAAGTGGCAAGCCGCGATGAGCGATTTGAAAGGGAAATGCGAAAGAAATTCCCCTTACACGAATACCGGCGCCTGGCACCCCTTTTATGGAAATTGAGAGTCATCAAAGAGCCGGAAGAAATAGATTTGTTGAGTAAAGCCTGCCAGGTTACCCGCGATGCCTTTATCAGGGTATTGCAAACGGTGCGGCCCGGCATGTGGGAATATGAGGTGGAAGCAGAAATCACCCATGAATTCATCCGTCAGGGGTGTACGCATGCCTATCAGCCCATTATTGCCGGAGCTGAAAACGCCTGTTCGCTACATTATATTAGCAATGATTCGCTGCTGCGCCAGGGAACCTTATTGCTAATGGACTTTGGGGCAGAATATGCCCACTATGCCGCCGATTGCTCCCGTACTATTCCGGTCAACGGAAAATTCACCCCCAGACAGCGACAAGTTTACGAGGCAGTTCTCAGACTTCAACGTCATGCTCTCACCTTATTGGTACCCGGAAGCACCATCAATGATGTCAACGCAGAAATGAACGAGTTGGCCACACGAGAAATGATAAATCTGGGTCTGTTTTCTGAAGAGGATCTTAAAGAGGAAGACCCAGCCCGACCTCTCCGACTCAAATACCTCATGCATGGCATTACGCACTTCACCGGACTCGATGTTCATGATGTAGGCTGGCGCGATCGCCCCCTTGAACCCGGAATGGTACTCACCTTTGAACCTGGAATTTACATCAAAGAGGAAGGCATAGGTATTCGCCTCGAAGACAATATAGTGGTGGGTTATCCTTCCTTCAACCTTATGGAAGATATACCCATAGACCCCGATGAAATTGAAGAACTTATGAATAACCGGATTTAAAAATCATTCCCATTTACGGTAGCATTTAGCTCACTTCTCCAAGTCTATCCGGTTGAAGTCTCTAACTTTGCCGCCAGAAGTTACACCAACGAATGAGAAAATTTCTTCTTTTTCTTTTTATTGGCCTCCTTGCATTGTCTTCAAGCTTGTCTGCACAGCAGAAGAAAAAACTGGTGCTTATACGCCAGGCCGACCTGCTGCGTAGCGAGGTATGGGGAGATACCACAGTAAATATTTTGGTGGGGAAAGTCATTCTGGAACACGATGGCGCGCTGATGTATTGCGATTCGGCCTATAGATACGAAGAAATCAATAGCTTCGATGCATTTGGCCATATACACATACACGTACGCGATAGCCTCGACTTATACAGCGATGTGCTATTTTACGATGGCAATACACGTATAGCCGAGATGCATTATAATGTGCGCCTGATCGACAAAACAACCACGCTCTACACCGAGCACCTTTTTTACGACCGGGTGCTCAAAAGAGCGCATTACCCTGATAGTGGCCGCATTGTGGATAAGGATAACATCCTTACCAGCCGAAATGGGTATTATTTTACTGACCCACGACTTTTTCAGTTCCGCCATGAAGTGAAGCTAAAAAATCCAGACTATTTACTAACTGGCGACAGCCTCGACTATAATGCAGCCAGTAAAATAGCGTTTGTAAAAGGTCCCACCGAAATCACCGGAAAGGAGAAATATATATATACGGAAGATGGCTGGTACGATACCCAGAAAGAAATTGCCAGCCTTAAGACTCGGGTTTTCATACGCAACAAAGACCGGACGTTGAAGGCCGATAGTATATATTACCGTGATAAACCCGGTTTTGCACGAGCCTTCCGTCAGATTACGGCACACGACACCACCCGCCGCGTAATCCTGAAAGGTGACTTTGCCGAATACGACGACTCTCTGGGATACGTCTTTGTCACGCAACAGGCCCTGGCCCTGTATTATGAAAAAAATAAAACCGAAGACACTCTCTACATGCATGCCGATACCCTGCGGCTGACTTTCGATACAGCGCAGGAAGCCCGCTGGTTTTATGCCTGGAATCATGTAAAATTTTACCGAACCGATTTGCAGGGAATGTGCGATTCGCTGGTCTATTATCACCCCGACTCTGTATTCACCATGTTTGGTCAGCCCACGCTATGGAAAGACTCCACCCAACTTACAGCCGATAGCATCCGCGTATGGACCTCGCACCAGCGTCCCGACTCGATGTATATGTTCAACTCGGCTCTCATCATTCAAATGGACGATTCTCTCGACTTCAATCAGATGCGGGGGCGAGACATGAAAGCTTATTTTTATGAAGGCGACCTCCGAAAAGTAGTTATTTCAGGAAATGCTGAAACAGTGTATTATCTGCGCGAGGACAACGGAAGCCTCATCGGCATTAATGCCACCGCTTCCAGTAATATGTATATGCGTATTGAGAATGACGAGGTAACAGATATTATATATCAGGGAAATCCAGAAGGGGCAACCTATCCGAGGGGACAGCTACCAGCCGAAAAACAAAAATTGAAAGGTTTTGATTGGAGATGGGAACGTAGGCCCGCAAGGCCTCTGGATGTGCTGAATTGGTAATTTCATTTGGTAATCAATTGCTAAAGGTATTATTTGCCCTGGTAATAAATTCCATCAAACTGAAAACCTGAATATTATTTGTATATATATTTTGGGCAGAATATTTCTTATTTCTAACCGCATTCTTGAGCCATTCAATGGCACCCTTTTTCCAACCCTCTCCATCTATCATAATCATAATATGTTCTTCGGGCATGGCCTCGAGAGCATTTAGATACAGATAAGGCAATTTCTCATCGACCGAACCACTCGACTGTTGCCACTTGCATTCAATCCTGATTTTTAGATTATATTTGGCCGATTGTAGCAAAAACTCCGTGTTCCCATGGTGCTCATATATTGTCGTAAAAGGAACATTTTTAAGCAGTAATTCAGCACCGAACTTATCTGGATATTTAATATAATCTCGGTAAGGAATTAATTTAAAACCATATTTTTCAAGAATAGCAATGACAGTAGATTCTAAAATATTCCCTGTTTTATTTCCTTTTGTGCCTTTCTCCATGCTTTATTATAATAATTTGTTATTATAAGTTCATTGATGACTCCCCTTTTCGCAGCTACTGAGTTAATCATGCGATTAGCAGGAGTTCTCATAATATTAAAATTTCTGTATAATTCATCAAAAAAGTTATCAGAAGGATTTACATTTTTTGGGTCAGAATTACTTAGCATTAAAGAAACACCCATATCATCCAACTTTGCAAATAAATCGGCTAATCTTTTTTGCTGAAAATCATTAAAGCCATTGTTGTAATAGCTAGTAAAGTTAGATGTTTTACTTAAAGGACGATAAGGTGGATCGAAGTACACAAAGGATTCAGCAGGGAATTTTATATCATTCGTAACAATTGAAAAATCACCCATTTTAATTTCTGCCAATTGAAGAACCTTATTAACCGCAAGAAGATTTACTTCATCACATATTGTAGGGTTACTGTATCTTCCAGCGGGAGAGTTAAATTCTCCTTTTGAATTTACACGAAATAATCCATTGTAGCAAGTTCGATTAAGAAAAATAAATAGCGCAGCATGCTCAATCCATTCAGGAGAGAATTCATTGAAGTTGATTTTTAATCTCTCTAAATTGTATGTTTCTCTTTTTTGATAATAAAATTCATTTCTTTTTATGGTATCTAACTCATAATACCTTTTCTCCAATTCTTTTAAAGTATTAATTAATTTACCTACATGTCTTTGAATTACCTGGTATGTTAAAATGAGATCAGGATTTAAATCATACAAATAAGCCTTTTTGATGTTAAACTTTTGGGCTACATCAAAAAAAACAGCTCCACTTCCTAAGAAAGGTTCAAAATATTCCGTTATCATTCCCTGTGATAGGCCTTCGGGGTACAACATGCGAAAAACCTTTAACAACTGACTTTTTCCTCCGGCCCACTTTAAAAATGGCTTTGCATTAACATTATAGGGATTAAAAATATCCTCCACCCAATTTTCAGTTTCAATAGTTTTTGGTGCCCCATTGTTCTTACTCTTAGACATCTCATGTTGTTTTACTTCTAGAACAACGAAAACTTCACATACCGGCCCGGGTTTTTACGTATATCCTGCAATAGTAGCTCCAGCTCGCGTGTACTTCGACTCAGATTTATATACAGCGAATCATTGTTTAATAGCAGTCCGGCTGAACCTTCCCCTCTTTTTATTTTTTGCATTACAACGGAAAGACTCTGCAAATTGCGGTCCAACTCCCTGAAAGTATGCTGAAATCGAATTTTGGAAAGAGAATCGCTGATATTGTTCAGATTACTGACAATAGAGGTAATTTGCTGATTATTATTACGCAGGTTGGCCGAAATAGATTCCACATTGGCTATAATACTGCTGATGCGACCTTTTTGCGTAAAAACCAGAGTATCGATGTTGGAGGTAGTGCGCTGAATGTTTTCCAGGGATACTCTTATTCTGTTAAAGCTTTGGGCGATGTCGTTGCGAGTGCTTTCATTAAACACAGCCTGGAGGGCAGTAAGTACCGAGTCGAATGAAGAGAGCATCTCTTCTGCTTTACGCTTGAGGGGCGCCACCTGCTGATTGACCTCTTCCTTGAGAGAGGCCTCCACCATACCTTGTAGTGTATCGCCAGGCTGAGCTCTAACAGGAGAATTTCCCAATACAATTTCCACGGCTTTGCTTCCCATCAGGTCGCTGCTATATATCCTGGCGATGGAATTGGAGGGAATGGGAAAGTCTTTAGTGAGTAACAATTTAACCACCACCCGACCGCTCATATTTTCCTCAAAATCAACATCATTCACCAGGCCTACATTTACTCCATTGATAAAAACGGGTGAAGAAGGAACGAGACCTCCCACCTGCTTGTAGATGGAATAGTAATATACTTTGGTTTGAAAAAGTCCTTTACCCTTCAGGAAAGTGAACCCCCAGATAAAAAGGATAATCGCGCTAGCTAATACCAGGCCTGTTTTAAGTTCTCTGGACCATTTCACGGCATTCGATTTTGGAATGTTTAAAGCGAAATTAAGCTATTTTGATGGTTCAAGGGTTATTTACCTGCTTTTTTCTGGCTTCCTCAGGGCTAATTCTTACATTATCAATAAAAGGAACTACAAATGCATCGGAAAATCCTTGCTTACGAACCTGATTACGGTACTGAAGTGCTTCCTGCTCAGTGCTGAAAGCTCCGACCGTATATTTCCAGGTCCCTTGATGGTGATACTCAAAAATATTTTGCATCCCCTTAAATCTGGGGGAAGTTCTGGGTAAGCGGGAGCCAGAGGTTACGATTTGCACTCTCCAAATGACAGGGCTTTCCGATGGCCTCTTGCTATCATTATTGTCGGCCTTTCCGGTTGGTTTTTCAGCCATAGGGGGCGGCGACTGTGTCACCGACAAGGTTTCAGCCCTGGGTGGTTCCATAGAAGGTGTATCAAAAGGAACATCCGCGGTAGAAGATTTAGAGGTTCGGGTCTGACTGATGACTTCGCGGGGTTTGGAGTTTTGCTCAACATGCTCCCTATAACGCGAAAACGCACCAGCCAGCGAGGCTGCCAGCTGCTGTTGCCCTTGTGCCGAACGAAGGTATTCCTCCTCAGCGGCATTGCTGATAAAACCCAACTCAACAAGTACCGAAGGCATAGTGGTTCGATATAGTACAAGGAAGCCGGCTTCTTTGACACCCCGGTCGAAGCGTCGCAACTGTTCCGACAATTCCTCCTGCACTAGGCTGGCAAACAAAAGGCTCTGCTCTCTATAAATATTCTGATACATCGAAAAAATGATGTACGATTCGGGGGAGTTGGGATCGAAACCTTGATAATTTTCCTTATAATCGTCCTCGTAAAGAATAGCCGCATTTTCGAATCGGGCTACCTCGAGATTGGCCTGACTGCGGTGAAGCCCCATTACAAAAGTTTCCGCACCGTAATGCGTTCGCGACTTGTGGGAGTTGCAATGAATGCTAATGAAAAGGTCGGCTTTGTTTTTGTTGGCTACTTCGGCCCTACGGTGCAGTTCAATGAATTCATCCCGGGTGCGGGTGTAAATCACTTTAACATCAGAGTGCTGACTGCGAATGAGTTCTCCGGCTTTTAGCGCCACTTTAAGGGTAATATCTTTTTCGCGACTTTTGAGACCCAGGGCACCAGGATCTTTTCCCCCATGTCCCGCATCTATAACCACGGTAGTGACGCGGCCGCTTTTGTCTTTCCCCCAGGCAGATGAGGTAAATGCGATTTGAAGGGCAAGCATGATGATACTCAGCCCTGCCATTAAGGGTATTTTCCTACCTTTGACCTCCCGAAAAACAAGAAAGGGCATCCCCTTGTCAAACACTTCCCCTGAATTGTTTTTCAATAGATTATCTTTTCTGTTCAACAAAATTATTCCCATCAATCCACAAACCTTGTACAGAAAGTTAATTATTTATCCAAAAGATATTAACAATTTGGCATTATTCCATGCCACACACCTCATTTCCAATTCTTTGCTTTCCACTTTCAGGAAATATATTTTCATTTTGGTAGTTGTGATTTTGGGGCAAAACCCTTATATAATAGCTCAAAATCCGATTGTAACTTCTGATACGATTTCGGGCACTTCTCGTGCTTTGGTGATGAAAGAAAAAGGAGATACACTCCGAAGTAATTTTAGGGTGGGTGATACAGCCAAAAACGTGCCGCGCCCAAAATCTGGCAATGCACTGGAATCGACCGTGAGCTACAAGTGCTCTGACAGCCTTCATTTTAAAGTAAAAAGTCGGCAAAGCATTCTTTACAAAACAGGAGATATTAGCTATGAAAAAATAAATCTCAAGGCCGATTATGTAGAGGTCGATTTCAAAAACAATCAGGTTTTTGCGAAAGGGTTGCCCGACTCTACGGGAAAGGTGAGAGGAACTCCTGTATTCACAGAAGGGGATCAGAGTTTTAAATCGAATACGCTGAGCTACAATTACAAAACTAAAAAGGGCGTCATCGAGAAAGTAATCACTCAGGACGGTGAGGGATTTCTGCATGGAGAGAGAGTAAAAAAAATGCCGGATGATGTAATTTACCAGCGCAAGGGCATGTACACCACTTGTAATGCAGAACATCCGCATTATGCTTTTAAATTCAACAAAGCCAAGGTGATACCGGGCGACAAAATAATTAGTGGCCCTGCGTACCTTACCATTCAGGATGTACCCACTCCACTCTTCATTCCCTTCGGTTATTTCCCAAATAAAAAGCATCAGCGATCGGGTATTATCATTCCCACATACGGAGAATCGGCCAACCGAGGCTTTTACCTGGAACGGGGTGGATATTACTGGGCCATTAACGATTATTTCGATCTCACCCTTACGGGAGATATTTATACCCGTGGGAGCTGGCGCATCAATCCGCAACTGCGTTATGCCAAACGCTACAAGTATTCAGGCAACCTTGATGTAGCCATGGCCCGGAATGTCAGCGGAGAACCTGGAGATCCGGGATATTTCAACAACCGCGATTTCAGCATTCGATGGTCGCACCGGCAGGACCCTAAAGCCAGACCCAACAGCAATTTCTCGGCTAACGTCAACATCGTCAGCAACAAGTACAACAAATTCAACCCTCAGCAGATGAACGATTTCTTCTCCAATACTTTTCAGTCAAGTATTTCGTATCAAACCCGAATTGGAGATAATTATAACCTGAGCATCAATGCCAGCCACTCGCAAAATACTTCCGATAAATCGGTAAACATAAACCTGCCCCAGTTGACCTTCACCGCCAACCGTTTCACACCTTTCAAAAGAAAGAATCCCGTGGGCAGCATTCGTTGGTACGAAAACATTAGCATTTCCTATTCAGCTAATGCAGAAAACCGAATCAATACTTACGATTCCTTGCTATTCAAGCCTCAAACCCTCAAGAAAATGAAGAATGGGGTCAGGCATAGCATACCCATCAGCAGTTCCATAAAAATACTAAAACATCTCAATCTAACTAATTCTCTAAACTTTAACGAAAGATGGTATTTTCAAACCATCAACAAGCATTGGGTTGACACCACGGGACTGGCTGGGGGCACAACTCCCGGAGGATATGTAAAAACGGACACTATCTATGGATTCAAAGCTGCCCATGATTTTTCCTTCAGCAGCAGCCTGAATACGCGGCTGTATGGCCTATTCAGTTTTAAATACGGACCTGTAAAAGCTATCAGGCATGTGATTAATCCCAGCATCAGCTTCTCATACAACCCTGATTTCAGCTCTCCCTTTTGGGGCTATTACAAGCCATATCAGAAAGATGCTGCCGGAAACATGGCTACCTATTCTATTTTTGAGGGAGGAATCTATGGTGCACCACCAGCCGGGAAGGCCGGTCGATTGTCGTTTAGCTTAAGTAACAATCTGGAAATGAAGGTCAGAAATCGGAAGGATACTATTACGGGGATGAAAAAGGTAGCGCTGATCGATAATTTCACGATTTCCACTTCCTACGATCTCACCCGCGACAGTCTGAGATGGTCGAAAGTACAGATGAGCGGGCGCACCACACTTTTTAAAAATCTAACCATCAATTATTCAAGCAGTTGGGATCCCTACATCCTCGACAGTGCTGGGACGCGCAACCTCAATCAGTTTGAATGGAAAGTTAACCGCCGCTTTTTACGTCTCGACAATACCAACTGGAACCTCTCGCTCAATTATTCCCTGCAGGGCAAGAGTGCCAAGGGAAAAAAGGGAGCACCTGCGGGATATACCCCCAACGATCCGGAATATCAGGATTACCTTCTCAATCCCGAAGCATATATTGATTTCGACCTACCCTGGCGCCTGAGCTTTGCCTACACGCTTAATTACACGGCTAACCATAAATATCCAGGCTACAAGGAAGAAGTCATCCGAAAAGTAGTCCAGACGCTAATGATAAATGGTGACGTAAATCTGTCGCCGCGATGGAAAGTTGCCTTTACGACTGGTTACGACTTCGAGAGACATAAACTTTCGCAAGCATCAGTGAACATTTACCGCGACCTTCATTGCTGGGAAATGCGCTTCAACTGGATTCCCATTGGCTTCATGAAGAGCTGGAATTTTCAGATCAACGTAAAATCAACCATGTTGCAGGATCTGAAACTTACCAAGAAAAAAGACTTCCGCGATCGCTAAATATTTACCTGAATGGAAGTTCATGAATACATGCTGCCAGATAAAAAACTGATTGAAACCGATGTGGTTCCGGCAGCCTTCCTATGGCAACCTGACGAGGTGTATGTTGTACTGGGACGTTCCAATCAGCCGGACGATTCGGTTTTCCTTGAAAGGCTTGAGGAAGATGGAGTAGTATTGCTAAAGCGACCCTCAGGAGGCGAGACGGTAGTATTAACCCCTCGCATGCTGGTAATTGCATGCACCTGGCCCCTGGACACAAGCAATAGTTCGACAGAAATATTCAGACTAAGCAACCAGATAGTCATGAAAGTTTTAGATGACCTGGGTGTAGAAGGATTAAATCAAAAAGGCATTTCGGACATATCCCTGGGCGACCTTAAGATTGCAGGCAGCGCTATGCACCGGGCCCGCGATAGGTGGTTTTACCATGCAGTACTTAATGTGGGCGAACCTACCGGAACCATTTCATGGTATCTGAAACATCCGCGCCGCGAACCCGACTACCGAAAAGGCCGGCCTCATAACCTCTTTGTAACCAGCTTATGGGAAGCAGGTTACCCTCTCACCATGGAAGAACTGCTCCTTAAACTGAGCGAGGCATACCTACAGAAAGAATTCAGTCTTTTGACATAAGTGATGAGAGCAGGGCTTGCAAATAACGCTACAACCATTCTTTTGCAAACGTTTGATAAAAATTAACAATCTAAACTACAATTATTTAAAAAATTATTGTTAGTCAAATAACAAATGAAGCCTTGCTCAAGTCAATAAATTGCTAATTTTGCCAGCTTCCTGACATATACTTCAAGCAAAACTGAGGATCATGGACTTCTTATCCCAACGTATCAAAAACATGGAAGAGTCGGCTACACTGGCCATGACTCGTAAGAGCAGGGAGCTGAAAGCCAAAGGACTAGATATAATCAACCTAAGCATCGGAGAGCCCGACTTCAATACACCCAACTTCATTAAAGAGGCAGCTAAAAAAGCCCTCGACGAGAATTATACGCACTATCCTCCGGTTCCGGGCTATCAGGAGTTGAGGGAAGCTATCGCGTTTAAACTAAAACGCGACAACAGTCTTGAGTATAAACCTTCCCAAATTGTTGTCTCTACCGGAGCCAAACAGTCTCTGGCCAACTGTGTGATGAGTGTGATTAATCCTGGAGATGAGGTAATAATTCCAGCCCCTTATTGGGTTTCATACTCAGAACTGGTAAAACTTGCCGAAGGCCGGCCGATCTACGTTTATGCGGGCATTGAGCAGGATTTTAAGATTACCCCTGAACAACTCGAGGCAGCTATCACACCCGCCTCACGCCTCATCATGTTCAACTCGCCTTCCAATCCTACCGGAAGTGTATATTCACCCGATGAATTAAAAGCATTGGCCGAGGTTTTACTTGCCCACCCGCATGTTTTCATTCTTTCGGACGAGATATACGAATACATCATTTTTGAGGGCAAACATGCCAGCCTGGCCTCATTTGAAGGTTTGCGTGATCGGATTGCAGTGGTCAACGGGGTGTCGAAGGGTTATGCCATGACCGGATGGAGATTAGGATACCTGGCTGGTCCTCAGGCCATTGCCGATGCATGCAACAAAATACAGGGGCAGATGACCTCCGGCACCTGTTCCATAGCTCAGCGGGCAGCCATCGATGCCATGTTGCGCGATCCGGCCGAAACAACTGAATTGCAGGACATGGTAAGCGCTTTCCGCCGCCGCCGCGACTTACTTCTTGATCTCATGGCCGACATACCCGGTTTGCACTGCAACAAGCCCCAAGGAGCCTTTTACCTCTTCCCTGACGTGACCTATTTTTATGGTAAAAGTTTTAAAAATTGTACCATCAACAATGGCGATGACCTTTGCCTCTACCTGCTCGACCAGGCTCAGGTAGCCCTTGTGCCGGGTTCGGCCTTCGGCGACCCTTCCTGCATACGCATAAGTTACGCCACATCCGAAGAGCAACTCATCGAAGCTATGCGACGCATAAAGGTTGCATTGAGCTTCTTACAATAAAACTCCTAACAACCGAAAAGGGGACCATCCAACAAATCGTCCCCTTTTTTTATTCCTTCCGGCTCACCGCCTATATTGCCTGAACAAAGAGACTTCTTGAATTGTTGCAATTCAACCTAACTTAATAAAAGGCAAATTGTTTATATTTGTTGGATAACAACACCCAAATGGATACCTACGATTTTCTGAATAGCTCCGAGCCGGCAGTTATAGAGAGCCTATATCAAACCTATTTGTTACGTGCGGAAGAGCTAGCCCCCGATTTACGAAACTTTTTTGCTGGTTTCGATTTTGCAGCTAAGAATTACAAAGCTTCACAGGGCGATCAGGAAATGCCCTCCGAATTCAAAGTGCTGGAACTAATCAGGGATTACCGGCAGCGGGGGCATCTGTTCACCAAAACCAATCCTGTCCGTACCCGCAGAAAATATAGCCCCGACCTGAACATCGAAAACTACGGGTTAAAACCTGAAGACCACGACAAGATATTCAAGGCAGGAATGGAAATTGGCCTGGGGCCTGCCAAACTGAGCGATATTATTGACCATTTAAATAAAACATACTGTCAGTCGATTGGGGCTGAGTTCATGTTTATCAGGCAACCCGAGGTGGTAAAATGGCTTTTAGGAAAAATGGAGCCTGTACGCAATACTCCCTCATACAGCCATGAGCAAAAGAAAGCCATGCTCACCACCCTTACGCGGGCAGTTTTGTTTGAAAAATTTATACATAAAAAATTCCCGGGACAGAAAAGATTTTCGCTGGAGGGCGCAGAGTCACTCATACCTGCTCTACATGCCTTAATGGAAAAAGGGGTTGAGATGGGCAACCGTGAGTTTGTCATCGGGATGCCCCACAGAGGAAGGCTTAACGTGTTGGCCAATGTCATGAAAAAGCCCTTCAGCTCCATTTTTGCCGAATTCCGAGGTCTGGAGTACGAAGACGAACTCCTACTGGGAGATGTGAAATATCATCTGGGCTATACCTCTGTATTGAAAACCCTTTCAGGCCAACAGTTCAAGGTGACGCTGGCTCCCAATCCCTCGCATCTGGAAGCGGTAAATCCTGTAGTGCAAGGAATCACAAGAGCCTTACTCGACGCTCACTATCATCGTGATACGAACAGAATTACCCCCATTCTTATTCACGGCGATGCCTCAGTTGCAGGCCAAGGAATTGTCTATGAAGTACTGCAAATGTCGGGGCTGCCGGCATACTCTGTAGGCGGTACAGTTCATATAGTGGTCAATAACCAGATTGGCTTCACCACCCATTACCTCGACGGTCGCACCAGCACCTATTGCACCGACGTAGCCAAAACCATTCAGGCTCCTGTCTTTCATGTTAATGCCGACGATGTGGAAGCTGTGGTGTTTGCCATTCAGCTGGCCATGGAATTCAGAGAGACCTTCCATCGCGACGTATTCATCGACTTACTGGGATACCGCCGCTACGGGCACAACGAGAGCGACGAACCTCGGTTTACGCAGCCTGTTCTTTACAAAATCATTGAAAAACATCCTGATCCGCGCACAATGTATTTCCCAAAACTCATTGAGGAAGGCGTTATTACCCGCGATTTTGTGGATGCGCAGGAAGAAGCCTTTAACCGCAGGCTCGAAGAAAGTTTGCAGGCGGCCATCAGGAAAGAAAAAATTAGTATCACCAATTTTCTAGAAGAAGAGTGGAAAGGTTTTCGCAGAGCCAGGGAGGAAGATTTTGTGGAATCGCCCGAAACCGGTTTCTCTGCCGAAGAACTGAAATCGTTAGCCGTGAAAATGACCACATTGCCAGAGGATAAGAAATTTTTCCGCAAGCTGCTGAAGCTGCTCGAAGAACGCAGAGAATTGGTGGTCAACGAAGAAAAGGCTGATTGGGCTATGGCCGAATTGCTGGCTTATGCCAGTCTGGTGACCAAGGGGTATCCTGTTCGCATCACCGGCCAGGATGTGGAAAGAGGGACTTTTTCTCATCGACATGCCGTGTTGACCATAGAGGATAGTGAAGAGAAATATTCTCCCCTCGCCCATCTAAGCCCCAACCAGGCTCCGTTTGAAATCTACAATTCGCTTTTGTCGGAATACGGTGTATTGGGGTACGAATATGGATATGCCCTGGCCCGACCACAGGCGCTTACCATCTGGGAGGCTCAATTTGGTGATTTTGCCAACGGTGCTCAAATCATCTTCGACCAGTTTATCAGCAGCGCCGAAGATAAATGGAATGTAATGAATGGTCTGACTTTGTTCCTCCCACATGGTTATGAAGGGCAGGGACCAGAGCACAGCTCGGCTCGTATCGAAAGGGTATTGATTTTAGCGGCAGAAAACAATATGCAGGTGGTGAATTGCACCACACCGGCCAACTTTTTCCATGTTTTACGACGACAGGTTCTGCGAGACATACGCAAACCCCTCATAATTTTCACCCCTAAGAGCTTACTCCGGCATCCCCGGGTTATTTCAGACCTGAAGGAACTTGCCCGGGGCAGATTTCAGGAAGTAATTGATGATGCGCAAGCTGACCCGACTCAGGTGGAAAGACTCATTTTCTGTTGGGGAAAGGTCTACTACGATTTGCTGGAAGAAAAAGAAAAGACCAACGCCCAGCATGTAGCTTTGGTGAGAATAGAACAGATGTACCCTTTCCCTAAACGTCAGGTAGAAAGAATCCTGGAAAAATATTCTCAGGCCAAAGTCAGGTTATGGGTTCAGGAAGAGCCAGCCAATATGGGGGCCTGGGGCTTTTTAAAAATAAACTTCGACCAGTACGACCTTAAGCTCATTGCCCGCCCGGCTTCCGGGAGCCCGGCCACAGGTAGCAGCAAATTCCATTTCATGCAGCAGCGCAAAATCATCGATAAGGCATTCCATCAGTGTGTTTGCCCACGCCTCGACATCGAATGCCGGATGGTTTGCATTGGGAACAAATGGCAAACCTTTGCCCGCGAACTGGAGGAGCCTAATAATCAGTAAAAAGAATCAATCAACAAAAAAGATACTTTGCTATGATCATTGATGTTAAAATACCCAGCCCGGGAGAATCGATAACTTCGGTTGTCATAGCCGGATGGCTGGTGAAAGATGGTGATACGGTAAGCCGGGATCAGGAAATTCTGGAAATCGACAGCGACAAAGCCACCCTGACTATTAGTGCACCAGAGGCCGGGAAAATAAAAATTTTAGCTGCCGAGGGAGATACCGTAGAAGTAGGTGCCTCAGTGGCCCACATCGACACCTCGATGATGCCTTCAGAACCCATATCGGAAAAAACCGAAAAAAGAGTAGAGACAAATACCCCCTCCAAAGAAGCTCAGCCGTCTCCACAGTCCGCGGAACCACCCAAGACTCCACAGCCCGTTCATGAATTACCCCCTACAGCCGAGACTTCTTCAATCCGCCTCTCTCCTCTGGCCAGAAAACTTATGCAAGAACGTAAGTTGAATGAGCAAGAATTGACGGAGTTCTTTAAAAACTATCGGTTCGTAAAAGAGGATATTGAATTTTACCTTGAGCAGAAATCCAAAACTCCCTCGTTCGATGCTGAAAGCAGCGCCATTAAACTATCAATAAAAAAAGATAGCGCAACCCGCGAAACATCCCGGCAAAAAATGTCGGCCCTACGACAGAAACTCAGCGAACGACTGGTGGCTGTAAAAAACGAAACGGCCATGCTCACCACCTTCAACGAGGTGAACATGACCCCCATCATGGAACTGCGAAAAAAATACAAAGACGCTTTTCAGAAAAAGTTTGGAGTTTCGTTGGGTTTTATGTCGTTTTTCACCAAGGCCTGCGCCATTGCCCTTGAAGCATTTCCTCAGGTAAATGCCATGATAGATGGTGACGAAATTGTATTTCATCACTTTGCGGATATAGGAATAGCCGTGAGCACGCCCAAGGGTTTGATGGTACCTGTGTTGAGGAATGCCGAAACCCTGAGTCTGGCAGAGATCGAACTCAAAATAAAAGACCTAGCTACCAGAGCCCGCGATAAAAAAATATCGCTGGAAGAACTGAGCGGAGGTACCTTCACCATCACCAATGGAGGGGTGTTTGGCAGTTTACTTTCAACCCCCATCATCAATCCTCCCCAGAGCGCCATTCTCGGCATGCACAACATTTTGGAACGCCCTATTGCCGTTAATGGCAAAGTAGAAATTCATCCTATGATGTACGTAGCCCTCTCATACGACCACCGGATTATTGACGGAAGAGAGTCGGTCAGTTTTCTGGTAATGGTGAAAAATCTGCTTGAAAATCCTGTGCGAATGCTCACCCAGGGTGCCGACCCTGAATCACTTTTACTGGAACTCTAAATTTCAAATAAATTAATTCTGTCTTGAAGTTTAGTCAAAACAAAGCATGTATATTTGCCAAATACGACAAAAAACGATAAAAGAGATGAAAAAGTATTTACACATGAAATTTAGCAAGTGGTTTATCTACCTTGCACTACTTGCATTTATCTCAGGTTCAGCTTTCGGACAAACAGTGACCGAGCTTGTGGTACCCAAGTACTTTGGAGGCAAAACGGCCGCAAGTCAGAATAATGCCAGAACACCGTTTGCCGCTTGCTTTCAAATTACCGGATTGCTTCCCAATACAACCTATGATGTTAAAACCCAGATTGGCTTGGTGACAGAAGCCTCCACTGCTTACGGAGCGGGAAATGTGTGGAGTGGTACTGGTTTTTCAGGATCTACAGTAACAGCAGCCTTTACCACCGATGCTAATGGAGACAGTGGTCCTTTCTGGATCTATTACCAACCTACGGGAAATAGCAGCCGATTTGCTCCCGGTCAGCAACACACCATTCGCATGTCGTGGGTACCCACTGGTGGCACCTTCCCTACCAATGCCATGTGGGCTGGCAGCAAGATTCTTACAGCTTTAGATATTGCTACAAACCCCTACACCCCTGAAACCACCGACGATGGAGCTTACATTAAAGGTACGGCCAACGTGGGGGCCTCAGGAAAATTTGTTTTGTTATGGGACAATGTAAACGGCACAGGGGACCCTCTTTTTGCTTATCAAATTAGAGATGCTATTCCCACACAACCGACGCAGAGCCAACTGAATACCGAAATCAACGATATATACATGCAGGCGGGTACCAGCGTTACGGGTGATTATCCGGCCATTGTTCCCATTGGAGCCAATAACCCCAATGGAATCCGTCGAATAGAATCACGTAATGCCGATAACACCACCTTCGCATTCAGCACCGACGCAGACGGGATATGGCCCAGTGGAGCCAATACCACCGACATGAATCGGTTGGACATCCGCTACATTACGGCAACCGATGCCCCTCTTATCCCTCAAGGAATACCCTCAGTTACCACCGCATCTGCTACTAATATCACTTACAACAGTGCCACCAGCGGCGGAACAGTTACTTCCTCGGGAGGTGCTACCGTAACCGCCCGGGGTGTTTGCTGGAGTACAAACCCCAGTCCCACCCTGAGCGACCCGCACACTACTGATGGCAGCGGTGTGGGTACTTTCGTGAGCCAAATTACAGGTTTACAACCTGCCACCACCTACTATGTAAGAGCCTACGCCACCAATAGTTTTGGAACTGCCTACGGAAATGAGATTTCTTTTACCACAGCAACAGCTCCCTACCCACCGGTAGTTGATTTTGTGGCCAGTTCCACCAGCATTCCTGTAGGAAGTACTGTTAACTTTACCGACCTATCCACCAACGGGCCTACTTCCTGGAGTTGGTCATTTGTGGGAGGAATTCCTCCTAGCTCCAACCAACAAAATCCCACAGGTATTTTATACAGCTATGCAGGACAATATACTGTATGCCTGACAGCTACAAATCAATATGGCAGCAATACCTTGTGCAAGGATGCCTACATTACCGTGAATCCGCCTGTTGATGCCAATATTGTAATTACTGAAATCATGTATAATCCACCTGAAATTGGTACAGACAGTCTGGAATTTATTGAGCTGTATAACAACGGTAGCAACTCAGTGGATCTGGACGGGTTCTATTTTTCAGATGGAGTAACCTATACCTTCCCGCCAACGATTATGGAACCCGGTAGTTATCTTGTGGTTGCGGTGAATGCCCAGGCAATGCAACACACCTTTGGGGTAACAGCTCAGCAATGGACTTCAGGTGCTCTCAACAATGGTGGAGAGCTCATTCGTTTGAAAGACAAATTTGGATTTACGGTGGACTCGGTCTATTACGATGATGCACTGCCCTGGGACACCCTGGCTGATGGATGGGGGCCCTCGCTTACGCTTTGCGACCCCAACGCCAACAATGCTTTAGCTGAAAGCTGGGTTCACAGCACTGAATTTGCTGCTATCAATGCCAATGGTGATACTATCTGGGCAACTCCGGGTGGTCCCTGTATCATTCCCATTCCTCCTGTAGCAGATTTTGTGGGCAACCCAACAACCATTCACCCAGGAGAAACTGTAACATTTACTGACCTTTCTTCAGGTCCTGATATTACTACATGGGAATGGACCTTTGAAGGAGGAACCCCCTCTACCTTCAGTGGACAAACGCCTCCACCCATCACCTATAATTCTCTCGGCACCTTCGATGTAACCCTTACTGTAACTAACGCATTTGGAACCAGTACTACCACAAAGTCTGATTATATCGAGGTGATAATCAATCCAGGAATGGAGGAGGTGCATAATACGGGCCTGAGCATTGAGCCCAATCCTGCCACCGACCAATTTAACCTCACGCTAAAACAAGGAAACTATCGAATGGAGGTGGTCAGTCTCACAGGAGAAAAAGTCCTTACATACACATTCACAGGAAATAAATTTACTGTTCACGTGAAAGCTTTGCCTAGAGGAATTTACTTCGTTAAGGTAACAGATGATAAAGGCAATGCAAAAACGCAAAAACTCATCCTTCAGTAGGAGCCAGTTATTTTAATCATTATATCATCGGCCGGGGCAGGCGCTGTTCCGGTCGATTTTATACCTGAGAGCATATAAAAACAAATTAGATTAATTTCGTATTCAATTATCTATTAAACTAAATTCCACATGAAAGCTAAGTTTTTTACCCTTTCGTTTATTTTCGCGCTCCTGTTTGGTAGCCTTGAAATCATCCAAGCTCAGGGCCTGGAAGATTTTACCAACTTCCCGGTTAGTACCAGTACTTCTTATGTAGATGGCACTTTTGTGGGCAATGACGGCTCCACCTGGAGCTATTGGCAGTGTCGCCGCGATATCCATATCACTCCTCCTACCCCAACCCTGGGTAAGAATCGCACCCCAACTTCCAGCGTTGAGTCGGGAACTATCTCCGGAGGTATTGGCGTTCTCAACTTTGATTACATGCAGGCCTTCTCCACCAACGTCAACCTCGATGTTTTTGTCAATGGGGTTTTGGTTACCACCGTTACCAGCAATGGAGAACAGAACCTCGTGAAAAACTCGGGAGATATCGTTGTCAATGTCCCGGGCGACTTCGTATTAAAGTTTATTCAACATGATGCGAATGCCGGTCAGGTGAGCATTGATAATATTTCATGGACCGGTTATACATCCTCTGCCTTACCCGAGCCCACCAATTATCCTACCAACTTTGCTGCTCAATCAGGACCTTTTAGTGTTACGCTTACCTGGCAGGATGCCACCACAGGTGCCCAGGTGCCTCAAGCTTACCTGATTAAGGCTTCAACTCAGAACAACATTACTGCCCCCCAGGATGGTACTTTCGAGCCCGACGACCTCGATTTCTCAGATGGTAAAGGAGCCAAAAACGTGGTTCAGGGCATTCAGACTTTTACTTTCGAAGGCCTGGACAACAACAAAACTTACTACTTTAAAATCTTCCCATACACCAATACGGGTAGCATGGTGAATTACAAGACCGATGGGAACCCTCCCTCGGCTCAGGCCACTACACCTAACCTAACCCTCATTCATTCCATTGATTTTGATGATCGTACTTTCGGTCAATGGACAACCTTCAGTGTCCTGGGTGATCAGGTTTGGCTGATTGATACCATCCACGGAGTAAACAATACTCCCTGTGCCAAAATAAGCGGATATAGCGGAGGATCAAAACCTAACGAAGACTGGCTCATCAGCCCCAAGTTGAACCTGGGCTCGTACACGGGAGAAATTCTGCAATTTTATACCGCGCGCAACTATGCTGGCCCCGACTTGGTAGCCCTGGTAAGTACCAACTACAATGGAGGAGATCCCACCACTGCCTACTGGGAACCCCTCGAACCCATCCTGTCTTCAGGTGGATGGAGCTGGACCTTCAGCGGAAATATCGATATTTCTGCTTTCGCCCAAGGCGATCTCACCATTGCCTTTAAATACACCAGCACCGATACCGAAAGCGCAACCTGGGAAGTGGACAACGTCAAAATTTATGGACAATCGACAACTGGAATCAAACCCGTTGCTGAATTAAAGAATCGAATCTATCCTAATCCGGCGTCAAATACGGTTCAGATACTACTGGCTTCCC
The DNA here is from genome assembly GCA_049969475.1 of Bacteroidales bacterium. Lineage (GTDB taxonomy): Bacteria > Bacteroidota > Bacteroidia > Bacteroidales > TTA-H9 > UBA2030. The sequence goes on along the minus strand of JBMFOU010000004.1, from coordinate 32,076 downwards.
AGGCCAAGGTTAGCATCGTGTCGCTCACAGGTGACAGGATCCTTGAAAGCACTTTCCCTCAGGGGATTAACACAATAAACATTCATCATCTGAATTCAGGGGTTTATCTGGTTAAAATTGAAACCCTGGCTACCACCGAAACCCATCGGCTGATTATAAAATAACATACCAGCCTGGCTTTGTACAAAAAGGCTGCCTTAAAATCGAGGCAGCTTTTTTTTTAATGGTTTGGCAAACCATACAAGCCCAGCAAATGCAACACGAAAACAGATTCTACCCTAGGATGTTATGTATAAGCTGGCAAGGGAGAGTTTTTTCAGGTGCCCATTTACCAAAATTCGAAAGCTCTCATTTACATAAAACTACTCAAAGGTATTGTTAGTAAGCATCAGACCAATAACCCCGGATTATCGGACATGCCATACAGAATGGTTGAGCATGAATAATAGGCAGCAAAGGAAACGGCAATTGAATCCATTTGAAAATCATCGAAAATAGTAAGTACAGGATAGGAACTCGATTTTACGTACTAATTTACAGGAAGTTATTATTAAAGAGGAAGTGAGGCTACAATAAAAAAGGATCAGACCAGGCAAAGAATGACCCTCACTTATCTTAAATTTTCTATTTGTTAAATTTTTCACAAAAGTGATATTTCGCAATTTCGCAAAACAAAGTTTAGTTATTTTTGCTCCGGGATTTATACTGGAAATTGGGTTAAAGCTATGCGGGCATAAAACCCATATATAGCTATAAATCAATTCAAAAGAAGAAGATTCTTTTCAGGGGAGAAAAGCGCAGGGGACAATTCCGCCCCAGAACCCAGAGTCTTTGATTTTAAATTCCTACTCCTAAAAGTGAGTTTTTAAAAATCTTCAATATGAACATTATTCTTCAAAAAATTAAGCAACAAGGTATAGAACTTCCCCCGGAAGTAGTAGCGTTGATCTCAAAGGCTCCGGCCGTGAGATTGTATGAAAGCGTGGAAGAATTGGCCCTTGCAGCGGCAGGTGGCGAGGGTAGCAACCGTTACGAAGTAAAATATAAAGTTACAGGCAAAGGTTGGATTACCGAAGCACTTGTTCACAGGGTCAGTAATGGTATTTCGGTAAACTATCCCGAGCCTTACATGCGCCGCCGCGACCCTGACACCATGGTCATTGCAGACGAACTGCCGACCGACAAGCCTCGTTTCCACGAAAAATTTGGCTATTCTTTTGAAAACCTGAGAGAAGAAACTTTCGACTGGCTCAAGAAACAGGAACTCGCGTTATTCTTCTATTTTGCTGGTAACAATAGTATGGGTGTCGGAGGACTGGCCATTGCTCCGGCCAATGCTGCCTTTTTTGCCATGGGCCTGGCTATGCTTCAGAAAATAATGCCCCTGAGTGCCCTCGATAGCAACTTTAATGTAGAATCTGTAATCTACGTTGCACCTGTTTTCAGGCACACGCATTTTAACGGCAAACAAATCGTGGTGCACCGTCGAACTGAAAAGGTTCACGAGCTTTATTCCTTCAACCTTTATCCCGGTCCCAGCGCCAAAAAAGGCCTCTATGCCGTCTTGCTCGACAAAGGAGAAAGGGAAGGCTGGATTACGGCTCATTGCTCGACGGTGCAGGTAATCAGTCCTTATGACAATGTTATTACTTTCATGCATGAGGGAGCCAGCGGAGGTGGCAAAAGTGAGATGCTTCAGCATATCGTGCGTGAACCCAACGGACAGGTATTGATTGGACAAAACATCGTCAACGGTGAACGGCGGTTAATCAATATTTCTCAATTCTGCGATTTCAACCCTGTGACTGACGATATGGCACTATGCCATCCCTCGATTCAAACTAGCAATGGAAAGCTCAATGTGCTTGATGCAGAAAATGCCTGGTTTATCAGGGTAGATTCGGTGAAAGAATACGGAGACGACCCATTCCTGGAAAAAGCCACGCTGAAGCCCAAGGGACCGCTGCTGTTTCTCAATTTGCAGTCTAAGCCTGAATGCACGGTGCTTATCTGGAATCACACAGAGGATGCTCCTGGCAAACCCTGCCCCAATCCGCGGGTCATTTTACCCAGGGAATATATACCCAATGTGCTGAGCAAACCCGTGAAGGTGGACATTCGGAGTTTTGGTGTAAGGACTCCACCATGCACCCGCGAGAAACCCGACATTGGCATCATCGGATTATTTCATGTTCTTCCTCCTGCGCTGGCATGGCTATGGAGGCTGGTTGCGCCACGAGGCTATGCCAATCCCAGCATCGTGAGTACCGGTGCACTTGAATCGGAGGGTGTAGGTTCGTACTGGCCTTTTGCCACCGGCCGCATGGTAACACATGCCAATCTCTTGCTCGAGCAAATCATCAACACTCCGCGCATGCGATACATCCTGGTGCCCAATCAGCACATAGGGGCCTGGAGGGTTGGGTTCAAACCCCAATTGTTGATGCGTGAATATCTGACCCGCCGGGGCAATGCCAAGCTCCGCAGCGACCAGACCCAGGAAGCCCGCTGTCCGCTACTCGGATACGAATTAAATTATCTTACTATCGAAGGGGCCAAAATCACCTCGAAATTTCTTAAGGTTTACAAACAAACAGAAGTGGGTATAGAGGGTTATGATGCCGGAGCTGCCATGCTTACCGATTTCTTCAAGCGCGAACTTAAAAAATACCTGACCCCCGAACTCAATCATCTGGGAAGGCTTATCATTGAAGCCTGCCTCAACGATGCCACTGTGGGCGAATACAATGCCATCATTCCCATGGACTATAAATATTCCTTCCTGACTATGGAAGAACTTGACCAGGCATGGGAACATGAACATAACGAAGAATAAACGCTAACCCAATCGTTCCTCTCGACCCTGGCCGGTTTTCGGTCGGGGTTTTTTTATAGTTATACAGCGTCGTGTTGGCTTTTCCCTAATTTTGACCCCAAAAAAATGTATCCCAAAGGCGAAAAAGATTTGTATGCCCTGCTCGACAGCCTGGGCATCGATTATACCATTTACCGCCATCCTCCGGCCCCTACCATCGAAATTGCCAGGGAATACTGGAAAAATATTCCCACGGCCCATTGTAAAAACATCTTCTTCAGAAATCATAAAGGAAACCGGCATTATCTCGTCATTATAGAGCACACCCGAGAACTTGATATCCGCCAACTCGAGCTGCGATTGCGGCAAGGCAAACTTACTTTTGCATCGGCTCACAGGCTAATGAAATACCTGGGTGTGGAACCCGGTTCGGTAACCCCTTACGGACTGATAAACGATACAGAGCATCACGTACACCTATTTCTTGACGAATACCTTCAACAAGCTGAAACCATCAGTTTTCACCCGCTCACTAACACAGCCTCACTGGCCACCCGCTTTACCGACTTTATGAAGTTTTTACAATATACAGGTAACTCCTACGAATTCATTACCTTGCACAAAGAAAATTCTTTGCCATGAAACTCCGTGATTATTTTATGTTGCTTACAGTCGGGTTACCCATGCTAACCCTTCAGGCTCAGACACCCCTTGAGCGGCTCATTTATCAGGAAAAAAAACAAGGTTTTTATCAGCAAATAAAGGCCGATGCTGGTAAAGAAAAGGAGGAAGCGCTTACACCTCTAATGGCTGTAGCAGTAAGTAACCTGACTTTACCATTAAATCCATCAAAATATCAGCAGTTATGGCATCAACCCCCTATCAGTCAGGGAGAAACCGGGACCTGTTGGTGTTTTGCAGCGGTTTCGTATCTCGAGTCGGAATGTAAGCGGCTAAATGGTACGGAGATTAAGTTATCGGAAATGTTTTTCGTGTATCACGAGTACCTTGAGCGGGCGATAGAATTCGTAAGAACCCGGGGCCAGATTAGTTTTGGTGAAGGCTCTGAAGCCTCGAGTGTTACGCTATTGCTAAGACGTTACGGAGCTTCGCCGGCTTCGGCTTATGAAGGAAAACCCAAACATTTCAGGTTTCATCATCACGGGCAAATGGTGGAAGAAATGAAAGCCTACCTGGATTATGTGAAAAGTAGTGGAGCCTGGGATGAAGAGACTTCAATAAAAGTGATACGCTCCATTTTGAATCATTACATGGGCCCGCCCCCGGAGAGTTTTGTGTGGCAGGGGAAAAACTACACGCCCCAATCATTTGCAACCGAAGTCCTTAGGCTCAATCCCGGCGATTATTATCATTTCATATCCAACCTTAGGCAACCCCAGAACCAGCGGGCTGTACTTGAGGAAGAAGACAACTGGAGAAGATTTGATGAATATTACAATATTTCCCTGGATGATTTCACTGGTCTGGTGCGTAATGCGCTGGCACAGAGACAAACGATATGCGTTTGCGGCGATATTTCAGAGCCGGGGTATGGAAGCCAGACAGGGGCTGCCTTTATTCCCGATTTCGATATTCCCTCGGCCTACATCAATGCGTATGCAAGAGAGATGCGTCTAAACAATGGCTCAACCACCGACGACCACTGTATGCATCTGATTGGAGCCTTTAACGACAAAGGAAAGTGGTGGTATTTGCTTAAAGACTCAGGAGCCGGGGCCTTTGATTGCCCTTATCCCGGCTACAGAGTTATGAGTGAAGACTACCTCCGCCTGAAAATGATGAACCTTATGATGCATAAAGACGCAGCCCGACCCGTTCTCAACAATATCATCAAATAATAAAAAAACATGAAAGGCAGGCAGGTACTGCTTATCAGTTTGATACTCACGGTACAGGGTTTTGCCCTCATGGTTTTTGAAGCAGTTTTGCCATCATTTTTTAGGCAATGGACAGGAGCCAGTTTTACGGCGCAGGTACTGAGCATAGCACTTTTCACCGGAGGCATGGCTGCAGGGGCCTGGATTTCGGCAGTACGACCGTGGTGTAAGCTGGCACAAAGCATGGGCATGTTGTTAGTTTTCTCCGGCATAATCATGTTGCTTTATCCTTTAGGCATAAGTTTTCTCCAACATAACTTTCCATCTTTGCCTGGTTTGTTGCTCACCCTACTCACACTGGTTTGGGTACTACCCGGTGTGTTAGCTGGTGGAGCCCTTTATCCCTTGGCCGTAAGAGCTACACCTGCCCATGCAGCTGCGGGATGGCTTTATGCTTCAGGACTTCTGGGAGCCGGGCTGGGGATAGGTTGTACACTCTTTGGGTTCTACGGACATTATCATTTGGGACAGGTACTGATGGGTTCCGGAACAACCTTGCTTTTAGCCGGGGGAATAATGATTGCAAAGAAAACCAAACCCACGGAAAGCCCCAACAGGGCTGTGCCCCAAACTTTTGACCGGAATCTCATCGTTCTTGCCTTTATCCTCGGAATGGCCGGTATGCTTTTTCAGCTCAATGCCTTACGATTGAGCAACCTGGCTTTGGGAGCATCACATCGCACCCTGGGTGGTGTTTTGCTATGGATTCTTGTCTCAGCCGGTGTAGGAAGCCTTTGGGCCACCCATAAAAAAAGCAGAAAAAACAGTTCCCAGGCTCAGTCGCTATTGCTGTTCATTTACGCTGCAGCTATATTTCTGAGTTTGCTTTTGTATCGGAGTTTGTTCTACCTTCAATCCTTCGCCTGGCATTCGCTCAGCCGGTCAGAAACTGGATACCAATTATGGGCAGTATTTCAGGCCATATTGCCCGTACTTTGGATAGCCCTTCCCTCGTTTTTCAATGGATTTATTTTTACCCGTTGGGTATTGGTATCTGAAAATCTTGCGGGCAAGCTCTATGCTGCCGAAACCTTTGGCACCCTGGTAGGGGCTTTTACTGCTTACCTGGTGGTAATACCCCTAGCCGGGGCCATCTGGGGAACACTGGTTACAGGATTGCTTATGGTAATGACAGCCTGGTGGAGCGACCATTTTGCCTTCCGCAGGGTGCGTGCATTGTTTTTAAGTATTATTCTACTGGTTTTAGCCATACTTTTTAAACCCGAGAGCCAGGAACTGTTTTCCGGGGTATTCAGAACCGGGGTAGCCAGGACTTCGGCGGAAGTTGCAGCGGTTTATCAGGGGAAACATTCCACGGTGGCCATTACCTTCGACGAGCGGGGATTGATGAGCCTTCTCATTGATGGAAAACCTGATGCAGGCCTCTCGATGACCGAATGGCCCTCAACCGACGAGCCTGTCGAAATTTTGCTGGCAGCCTTGCCTCTTTCGTTTAAGCCTGATGCCGCCCAAACGGCCGTTGTGGGTCTTGGCTCGGGGATTACAGCCAGCATTCTCTCGCATGGCCCCCAGATCCAAAACAACGATATTCTTGAAATTGAACCGGCGGTGGTGAAAGCTGCCCTCAACTTCGGCGAAAAAGTTGCGCCCTTATGGAATAATCCCCGTAACAAAATACACATTGCCGATGCACGAGGTTGGTTTATCCAACATAAAAATCTTTACGACATCGTTGTTTCAGAACCCAGCAATCCCTGGGTTATGGGAAACAGCGTCCTTTTCACCCGGGAATTTTACCAACTGGTGAAAGCGGCGCTCAATTCCCATGGAATATTCGTGCAATGGGTACAGCTCTATGAAACCCAGGAAGAGATTCCTGCTACTATACTGGCCAATCTTGGAAGAGTATTCAATGATTACTCAGTTTATCAGGCTGATGACGGAAACCTTCTGGTTGTGGCAGGCGATCAGGTAGATACCTTGTTACCCAAAGAGGATATTTTCAGCCTGCCCGAACTGGCCCGCCATTTGACACGCCTGGGTATTTATTCACCTACCGACCTAAAGATCAGAAAAATAGGCTCAAAAAAATTATTTAATGCCTGGGCCGAACAACAAGAAGGCGATCTCAAAAAACATGATGATTTATTACCAGCGATGGAACCCGTGGCGCTCAGGGCTTTATTCATGGCCAGCGACGCCTACTTTTTCAACGACCTTAAACGGATGAGCGCTGCCCTCTCTCTGGTGGATAAACCAGGAATCAACAGCGGCATTTCTCCCTACGGATACCGATTATCTGCAGTTAGCCGGGCTATAAAAGGAAAATTCCTATACGATTTGCTTAGGAGAGTTCGTCCCGATACCAGCCAGATTACCACCCCTGGACTTAAACGAGAGACAGACCGAATTAGTGAGATATTCAGCACTGCAGGTCATAATATTACCTCCTCCGATTATTTAGTCCTACTTAACGACTTTTGTCTGTGCCTGCTGGAATTTGCTAATCCAAACGAACTGGAAGAGCTCACCAACCCTTTTCCTGATGGAAGTCTCCAGGGTCTTTTAATGGATTTTCATTTGGCCCTGGGAAAAGGGGATAGGGTAAAAACACAGGTCGCAGCAGAAAAAATCTTACAAAATTGTAACCTTTGGCCTCAACCTGTCGTCGAATGGGTCAGCGTAACCTGCAGGGCGAAAGGTTTTACTACTTCCTCAAGATGTGGGGAACTCGATACAAGTCATCCTGTATTCAGCGCTTTACCTAACTTTCATTAAATCCCCAAAAACAAAACCATGAGGAAAATTATTGTTTTGCTTCTTTTTTCTGGAATGACGATAGCCCAGATCATGGGTCAAGAAAAAACCAAGACAGAGCCCGAGTTTCTTTTCAGTCGTGAACAGGGAATAAGCATATCAGGATTTGGCGGACCTATCACAGAATTCAGTGGAATCGATGGATCCTTTGGTGTTTCGGTTGGAGGGGGCGGTGCGGTGCTCATAAACCAAATGTTTTTCTTTGGGGGCTATGGCCAGGGACTGACCACCGACCAACCCCGCTATAGCATTACACTCATGCAGGGGGATAATGCCCTCGCCTATTCCAACCTTCGGCCTCAAATCGGCCACGGAGGTTTCTGGTTGGGTTATATCCATCCATCACACAAAATCTTTCATTGGGCACTCAGTACAAAAATCGGATGGGGAGGTATCACCTACTCTCAGGGCTCCAACGAAAATAATATCGATGAGTTGGGTACCGATGGCATTTTTGTTCTCACGCCCCAGGCTGAAATTGAAATAAATCTGTTTACATGGTTCAAACTCAACCTGGGTGTGGGCTACCGGTATGTAGGTGGCCTCGATGCAAAGTACAATACCCCTGAGGGACTTAAACCCCTTATGTCATCGGGGGCCCTCAACTCTCCAGTAGGTAGCATTGCCCTGATGTTTGGTAATTTCGTGAAATAAGATGAACCAAACCTTATGTTCAACGTTGATTTACCGGGATTAAACAAATCCCGGTTTTTCTTTCTATGAAATCGTTAAACGTAGTAATATTTATCCTGTATTTTCTATCACTGCCTCTGCGTGCTGAGGAGCTTCCACGCTTCACAGTGAGAGGTACCATCACCGATGCTGAAAATGGAGAACTCCTGATAGGGGCTACGGTTTTTGTAAAAGAATTACTGGCAGGAACTTCCAGTAATGTATATGGTTTTTATTCCTTGAGCTTGCCGGCAGGCATCTATCAACTGGAGTATTCATTTGTTGGCTACAAGCGCCAAACCTTACGGGTTGACCTGAGTCGTTCGAATGTAAGGCTCGATGTTGCCCTGGTTCGTCAGACTAAAGAGCTGGAGGCGGTAGTAATTAGCGCCGAAAAATCGGATGCCAATGTGCGTTCCAACGAAATGAGTGTAGTGCGGTTAGACGCTAAAACCATAGAACGAATTCCTGCTCTGTTGGGCGAGGTTGATATTGTAAGGGCCATGCAGATGTTGCCAGGGGTGAAAATGGTGGCCGAGGGCTCTACGGGCTTTAGCGTGAGAGGGGGCGCTCCCGACCAAAACCTGATCTTGCTTGACGAAGCACAGGTATACAATGCCGCCCACCTACTCGGATTTTTCTCCGTTTTCAATAATGATGTAGTAAAAGATGTGAAAATCTATAAAGGCGATATTCCGGCCAGCGACGGAGGGCGTTTGTCCAGCTTGCTTGATATACGCACACGCGACGGAAATAATCGCACTTTTCATGGCACCGGAGGCATTGGGCTTATCTCGAGTCGCCTGACGCTCGAGGGCCCTATTCAAACAGGCCGCAGTTCTTTCATCGTAGCCGGTCGTCGCTCGTATGCCGATTTATTTCTGCCCCTGGCCAAAGACAAGGCGATTCGAGAAAACTCCTTGTATTTCTACGATCTAAATGCCAAAGTAAGTCATACGCTTGACGAAAAAAATCGATTATTCGTATCGGGATACCTGGGTCGCGACGTGTTTAAAAATCAGTTCGGTGGACTCGACTTTGGCAATCAGACCCTTACAATCCGGTGGAATCACCTTTTCAGCGATCGTATTTTTGCCAATTTTACCGGAATATACACCAATTACGATTATTTCGTGGGTACACCTGAAGAACAGGCCAATGCCTTCGAATGGACTTCAGGAATAAAGGATTATGGACTAAAAGCCGATTTTACCTGGTTTTTGACGCCTGAGAATACCATTCGCTTTGGGGTACACTCGCTATATCATGTTTTTAATCCAGGCATTGTTGAAGGCATTGGCAGCCAAACCTCTTTCAATCGCCTGGCTATACCCATGCAGCATGGATTAGAATCGGCGGTCTATATCTCAAACGACCAACAGCTGGGTCAGTTGCTTTCGCTTAAATACGGGCTTAGATTCTCAATTTTCAACAATGTAGGCCCCGCCACGGTATTTACATTCGATTCTAAAGGGCAGGTAATTGACTCTATTCGTTATGGCCAGTCAGATTTTTATCACCACCGTATGGCATTGGAACCCAGACTTTCGGCAACTTACCTTATCGACGAGGAATCAAGCCTTAAAGCCTCCTATTCCAGAACGGTTCAATATATTCAGCTGGCACAGAACTCTACTGCCGGCACCCCGTTGGATATCTGGTTTATGACCAGCCCCAACGTCGAGCCACAACGCTCCGATATTGTAGCTGCCGGCTATTTCAGAAATTTGGTCCGAAACACACTCGAAGCCAGTATTGAAATTTACTACAAGCATACTGCCCAGGCCATCGACTTTAAAGATCAAGCCCAGCTTTTATTCAACAAATACCTTGAAGCCGAACTCCGCACAGGTGAAGCACGGGCTTATGGTATTGAATTGCTGCTTCGTCGCAAAACCGGACGCCTCAACGGTTGGGTAGCCTACACTTTCTCCAGAAGCAAACGTTACATTGAAACGATTAATGAAGGCAAGCCCTACTCACCATCCTACGACAAGCCCCACGAAATTTCAGTGGTTTCCAATTATGAAATAAACCCCCGGCTCACGCTCTCAGCCAACTGGGTGTATGCCTCGGGGACCCCAGTAACCTTTCCCACCGGACGGGCCATCATAGGTAATAACATTGTTCCGGTGTATTCCGAACGAAATGCTTACCGCATGCCCGCATACCATCGGCTTGATCTCTCCATCATCCTCAAAGCCAGGGAGAAACCTGGACGTAAATGGAACTATGAATGGAATTTCTCACTTTACAATGCTTATGGCAGAAAAAATGCCTGGACCATCAATTTTCGCCAGGATCCTGAAGACCCCCAGCGTACAATAGCTGAAAAAACATACCTCTTTGGCGTCATTCCCAGTGTAACCTTTAATTTCAGCTTTTAGAATGAAAAAACTTGGGTACTTATATATCGTTTTGGGGTTAGCCATTGGTGCTGTGTCGTGCACCGAAAAAATGGATATAGTGCTGGACGAGTCATACACCCGCCTGGTGGTTGAAGGTTTGATAACCAACGAACCAGGTCCTCACGTCATCAAGCTAACCACCACGGCACCCTATTTCAGCAATCAACCCGTTCCTTTAGTCAGCGGGGCCCATGTTTTTCTCAGTTTCAACGGCGATAGCATCCCCCTATTGGAATCCTCTCCGGGCATTTACACTACTCCCAGCCATTTTACAGGCATAGTGGGAACTACCTATCGGTTGGGAATTCGTCTGAAAACCCCTATAGGAGGTTCAGAATACTATTATGCTGAAAGCAACCTGCCCCGAGGTATGCAACCCGACTCGGCCCGGGTGAACTTCAGAGAGGGAATCCGCAGCAACTTCTGGGAAATTATGCTCTTTGGCCAGGAGCCAAAAGGGGAAGATGCCTACATGATTAGATATCTAATTAATGGCAAATTGGAAACCGATAGCCTGATCGAATGGAACAGCTTCGACGACCGCTTTTTCGATGGTCTTTATCTGAACGGGGTTACCGTAGCTTTTGCCAGCCAGCGCCGCGGGCAAGAAATTAACCCTGGCGATACCATTATTCTTGAAATTTATGGGATCGAGCGCTGGTTCAGCGACTACCTGGCGTTTATGCAAAGGGAACTATTTCCTCAAACCCCACTGTTTTCTCCCTCGCCCTCGAATGTCCGGGGAAATCTCAGTGGCACCGCCCTGGGCTATTTTGCAGCTGCATCCGTCAAACGAACGGCAACCCTTTATCGACCCAAACCCTAAGACCTGAACTTTTGCAGATACGGCTTGTTTGAATTGTTTCTAAATTTGAAAAAAAATCGACTATGCGACACGGGGTAAAAGTTTTTGCGCTTTTAATGTTTTTGGCCTCATGCACCGCTACGAGGCCAGAAGGGAAAAAACTTGTAGTTGTCAGCATTTTACCGCAAAAGTATTTCGTTGAACAGATTGCTGGTAACGATTTAGAGATCGAAGTGTTGGTAACACCAGGGTCCAGCCACGAGACGTACGACCTCACCCCCCAGCAGATGGCAAAGGTGGGTGAAGCTGTTTTATGGATCAAAAACGGACATCTTGCTTTCGAGGAACAATGGGAGCCTAAGTTTCTCAGCACCAATTCTGCCATGAAGGTCGTTGATTGGTCGGAAGGATTGGATTTGATAAAGGGTGAAGATCACCACCATAAAGAAGGTATCGATCCTCATTATTGGCTTTCGCCTCGTCAGGCACTTGTAC
>JBMFOU010000004.1:0-20105 GCA_049969475.1 Bacteroidales bacterium | reverse complement strand
CATAAAGAAGGTATCGATCCTCATTATTGGCTTTCGCCTCGTCAGGCACTTGTACTGGCCCAAAATACAGCTAAAGCCCTGTCGCGAATCAATCCCACCAAACAGGAGGAATACCAACAAAACCTCCAACGATTATCGGCCCGCATCCATGCCCTCGATTCTTTGGCTACTCATCACTTAGCACCTTTGCAGGGAAAGAATTTCATGATTTTTCATCCGGCCCTTACCTATTTTGCCAGAGATTACGGCTTAAACCAGATTGCTATCGAAAAAGGAGGCAATGCACCCACAGCCCGGGGCCTCAAGGAATTTATCGACCTCGCGAAAAAGGATGAAATTAAAGTCATTTTTATTCAAAAACAGTTTGACCGGGAAAATGCAGAAACCATAGCCCGCGAAATCGGTGGACAAGTGGTTCCCTTCGATCCCATGGCTGAAGATTGGGAGACGAACCTGGGGGAAATCATTCGCTTGATGCACAATGCATTAAAAGCTAACTAACTTAGTATCATCACTCATTTCACCCAGGCAAGCATGGTATTATGATTGATAAGTTGAGAAAGGGCGATTTCATCAAATGAGCAAAATTTTAGAAATCAAAAACTTAAGTGCCGGCTATCAAAACAAACCTGTAATACGCAATGTCAATCTGACAGTGCACAAGGGTGATTTTATCGGCATCATAGGGCCCAACGGGGGAGGAAAAACCACGCTGGTGAAGACCATTGCAGGTCTTTTACCCCCATTGAGCGGTGAAATTATTTATAACCTGGAAAATGGGCAGGGCCTGGGTTATTTACCTCAGGTAAATACTTTCGACAAACGATTTCCTATAACCACCGAAGAGGTCATTCTCTCAGGTTTATTGGGTAAAAAGGGATTATTCGGTCGTTATACAGCGGAGGACAGAAAGAAGGTGGAGGAACTGATGGAGAAGCTTCATGCCAGTCACCTGAAAGGAAAGAGCATTGGAAGCCTCTCAGGAGGGCAGATGCAAAGAATTTTTTTGGCTCGGGCCCTTATTTCACGTCCCTCACTTCTGTTGCTCGACGAACCCTCCACTTATGCCGACAATCAGTTCGAATCGGAGCTTTATGATCTATTGAAGGATCTCAACAACGAGGGTCTTACCATCCTCATGGTTTCGCACGACCTGGGCATCATTCCGGCCTATGTTAAATCCATTGCCTGTGTTAATGGGGAATTACATTACCACCCGGGGCCAGAGATTACTACCGAAGTACTTAAGGTATATAACTGCCCGATCGAGCTGGTAGCCCATGGACCAGTGCCCCACCGGGTACTTTCGCAACACGAAACCGAAAAACATACGCACATCCATGAATAACCTGCTGGGATATACTTTTTTTCAGCATGCCTTGATGGCCTCGCTGCTGAGTGCCCTCATTTGTGCCTTTATTGGCAGTTATATTGTAAGCCGGAGGTTGGTATTTATTAGCGGAGGAATCACCCACGCTTCTTTCGGAGGTATGGGCATAGCCTATTTCATAGGATTCAGTCCTTTGGCAGGAGCTGCCATGTTTGCCATTCTTACCGGGTTTGCCATTCAATGGCTCTCGGGGCGCACCGAAGTGAGGGAGGATTCAGCCATCGGCATTCTTTGGTCATTGGGTATGGCCCTGGGAATCATTTTTACATTTCTTACACCGGGTTATGCTCCCAATCTCATGAGCAGTCTTTTCGGAAGCATCCTTGCCGTAAGTAGCGCGGAGCTTTGGATGATGGCCGCTCTGGTGTTTCTAATTCTTTTATTTTTCGGATTTTTTTATCGACTGATACTGGCCACGGCTTTCGATGCCGAATACGCCTCTACCCACCGGATTCCCGTCCATTTTATCAGTTACACCATTATGGTGCTCATTGCATTGGCTATCGTGCTGAGCATTAAAGTAGCAGGCATAATACTGGTGCTGGCCTTGCTAACTATACCGCCCACTACTGCCAACCTGTTAACTCGCCGTTTTAAAGACATGATCTTTTATTCTTTTTTGCTGGGTCTGGCTGGAAATGTCATAGGCCTCGGGGTTTCCTATGCACTCAACATCCCTTCAGGAGCCGCCATTATCCTGGTTCATGTCATAATATTTGCTCTGGTAAAAGGCAGCCTCTCGCTCAAATCCAACCCACAATCCTAATAAAAAGCCTTATTCCAATTTCGCAGCTCCTGAGTTAAACTTCACCAAGTGCTTCCAATCGATGCTGCCATCCGATAAGCAAAACTGCTCACTAAATTCACGGGTAAAAAAATGAATTGCCAGGATGTATGAGTTCAATAAAAAAATGATAATCATCTGCATACTTTTCTATAGTACGTATATCATTGGTTTTACCCCCTGAGAACCTATTTTTTCTGATTCAAAAAGGTAACAAAGGTACCCAAAGCCAGCACTAGATTTATCTGAATTTAGACTCGGGCATTTCAATAACCAAAACTTCAGGTTCAGTTTACCTAGAGAGGTGGGGCATTTTTTATTATCTTTGTGATGCAAACACCCAAGCCATGAAAAAAATTCTCATTCCTGTTGATTTTTCGGAACATACCTGGGTAACGGTAGAATATGGTCTTGATATGGCCGGGGTAACCGGTGCCTCCATCTTACTGTTTCACAGTATTTTCGATCAGGTGATGCTAGCAGCTGGAGCGTTCCCTGACAGCATAGCCTCACAAACAGTATTGGACATGAGTATTTTGCAGGAAATAAGGGAAGAAGCCGAACGCCGGATGAAAGATCTTGAAGCCAGAGCTTTCGAAAAATCGCAGGGAAAAATCGCTATAAAATCGAGCATTGCTACAGGTGAACCAGATATTGAGATACTTGAAGCTGCCAAAGAATACCAACCCGATTTGATTATTGTAGGTGCCGTTGGTCAGGGACAAAAAAACCATTTTACAGGTAGCACAGCCGAAAAGCTTATGAAAAATGCCCTCTGCCCCGTGCTTGCCATACCCATCAATTGTGGCTTTTCGGGTCTGGGCAAGGTTATTTACGCCATCGACCCAGATAAACTTTGCGAGCCCTGCATGGTCGAAGCCCAGCATTTTTTGGCCCCTTTCAGCTCAGAAATCCATTTTCTCTTTATTCGTCTGGAAGAAGAACATGATGCTCTTTTTTCAGAACTAAAAGAAAAAATGAAAGATATCAGCTATTTACATCTGGCCAATTGCGAAAAATCGAAGGAAGAGATTTACGATAGCATCAATCGTATTAATCCAGCGCTGATTGCTTTCCATTTTCACCGACAAAGTCCTTTTTCGGGCTGGTTCCGACCCGTGCTCTCTCGACGCGACCTTTACAAGGCCCATCTTCCCCTGCTGGCTTTTCCCCAAAAACAACTTTGAATGGTTCGAATCGGACTTATTTCCGACACCCACGGAATTATTCTCCCTTTTGTTAAACAAGCGCTGCAGGAAACCGATGAAATATGGCATGCCGGCGATATTGGAGGCCTCAAGGTTTTAGATGAATTGCGGGAGATAAAACCCTTACGGGCCGTACATGGAAATATCGATGATCATCTGGTACGCAGGGAATGCCCCGAATACTTATTGTTTGAGATAGAATCACTCAAAGTTTTAATGATGCATATTGGGGGCTATCCAGGAAAATACAGTCCAGAAGCACGCAAACTGATAAATTTATTTCACCCTGGACTATTTATAAGCGGACACTCGCATATTTTGAAGGTAATGCCCGACCTCAAAAATAACCTTCTACACCTCAATCCCGGCGCATGTGGCAAACAAGGAATACACACGAAAATGACCTTGCTCCGTTTTGTTATTGAAGGCGGAAAAGTAAGCCAACTGGAAATAGTGGAAAAGGCCTGAATGCTGCTTAGCGTATTCTATCGGCTGCACGAACCTTTCGTTCATCGGACTGAATAGCTCTTTGGGCAAGGAGTAGCAATACCAGACTTATAACCGGGAAGAAAATCCCTGCCTTGTATTCTGGTGATACTTCAGCCCCTTTGGCCACCAGGTTGCTTTCAAAAAAGAGGAAAACCACCAGGATGATGTTTGCTAACCAGGCAATTCGCAATAATTTAAGCTGACGGATACGGTTTTTGTATTGCAAAAGAATAATAATCGATTGAATGGCCACTACCAGCGACAAAAAGGCACCCAGGTAGGAAAGGAGAGGACTTAGATGAACCGGAGCATCTATCTTAGCCAGGTTTTTCAGGCCCGTTATCCACAACTCCAGAACAGCCGAATCTCCATAAAATCCGGCCAGGGGAAACAAAAATACCACTACTCCGGTAGCCACAGCTGCCAGAAAAAGATATAAGGTTTGTATGCGTTGAATCATTCTGAATAAATCATTTAAAAGTAAGGCAAAAATACAACAGGAAAGTGAAAGTTTAGGCGTAATGGCTGGACACAAACCCGAAATTATTTTCAACAAAAGGAATAACTTTAAATAAAAACATGTACATTTGCACCAATATTTCCTCAATCCTTCATTTAGACTTACTTATTCCAGCCCTGCCGGACTCTATTACCTCCATGAGCGGCGAATCGAACTGGGTAAGCAACTTAGCAAACACTCTTTATTTTATTCAAATTTATACAGCAGAGCAATACCTCTTTTGTTGCTTTTTTTGAAATACAAGCACCAATAACATGTACGATATTCATTCGTTAAACGAAAAAATGCTCCCTGAGCTTCGGGAGATTGCCCGAAATCTGGGCATCAGCGAAATAGACGGCCTGGGCAAGCAAGATCTTATATACAGGATTCTCGACAAGCAAGCCACGATGCCCTCGCCAGAAGAGCAAAAATCCACTTCGCGGGGACGGAGGGGTAGACCCAAAAAATCAGAACCCTCGCAGCCATCGCCCCCCCCTGCCGTCGCATCTGCAACCGAAACTCAGGCAGAACAAGAGCAGGCAGAAACCAACAAAAAGTCGAACCGCCGACGGGGCCGGCCCGCAAAAACAGAAACTCCACAGGATAATCAACCAGCTACAACAAACCGGAATGATAAACTCGCTGACAATGCAAGGCAACCAAACGAACAAACCAACCAGGCAGAACCTAAGGAAGACCAAAGACTCGCTACGAATCCGTTTATCAGAGCCCGACAAATGGCTAAAATGGACGACATACCTCAATTGCTGAACAAAAAACAGGAAAAGCCTGATAAACCAGAGGCAGCTGAAGCCCCCAAAGAATCCGAACCAGTTAAAAAACCTACCGTCATCACCAAATCGATGCGGCAGGCATTGATGCTTAAAGAGGAAATTATTCCTGAAAAACTTTTGGTAGATGACGACAACGGTGCCGAGGAGTCGCTAACGGAAAGTATGGGTGTTGTTACTCCTGAAGTAACAGAAATCGAAGACGAGATGCCGGAAGTTGGAAAAATAGATTTCAAAGAACAAATAGCCCGCGAAAGAGCTCAGAGAGAGGCATCCCTGCGTTTGCAAAGGCAGCCCTTCGAAAAATTCGATAAAAAAAGGGATGAGTATTACCCCTTCAACAACGAAGGAATTGTAACCACTGAAGGTGTACTGGAAATTATGCCAGAAGGATTCGGTTTCCTTCGTTCCTCCGACTACAACTACATGCCCTCGCCTGATGATGTATTGGTCTCGCAACAGCAAATAAAAATGCTGGGGCTAAAAACGGGCGATACCATTCGCGGCACAATACGTCCGCCCCGTGATGGCGAGAAATTTTTTCCCCTGGTGAAAGCCGAGCTTATCAATGGCCTCGAACCAGAGAGAATTCGCGACCGCGTACCTTTCGACTTTCTTACCCCCTTATTCCCGCACAAAAAATTTAAACTCACCGGTCATAAGCACGAAACCCTTACCTCGCGCATCATCGATCTTTTCTCTCCCATTGGTATGGGCCAACGTGGGCTTATCGTAGCTCAGCCCAAGACCGGTAAAACTTGGATACTCAAAGAAATAGCCAATGCCATTGCAGAAAACCATCCCGACGTTTACCTCATTGTTTTATTAATTGATGAACGTCCGGAAGAGGTTACCGACATGCAAAGAAGTGTAAGGGCAGAGGTGGTATCGTCCACTTTCGACGAGCCGGCCGACCGCCATGTACGCATTGCAGGCATCATTCTCGAAAAAGCCAAAAGACTGGTAGAATGCGGACATGATGTGGTTATTTTACTCGACTCCATCACCCGACTGGCCAGGGCTTACAATACTGTTTCTCCGGCCTCGGGTAAAGTCCTATCAGGCGGTGTAGAGGCCAATGCTCTGCAAAAACCCAAACGATTTTTTGGGGCAGCCCGACAAATTGAAAATGGCGGTTCGCTTACCATTGTGTCCACAGCCCTCATTGACACAGGCTCACGAATGGATGAGGTTATTTTCGAAGAATTCAAGGGAACGGGCAATATGGAACTACAGCTCGATCGTAGACTTTCCAACAAACGTATTTTCCCGGCCATCGATATCGTAGCCTCTTCCACCCGCCGCGACGACCTGCTGCTTCCCCGCGACGTACTCCAGCGGGTTTGGATTCTGCGCAACCATCTGGCTGACATGACCACTCAGGAAGCCATGGAATTTTTGCAAGACAAAATGCGAGGCACAAAAGATAATGAAGAGTTCCTGGCATCCATGAACAGTTGATTAAAAAATATTGCACCCAAACTTCTGTCGGCCCTTTTTCGGGCCGTTTCTTGTTTTTAACAAATCCAATTAACCAACTGGCCAAATCTTTTCTTTGTAGCTTTGCCCACCTCATTTTACAATAAAATTCTATATGTACGTAAAACGAGTATTCGACTTTCTCTATTACAATCACGAGCGGCACCATAAGGATGTGGTTATTGCCGGGAAAAAGGCGGGTCAATGGATAACCTATTCCTCTGAACAATACATCCATCAAGCAAAATTAGTCAGCTACAGTCTTATTGAATTGGGAATAAAGCCCGGCGACCGAATAGCCAACATAAGCACCAACCGGCCTGAGTGGAATTTTGTAGACATGGGGACGCTCCAAATTGGGGCCATCCACGTGCCCATCTATCCTTCGATTAGCGAAGACGAGCTAATTTATATTCTTAAGGAATCGGGTACTCGTATAGTATTTACCGGAAATCGTTATACAGCTGCAGCCATCGAAATCAGGAAAAATGAGCTACCTGCGCTTGAGAAAGTGATTTGTTTTGATGAAAATTCAAGCAGCATTCCGTATTCCGAATTCATACTTTTAGGAGAAATGAACCAGCATCCCGAGGAATTGAACCGGAGAATGGAAAATGTAAAGCCAGACGACCTGGCCTCCATCATTTACACCTCAGGAACTACCAGCCAGCCCAAAGGAGTCATGCTCACGCACGAAAATCACGTAAGTAATGCATTGGTTGCAGCCTACACCATCAATCTGCATTCTCACTACCGATACGTATGCTATCTTCCCCTCTCTCACTCTTATGAGAGAATGGTAAACTACATTGCCCTTTATCTGGGCATTCCCGTTTACTATGCCGATGGAGTAAGCGCCATTCTTTCTACCCTTAAGGAAATAAAACCCCATATCATGGTTTCCGTTCCTTTGCTGCTTGAAAAGGTTTATCAGGGAATCTTAAAGAAAGGTATGGAATTAACAGGAATTCAAAAAACGGTTTTTAACTGGGCCTTACGCCTGGCCCGGAGCTACGAGTTAAAAACCGACATGGGCTGGTGGTACAATATTCAGCTCAAGCTTGCCCGTAGGCTGGTTTTCGTAAAATGGAAGGAAGCACTTGGGGGAGAGATCATTAAAATTATTACAGGGGGAGCCAGTGTTCAGCCCTATCTGGTGAAAATTTTCTGGGCGGCAGGCATCCCGGTTTACGAAGGCTATGGATTGACTGAGGCCTCGCCTCTGGTAGCTTACAACACTGAAAATTATGTAAAACCAGGTACCATAGGTAAGGCCATTCCCGATATCCTGGTTAAAGTGGCTCCCGATGGAGAACTATTAGTGAAAGGTCCTAATGTTATGGCAGGATACTATTTACAACCAGAACTAACCCGGCAAGTAATTGACGAAGATGGATGGCTCCATACAGGCGACCTGGCCGAAATAGATGCTGAAGGTTTTATTAAAATCACCGGACGGAAAAAGGAAATTTTCAAACTTGCCTCAGGAATTTATGTGTACCCTGAGAAACTTGAAAGCCTGCTCAAACAGTCGCTTTTTATAAGCCATGCACTGGTCGTAGGCGAAAGCCAAAACTATCTGGCAGCTATCATTCAACCCAATTTTGAATTTCTTACAGAATACTTTAAAAAACAGGGAATTACCTTCACATCTCTTGCCGAAATGATAGAAAATCAGCAAGTCAAAAAAATCATTGAGTCGGAGATCAAACAAATGAATGGCCCGGGAATCAAGGAAAATGAAACCATTCAAAAATGGGCCCTGGTAGCTGATGAATGGAGCATTGATTCCGGGGAGCTTACACCCAGTCTTAAACTCAAACGGAGGGTAGTGGAAAAGAAATATAAAAACCTAATAAACAAGCTTTTCGAAAACTAAAATCTATTAATAACACGATAATCGACTCGAAAGCCGATTGTATCGAAGGTGAAATATCCTTAAGTTATTTATAATTGATTTTAACACCCTCTCCCTGTAATAGCCATTAAATCTGCTGCATAGGGTTTAAATCTCCGAGAATTTTCGTCAGTAAGTTTTATTTTAAAGTAAGTCGGCGTTAAAGCAGTAAGAATTCCTAAAAGAAAGAGGTCGATTTTTCATGGAGAGGTTCACAGCGAATCCATTCGTGAAAGTCGAAATAGGATTAATGAGCTACAAAGTGGGAGGATGCTGATTCATTTCTTTCGGTCTAAAAACCAATTTTTAACCCTACGACCATCCTGGATAAACATGTTTCGGTAATTCCAGTTGCTCATATACGACCAATAAGCAGTGGTAAAGCTCTTGAGATTCCACCAGGAACGCAAAAATTTACGCCCTAAGTGAGCAGGCTCATAGATACGCTGCAAGGCCAGCTTCATCTCCAAAAGGAAAGCTTCCCGGCTCATCAGTGCAGGCTGAAAAACCATATCTCCATAATCGAAACGCTGCCAGTCGGAAGGAAAATCATTATGAATGAAACGTTCTTCTTGTTTGAGTTTTTCGAATAAACGGGTGCCGGGCAAGGGCGTAACAAAGGTAGATTGAATGGAGTCGGCCGCGGAGCAACGTATATAACGAACCCGCTGCTGAATGCGTTCAGGAGTGTCGGTATCCCAACCAAACATAAAGCCTGCGATAACCGCAATGCCATGCTGATGTACTTTCCTAAAAACCTTTTCGTAGGCGTCCACCCCAATGCGGAGATTAATTTTCTTGTTGGATTCTTCCAGACCCTCTGGTTGCTCGGTTTCCACTCCCACAAAAATCATTTTGCAACCACTGCGGGCTGCCCAATTCAACACTTCCGGATTTTCAGCCAGATTGAGCGAAGCCTGCGAAATCCAATCTTTTCGGATACCGCTCTCCACCATTTTTCGGAAAAGCTCTATGGCCCGTTCCTGATGAGCTTTCGAGGTACCAACGATATTATCATCTAAAAAGAAAACATTGCGTTGGGGGATGGTTTTCAATTCCTCAATTACTTCTTCTACAGGTCGCATCCGGTAATGACGCCCGTTGAATGCCGACACCGAACAGAAGCTGCAATCGAAAGGGCAGCCCCGGCTGGTCTGGATAGAGCCAAATACATAACCTGGATGAAACAAATCGCGACGCGGCAGAGGACCATTTCGCATGGGCAATAATTCACCCCGATACACCCGCTGAAGTCGATTACCTTCGAAATCGCTGATAAGGGAAGGCCAAACACTTTCAGCCTCTCCTATAACCACCGTATCGGCAAACTGAAGCGCCTCATCGGGCATCATACTCACATGAATGCCCCCCATGACCACAGGTGTACCTTTTTCGCGATACACCTGAGCAATTTCGTAGGCCCGGGTTGCCGTGCTGCTAAACGCTGTAATTCCTACTAAATCAGCAGGATAATATTTAAAAGAGCGAAAATTCTCGTCGATAATTTTAACCTTCCAATGCGAAGGGGTAAGTGCAGCTATGATCCCCAGACTTAAAGGCTGGTATTTGGTATCACGGTTGGCTAGAAATCCCTTACGGAGCTGATTGGCCGGATAAACCAGGACAAGAGTAGGTCGGGTATCGCTCATGGCTTGAATGGGTTAAGTGCCACCGATGACTTTTCGAAAGCCACCATCCGGTAATTGAGGTTTGAATTCCAGGCCCAAACGGCGGTTCTGAGGCTTCGGGTATTCCATAAGGTGCGAAGAAACTTTATTCTGAGCGTAGTCATAGAACATATAGAATGGTAAACCCGGTTCATTTCGGCTGCCAGGGCCTCGGGCTCCATTTGTTTAGGCCTGAAAACCACATCGGTAAAGTGAAAATGCTGCCAGTGTTGAGGAAAACTATGGGATAACAACCGATTCTCTTTTCTCATTCGATCGAAAAGACGGGTGCCGGGCAATGGGGTCATGGCACTGGCCTGAACAACATCCACCGAGGAGCGAAGTATGAACTTCGTGCGCTTGTGCAGCGATTCCTGGGTATCAGAATCCATTCCGTAAATAAATGCACCCAGCACAGCAATTCCAGCCTTGTGAATGGTACGGAATGACCGTGCATATTTATCCACGCCCAGTTTCAGATTCAGACGCTTATTGGTATCATTGAGTGCATCTTCCGATTCAGCCTCAATGCCGATAAGCAGCATTTTACAACCACTGCGGGCCGCAAGTTTGAGCAATTCAGGGTCTTGGGCTATGTTGAGACTGGCCTGGGCAAACCATTCCTTGCGCAGACCCTTACGTATCATTCCTTCGAAAAGCAGGGCCGCATGTTCCCGGGCCTTTTCATTATACCCTACGATATTATCATCCACAAAATAAATCAGGCGATTTCTTACCGAGCTCATCTCTTCAAGAATAGCCTCCACCGGGCGAAGGCGATAGCGATGGCCATTAAAGGCTGGCACAGAGCAGAAATCGCAGTCCATAGGACAGCCCCGAGAAGTTTGTATGCTAGCAAATAAATAAGAAGGATGAAAAATATCATGGCGGGGAGCAGGCATACGGGTTAAATCGGCCGGAGGGGCTTTATACAAAGGCTGCAATCGTCCATTTTCAAAATCCTTAAGAATCTGAGGCCACACGCTCTCAGCCTCACCCACCACCACAGCATCGGCATACTGCATGGCTTCCTGAGGCAGCATAGAGGCATGAATGCCGCCGATAACCACCGGTGTGCCTTCCCGGCGGTAAATCTCCGCAATTTCGTAAGCTCGGGAAACCGTGGTGGTGAAAGCGGTGATAGCTACCAAATCAGCGGGACGGTAGCGAAAAGGACGGATGTTTTCGTCCATAAGATATACTTTCTAGGTATCGGGTGTCATGGCTGCCACCATACCCAACCCCAGGGGCACCTGCCGCGACTGTTGTCTCAGCGTAAAACCCTTTCGGTATTGATTGGACGGATTGATTAACAGTAATGTAGGTTTCAATTCTTAAAGACAAACTTTATTCGGCCCAAAAATACCCTTTTTCCCCATATGGCCCAGCCTTACCCTTTCCTGCGAAAACGATAAAAGCCTATCTTTGCCTATTCCAAAAACTCACTTAAGATGTCGATAACCATAGAAGATTTCATCAAAAAAATAGAGGATGAATTTGATGAGCTGGAACCCGGAAAACTAAAGCCCGAAAGTGTTTTCAGGGAAATGTTTGACTGGAACTCCATCAACGCCCTGGTGCTCATCGCCATGGTAAAAACTGAATACGACGTTACACTCAATGCCGACGACCTGGTGAAATCGAAAACCGTGAAAGATGTTTTCGAAATCATACAATCGCGTTATAAAGGTTAAAACCAAACCAGGAGGGAGGGAGGCATGGCTACGTTTACCACTACTGGCATCAGACTCTCAGGATTGGCTGCCTGTGTACCCAAGCGGGAGGTATCGAACTACGATTACAAGTGGGTATCAGCTAAAGAACGGGAGCAATTGGTAAAAACCATAGGGGTAGAAAAACGCAGGCATGTAGACAAAGGCACCACCACTTCCGATATGTGTCAGGTGGCTGCCGAATCCCTTCTCGATGGTCTGAAGGTTGACCGCTCACAAATACAACTGCTCATCTTTGTTTCCCAGACCCGCGATTATTTAATTCCTCAAACCTCAGGCATCCTTCAGGATAAACTCGGCCTGCCCAAAAGCTGCCTATCACTGGATGTGGGCCTGGGCTGTTCGGGATATGTTTATGGTCTGGCTATGGCCTCAGGACTGATGAACTCCTTTGGTATAGATAAAGCCCTTTTGCTGGTTGGCGACATTTCCTCCCTCAACTCAGCCTATCGCGACAAAAGTACCTTTCCCCTTTTTGGTGATGCGGGTACGGCTACTCTATTAGAACGCAGCCAGGATGCTCCCCCCATGCATTTCAGCCTCGAGGGCGACGGAGCAGGCTACAAAGCCATTATCATCCCCGACGGGGGGATGCGCAACTTTCTCTCCAAGAAATCATTCAATTACAAAAAAATAGCTCCGGGCATTTATCGTACTCCCCTTCACGTAGCCCTCGATGGTATCGAAGTTTTCAACTTCAGCCTGAGGGAAGTAGTTCCCAATATACGTCACTTGCTTAAGTATTCGGGCGAAGAACTCAGCAAATTCGATTATGTAATCTTTCATCAGGCCAACAAACTAATTAACGATACATTGCGCAAAATGCTGAAGCTGCCCCCCGAGAAAGTTCCACTTTCCATTGGAAAATTCGGAAACACGAGTTCAGCCAGTATTCCCCTTACCATGATTAGCGAAATAAGACATGCCTTGCATGAACGTGATCTAAAACTTCTGCTCTCGGCCTTTGGTATTGGTCTTTCGTGGGGAAGTGTTAGTCTAACCATTCAAAAGCCATTCTGTCCCGAAATCCTTGAAATTTGAAAGATGGAAGATATTTTCAGCTTAAAAGGCAAAACCATACTGATTACAGGCGCCTCTTCGGGACTGGGTAGGCAAACAGCTATCTCGGCCAGTCGACAAGGAGCCCGGCTCATTATTACCGGACGCAGTGCACAAAAGCTGGCTGATACATACTCCAACCTGGAAGGTGAAGGGCATATCAGCATTCCGGCCGACCTGACCCAGTCCGCTGACCTCGATCGCCTCACCGAAAACCTCCCACCCCTCCATGGGGTGGTCTATAGTACTGGAATCAGCGTGCTGAAACCGGCCCGCTTTATCGAACAGACTGATATTGATCAGAATTTCAGTATTGGATTCAATGCACCGGTTTTGCTTACCAGTCGTTTGTTGGCTCAAAAAAAATTGGTAAGTGCTCATTGCTCTTTGGTTTTTATTTCTTCCATATCCATAAAATATCCGTTTGTGGGTGGTGCCATGTATATCAGTGTTAAAGCCGCATTGGAAAATTATGCACGGGTGTTGGCGCTGGAACTTGCCCCCAGGCGAATCAGGGTCAATTGTGTGGCACCCGCTTTTGTCAAAGGTCCCATGCTCGACCAGACCCGCGAAGCCACCAACGAAGACACCATCAAACAGATAGAAGCGCGGCAACCCCTGGGCCTGGGCGAACCTGAAGATGTAGCCCATACTATTCTGTTTTACCTTAGTGATGCTTCCCGTTGGATTTCAGGTACCAGCTTAATTTTGGGCGGAGGATAAAACATGACCTCAATCTCTAGGCAGCCTGAGTTTTCGGTTATTATTCCTGTATACAACAGCCAGGAGTCGCTGGCCGAACTTACCCAGGGTATCGTTCAGACCTTCGAAAAAATCAACCGCAGCTTCCAGCTAATCTTTGTGGACGATCGCTCTACCGATGGTTCCTGGAAAGTGCTACAGGATATTAAAAAACAATATGGAGATTTCATCACCATAGTCCGCCTCACCAGAAATTACGGGCAGCACAATGCCACCATCTGCGGGCTGCAAATGGCTCAGGGAGACAAAGTCATCACCATCGACGACGATTTGCAGACGCCCCCGGCTGAAATAGAAAAACTTATTGCATGGCACGATGCCCATGGCAACGATGTGGTGTACGGAATCAGTGCGGCAAAAAAACATCACTTTCTGCGCAATATGGGCAGCCGCTTAATTAAGTCATTTTCTGGCAAACTCCGTAATACTCCGGGCGAAGGATCTTCGTTTCGCCTAATTGCCCGCCCTCTGGTCGAAAAATTGAAGCAAAACATCTCATTTTTCGTTTTTATTGATGAAATCCTCCTCTGGTATACCGAAGATATTGCCTTCGTGGAGGTGCTCCATTTGCCCCGTAAATACAATCATTCTGGATATACCCTGCGCAAACTCTGGAGTCTGGTTGCCAACCTGGTAATTTTCTATACCGACTTCCCCCTCAAGCTCATGGTTTACGGGGGCTTCCTGGCATCTTTTGTCAGTTTTATTTTGGGTATAATATTCATTGTCAAGAAATTATTTTTCAATGTTCCTTTAGGCTACACCAGTCTCATTGTAGCCATTCTTTTTTCTACCAGCATTATCCTTTTTAGCCTCGGTATAATTGGCGAATACCTTAGCCGCATCTACAAGGTGCAGAACCGCAAACCGCCCTACTCCATCGAAAAAATTTTATAACCAGCCTCAACGCTTTTTCCATGAAGCTTATTCGTTATGATATTGTGCTGGAACGCCTCAAGGAAAAGGATCTCGAACTGGTTCGTCAGCACCGCAACAGCGAAACCATCCGGCAGACCATGGAATATAGAGAGTATATTTCACCTGAAATGCAGCGGGAGTGGTTTCAGAAAATCAATAACATTCACAACTTCTATCTCCTCATTCACTACCAGGGAGAAAAAATAGGGCTGATCAATGCAAAGAATATCAATTGGGAAAAACAGGAGCTCGAATCTGGTATTTTTCTATGGGAAACCCGTTATTACGAGACGTTTGTACCAGCGGTGGTTTCGATTATGGTTACCGACATGTGCTTCGAGCTTTTCAATTGGGACGCCTTATTTGCTCATATCCTCCGTACCAACCAGAGAGCCATTGCCTATAACACTGCGCTAGGTTATGAACGATTGCCAGACCAGGATAATATAGAAAATCAACTCTACCGACTCACTCCAGAGGCCTTTCAAAAAAAGACGTCCCGCATACGTCAACTTATCGAAAAAGTGTTTCCGGGAGATAAGACTGCAAGGCTGATAATAGAACCGGAAGATTTTGAGAATGGAATTTGGGACCAAATAGCTCCCTTATTAGAGTTAGCGAGACAGAAAAAACCGCTCATTTACAGCCACAAGGAACCCGACGGCAGTCTTATTTTGTCTTTCCTTTGAGCCGATGATACAAGCGGGACAGGGAGGGCAGAAATAAAGCAAACCGCTTTTTCAAACCTGCAGGTAGATACTCACTGGCATTCATTATCTTATAAAGTGTCCATCCATAAAATTTCCAGGGAAGACTGATTAAAAATAGCCTGAGGCTTGGTTTCTTAAATTTACGTTCGTAACCCATTCGCTCTGCCCAGCTACCCACAACAAAATCAGCCACTTTTATTTCATTCTCCTTCAAATAATGCTTCCATTGACCAATGGCATCCCGATTGATGGGCTTTCCCAAATTCTTATGGAAAAGTTCCAGCAGCTCTTTGTCGTATTTTTCGTTAACGACATCAATATATTTATAATAATCAAGCATTTGGGAATTCCATTCCAAATCCAGAAACAATAAAACCTGTCGAAGGATTTTTACCGGATCATGAGCCAGGTCCTCGTAGCGAATTAAAAGGGTTTGATCAGGAAATTTTTGCTGAAAATGAGCAGCTATACGGGCTACGTATTTCCACCTGTAGGCCTGCAAAGCCACGATAGGCGCCTCAAAAGAAAATTTTCGAACTGATAGAAAATTGTCGCGATAATCGCGAACCAGGAAGATAAACCGGGCATCAGGAAAGATCTGACGAATGCGCCAGGCATATGTAGCAAATAGGGGGTGTTTGTCTCCAACGACCCTCGGTGGCTCTATGTGTGGAAATATGGATGAATAATGCGCATAAAACAGACAAAATACCTCCTTAAACGATGCATTCTCCGGTAAAGCCTGCAGTTCACTCCAGAGTTTTTCTTCATTTATATCCAGAAAGCTGTATTGCCAGTTGGGTGAAGCTAGGCGCTCTTTAAATGCCTCCCAAAAACGCTTTTTTACTTCCGGCGTATACAGCCTGCACTTTCCAAATTGACGATAAAGATTAAGGAGTACAGGATACTCTGGCGGAACTTTAATTTCGGGGTGCGCATCAAGTAGGGTCCTGAGCAGTGTAGTTCCGCTGCGGGGTCGGCCCAGAATAAAAAACAAGCACGGTGTTTGTGCTTCCATCAATTCTATGGAAACAGCAAAAGCTTAAAAGTTTAAAAATTATCCGAATCTCGTTAACCTTTTAATTTCCTGTAAACTTTAACTAGCCAGGGTAAAGCTTTCGAAAACAAAACCCGCAAGCGATAAGGCAAATACTCACCGAGAAGCATAAGTTGGTAGAGGATCCAACCATAAATACGCATGGGCCAGGTAGCCAATGTAAGAGCCAGGGAATTATCAACTGACGAGCGTCTATAGTCTGCTTTCTCAGCATAAAGGCCTACGGTAGCATCCATCAAATGTACCTCTCGCCTACTGAGCTTCTCCTTCCACAAACCGATGGTAGAAGTATTTATTGGCTTGACAAGGCTTTCATGGTATTTAAGCAAGGTTTTTCTATCAATAAACGAAAAACCCTCTTCCACTTTTTCATGAAAAGATAGCATGACAGGATTGTATGAAATCTGAAGAAATGAACAGATCTTCTTAAGCCACTCTTCAGGTTGCGCTACCAGGTCTTCGTACCTGAGCATGAAAATACGACCGGGATGTTGCCTTTGCAGCCTAAGCATCATGCGGGTAATGTATTTCCAGCGCCAGGCCTGAAGCACCGGATGAGGGGCCTCCCAATCAAATTTCCGCATCGAAACCAAATTATCACGATAATCTCGCGTAATGAAAAGAAATTTAGCATCGGGAAACCAACGCAATAGATGTCTCGTGTATAGAGCATACACCGGATTTTTATCGCCCAGCAGTTGAATATTTTCTTTGGGAAAAACACTTTGGCTGTGGAAATAAAAAAGACGGAGAACTTTTTCCAGGGGAACCCGTCCCCGAATTTCTTCCAGGTCGCTTTTCAGAGCCTCTTCTTCAATACGCAGATATTGGTAATTCCAGAAATCGAAAGTCAGGGGTTTTTTAAAAGTTTGGAGCAACTTTCCCCGGGTGCAGCTATTCCATTCCGGGTACGTGCCGAAGCGGTTAAATAAATCTAGAATAATGGGATATTCAGGGGGCACAATGATAGCAGGATGAGCATCGAGTAGGGTACGCAGGAGGGTTGTCCCTGAACGGGGCCGCCCAATGATAAAAAAGAAGGGCAATTCCAGTGGATTGCTCATACAATCGTTTTTAGGCAAAAGTACAAAGCCCGTTTTGACAACCACGCAACTTCCATAAAAGAAAAAGCCTCCCGGAGGAGGCCTTTTCGGAGAATACTGTCAGGGATTATTATTGGGTAACAGTAACCCTTTCAGTGATAATGCTGCCTTCGGCAGTGGTCAGACGGATGAAGTATACACCCGACTCGAGATTGCTGGTGTTGATGGTATATTTACCAGCACCATTGAGAGCCTGGCTGTAAACTTTCTGACCGAGGTAGTTCACCATTTCGAGTGACTTCACGTTATTGCCCACCTGTACGTTGACGAAGCTACGTGCAGGATTGGGGAATACGCTGATGCTCGTGTTGGCAGGATTTTCGATACCAACAGTAAAGGTGAGGCATACTTCGTTGGTAGGAGCCGATTCCATGGTTCCATTGAAGGCTTCATGAACGGCTTTAACAACATAGCAATAGGTTCCATTAACACCCACATTATCAGTGTAGGTAGTTGCAGTTACCAATGCATTGTTGATCTTTTCACCATTGCGATAGATATTGTAGCCTACTACACCTTTACCACCTTCGGTAGGAAGGTTGATAGCCTGCTGATTGGCTGTGAGAACCGGGCGCAGGTTGGGAACAACAGGGCCGCGAGCCGAAGCATTGGTGTTCAGGCCCTTAAGAACCACCTTAGGAGCAGCTACCATCTTACCGCCATCAAAAGCAGTGTAGATGTAGAGATTCTGATAGAAATCGCCTACCTGTGAAGGAGCGAAGCCACTGAAATCGGGCAACGGACCCATAACCGAAACACCCTGAGGACCATCGTTATCGGCGGTGAAGCAGGGGTAAGCATCGGTGGGTTGGTTGCTCATAGGTTCAAGCATGATACCTACCAGACCACCGCCAAATCCCATAATATCACCCAGGCTGATATTGTTTTCCCAGATATCGTTGCCAGTGGTGGTCAGGGGACCCAGGGTAGCTATTTCGGTGAAAGTATTCCAATCCACAACGTGGATCTTGTATTGCCAGGTTCCGAAGGTTCCCCATGAAGCATGGTGGAAATCAATCTTAGATAGCGTAGCATCCGGATAAGCTGTCAGGTCGTAAACTACACCGTAAGCATAGTTGTACTGTTGGAAATATGCATTGGGGTTCACGTTAGGATCGCCATCCCACTGCTTCAACATCTTAAGGGTACCGGCAGGTCCGGTCTGGCACTCAGGAGCATTCCAAGTGAGGATAGCATTGAAATTCTGGGTTTCACCCGTGAGGTTGGTAGCAGGCATAACTACTGGATAAACTGTGATGTTATCTACAAACCAACCAAGGATATCAGCAGTGTTGGAACCATTAGCCACAAAGCGAACTTTCATGGCTTTACCAGCCACCTGGTTAATAGCAATGTGCTTGGTACTCCAGTTGAAGGAACCTTCGTTCTTGTATTCAGCAACCTTATGCCACTGACCATCCCAATATACATCAACGGTGAGTTTTTCAGCACCGGTCTGGTTGCGGTCATCGAGTTTCAGATCGAAGTCGAGGTAAATTTCTGCGCAGTTAAATACGCTGGCATTCAGAGCCGGGCTTACCATTGCATAACTGTAATCAGTTTCGGGAGCTGCCCATGTGAATTCAGCACTTGGAACGGCATTACCCGTCATATTGCTGATCCTCCAGTGACCCTGTGCAGGAGCAAAGCTCCAATTGTTAAAGGTAAAATTAGCAGTTGCCCAGTCTTCAGTCCAGGGAATGGGTACACCATAGTTAATGGTGAGGCATGCAGGACCTTCTTCAAGAGATTCGGCAGTGCTACCGGCGGGGAAACCATAGGCAGTAAGGTCATACACTGCGGTTACAGTGTAGCAATACTGACCAGGATTCAGATAGAGGTCATAGTATTCCTGGGTGGGTTTTTCAACATAAGCTACAAAGTTACCATCACGATAAATGTTGTAACCCATGAGGGCAGCCGGAGCAGCACCACCGCCACCACCACCTGTTGAGGCAGCAACTTCGTAGGCACCAATCAGGTTGGGGGTCTGCTGCACGTTAGCCAGCAGGATGAATTTACCAGAAACGAGGTTACCATTGTCGGAAGCAAGACCACCGGCTATGCTACCAGCCTGGAAGCCCGGCAGATCGGTTGCAGCATGTACAACTCCGGTCAGTGTGCCGGTTGCAACTGACATTTGCTGGATATCAACACCGCTACCGTTCTGGTCAAAGATCCATACATAAGGACCACCAGCACTTACATTGTCGTATGCATTACCATACATGCCACTCAGGCCTGGGTTCGCGGTTTGCACAGTAGCACCCGTGTTACTTACCAGGTACATATCACTCCAGTTACCTGTCCAGAAACCATTGTTGGTCGGATCGTAGCTGATATGACGTACGTTTACACCACTGGTGCTAATAGTTCCCACGAGGGTCTGCGTATTGAAGTCCATCTTGTAAATAGTCGTCGAAGCACTACCGCCATAGAAATAGGTTCCGTCATAGGCCAGGTCACGAATGTTACTGGCTCCGGCGATGGTGAATTCGCTTACCAGCGTCCAGGTACCACCCTGGTTCTGGAATTTACCAAAGTTGGGTCCGTTCC